>NZ_QTPU01000028.1:0-102669 GCF_003857805.1 Burkholderia sp. Bp9099
CAGGCGCTGTCGCAGCTGTCGGAAGCCGCGCAGCAGACGGCCGAATCGCTGCGCCAGTCGTCGCAGGCGATCGACGACCTCACGCTCGTCGCGAACCAGTTGCGCACCAGCGTGTCGCGCTTCAAGGTCGACGCGTGACGCGCGTCGAGTCGCACGGCGCCGCGCACGCGCTGTTCCTGATGTTCGAGCTCGACGGCGAGCGCTACGCGCTCGACGCGGCCGACATCGACGAGGTGTTGCCGCTCGCGACCGCCAAGGCCGTGCCCGGCGCGCCCGAATGGATCGCCGGGCTGCTGATGCGCGGCGGCCAGCCGGTGCCCGTGATCGACGTGCCGATGCTCGCGCTTGGACGGCGCGCACATGCGTTGCGTTCGACGCGGCTGGTGATGGTCCGCTACCGCGCCGGGCAGCTCGACCGCGAGCGCGTGATCGGCCTGATCATCGAGCGCGCGACGCAGACGCTGCGGATCGACCGCACGGCGTTCCGCGCCAGCGGCGTATCGACCGCGCGCACGCGCTGGCTCGGGCGCGTCGCGAACACGCCCGACGGGATCGTGCAGCAGGTCTCGGTGTCCGACCTGATCGACGACGTTGCGCGCCTGTATCTGTTCGACGGCCTGCCGGGCCACGGAGGGGAATCCGCATGAAAGAATCCGATTCGCGATTTCGCGGCTGGCTGCTGCGCGAGACCGGCATCGACCCCGATTCGCTCGGCAACGATTTTCTGAGCCGCGCGCTGACGGAGCGCGTGCAGGCGCTGCAGGGCGACGGCGAGCGGCTGCCGTCGGCGGCGCGGCCGCCCGTCACGCCGGAAGCGCTCGACGCGTACTGGCAGCACCTCAACGCGTCGGCCGACGAACGGCGCGCACTGATCGAGCTGTTCATCGTGCCGGAGACGTGGTTCTTCCGCGATCGCGAGGCGTTCGCGACGCTCGCGCGGCACGCGGCCGAGCGGCTCGCCGCGACGCCCGGGCGCGTGATCCGCGTGCTGAGCGCGCCGTGCTCGACCGGCGAGGAGCCGTATTCGGCGGCGATGGCGCTGCTCGACGCCGGGCTCGAGCCGGCCAGCTTCACGATCGACGCGCTCGACCTGAGCCCGCGCGCGATCGAACAGGCGCGGCTCGGCTGCTACGGGCGCAATGCGTTTCGCGGCACGGCGACCGAGTTCCGCGGCCGCTACTTCACGCCGGTCGCCGACGGCTGGCTGCTCGACGAGCGCGTGCGCGCGTGCGTGCAGTTTCGCCAGGCGAACCTGGTCGAACCGGGCACCGATACGGGCATCCGCTACGATTTCGTGTTCTGCCGCAACGTGCTGATCTATTTCGACCGCGACGCGCAGGACCGGGTGATCGGTTCGCTCGAAAGCGCGCTCGCCGACGACGGCATGTTGTTCGTCGGGCCGGCCGAAACGGGCGTCGCGATGCGGCACGGGATGCGTTCGGCCCGCGTGCCGCTCGCGTTCGCGTTTCATCGCGGGCGCGATGGCGCCGCGGCGGACGGGTACGCGGCCCGCCATGCGGCGCCGATACCCGCGATTGCGCCGTACCGGCGCGCCGAGCGTTTCGCCGTGGCGCCGCCGGCTGCGACGCGCCCGCTGCTGGCCGTCGTCCCGCCGGCGTGGAGCGATGCCGCGCCGTCGCGCGCTGCCTTTGAACCGGCCGGGCGACCGACGGCGTTCGGGCCGCGGGCCGACGCGCGCGTCGATCCGCTGGGCGATGCGGCGAACGTGGCCGACACGCCCGCGCCCGCGCCGGCGGCCGCCGACGGCGCCGCGCCGACGCTCGAGGAAGCGCAGGCGCTGGCCAATGCGGGCGCATTCGACGAGGCCGAGCGCGTGCTCGCGCAGTTCTCCGCGCACGCCGGGCCGCACGCCGACGCGTTCTACCTGAACGGGCTGATCGCGGATGCGCGCGGGCGGGTCGCGGAAGCGGGCGATTTCTACCGGAAGGCGCTGTATCTGCGGCCGACGCACCACGAAGCGCTGACGCATCTCGCGACCTTGCTGGACGTCGGCGGCGACGGCGCCGGCGCGCAATGGCTGCTCGAGCGTGCGCGGCGCTCGGCCGGATAATGAGAGTACGGGTTGGGAGCCGACATCGGGATGACCGAGGAACGAATGAACCGCGACGCCGTTGCCACTGACGACACGACGATCGGCGTCGACGATTGCTGGAACCGGATCGGCACGCACGGCGACCGCTCGTGCGAGCGGCTGGCCGATTGCCTGCGCTGCCTGAACTGCCCGGTCTACGCGTATCACGCGGCGAAACTGCTCGAACGCCCGCTCGGCGCCACCGAGCTGGCCGACGCGACGCAGCGGATCAGCGCGTTCGACGCGACCCGCGCGCACGGCGACGACGATACGCATCAGGCGGCACTGGCGTTTCGCGTCGCCGACGAATGGCTCGCGCTGCCGATCGGCGTGCTGCGCGAGATCGCCGGCACGCGTCCGATCCATTCGCTGCCGCATCGTCGCCATTCGGCCGTGCGCGGCGTGGTCAACATTCGCGGCACGCTGCGCATCGCGATCTCGATCGGCGCGCTGCTCGGCCTCGACGCGGGCAAGGGCCGCGAGGGTGGCGCGGACGGCCGTTTCACGCGGCTGCTGGTCGCCGCGCACCAGGGCGAGCCGGTGGTGTTCCCGGTCGACGAAGTCGAGGGCGTGCTGCGCTTCGGCGCATCCGAATGGGTGCCCGTGCCGGCGACGGTCGGGCGCGCGAGCGCCGGCCTGTCGCGCGGCGTGCTGTCGTGGCGCGGCAAGTCGATCGGCTTGCTCGACGACGATCGGCTGTTCGACGCCGTGACACGGAGCATGCGATGAGCGGCGATGACGATCTGAGCCAACTGTCGCTGCTCGAGCTGTATCGCGAGGAGACGCGCACGCAGACCCAGGCGCTGTCCGAGCGCCTGCTCGCGCTCGAGTCGGGCGAGCCCGACTCCGTCGCGCTCGAGGCGTGCATGCGCGCCGCACATTCGCTGAAGGGCGCCGCGCGCATCGTCGGCGTGCCGCTCGGCGTCGACATCGCGGGGCGCATGGAAGAATGCTTCGTCGCGGCGCAGGCCGGCACGATCGCGCTGACGGCCACGCATGTCGACGTGCTGCTGGCCGGCGTCGACCTGCTGGTTCGCGTCGCCGATCCGCAGGCGCAGCCCGTGTCGCCGGCGGAGATCGAGGCGTTCGCGCTGGCGCTGACGGGCGCCGACGGCGCGCACGCGATGCCGGCACCGGCTTTCGCGCCGCCGCCGGCGGCCGCGGCGCCGTCCGTCGTGCCGTCTCGCGAGCACGACGGCGCCGCGAACGAGCCCGTGGGGGCCGGCGCCGCGGTGCCGCCGCTCGCGCTGCCGGCGGCCGTGCCCGATCCGGTCCAGGCCGGCCGCGCGGCCGGCGCGGGCGCGATGCGCCGCGTGCGGGCCGATACGCTGAACCGGCTGCTGAGCCTGTCCGGCGAGTCGCTCGTCGAATCGCGCTGGCTCAAGCCGTTCGCGGAGTCGATGCTGCGCGTGAAGCGCGCGCAGCGCGACGCGGCCCGTTCGCTCGATCTGTTGTACGAACAGTTTGCCGACGATCTCGACGCGGGCGTGCTCGCATCGGTGAACGAAGTGCGGCACATGCTCAACGACCTGCAGCGTTCGCTCGCCGAGCGCATGGACGAATTCGACCGCTTCGAGCGGCGCAGCACGCATATCGCCGAACAGCTGTACGACGAGGCGCTGCAGTGCCGGATGCGGCCGTTCGGCGATGCGACGCGCGCGTATCCGCGGATCGTCCGCGATCTCGCGCGCTCGCTCGGCAAGCAGGTGCGCTTCTCGATCGTCGGCGAAGGCACGCAGGTCGACCGCGACATTCTCGACCTGCTCGACGCGCCGCTCGGCCACCTGCTGCGCAACGCGATCGACCACGGTGTCGAAGCGCCCGACGCGCGCCTCGCGCGCGGCAAGCCGGCCGAGGCGAGCGTGACGCTCGAAGCGCGGCATAGCGCCGGCTCGCTGCTCGTCAGCGTGATCGACGACGGGCCGGGCGTCGACATGGATGCGTTGCGCGCGGCGGTGGTGCGCCAGCGCCTGACCGACGACGAGACGGCCGCGCGGCTGTCCGATCCCGAACTGCTCGAATTCCTGCTGCTGCCGGGCTTCTCGATGCGCGATGCGGTGACCGACGTGTCGGGGCGCGGCGTCGGCCTCGACGCGGTGCAGGAGATGGTGCGCGGCGTGCGCGGCGCGGTGCGCATCTTCAACGAGCCCGGCGCGGGCATGCGCTTCGTGCTGCAGTTGCCGCTCACGCTGTCGGTGATCCGCAGCCTGCTGGTCGAGGTCGGCGGCGAGCCGTACGCGTTCCCGCTCGCGCACGTGCGCCGCACGCTCGAACTGTCGCACGACGACATCGACGTGCTCGAAGGCCAGCCGCATTTTCCGTTCGACGGCCGGCGCGCGGGCCTCGTCGCCGCGCACCAGCTGCTCGATGCCGGCGAGCCCGGCGTCGCGCGCGCGAGCACGGCGGTCGTGGTCGTCGGCGGCGAGCCCGAGCTCTACGGTGTCGCCGTAGACCGCTTCCTCGGCGAACGGATGCTCGTCGTGCAGCCGCTCGACAGCCGCCTGCACAAGATCCAGAACATCGCGGCCGGTGCGTTGCTCGAGAACGGCGACCCGGTGCTGATCGTCGATGTCGAGGACCTGATCCGCTCCGTCGACAAGCTCGTGCGCGGCGGACAGCTCGCGAAACTCACGCGCGACCGGCAGCTCGCGCTCGCCGACCGGCGCCGCCGCCTGCTCGTCGTCGACGATTCGCTGACGGTGCGCGAGCTCGAGCGCAAGCTGCTGGAAAAGCGCGGCTACGACGTGACCATCGCGGTCGACGGGATGGACGGCTGGAATGCGGTGCGCAGCGACGCGTTCGACCTGGTCGTCACCGACGTCGACATGCCGCGCATGGACGGGATCGAACTCGTCACGCTGATCAAGGGCGATCCGACGCTCAAGCGCGTGCCGGTGATGATCGTGTCGTACAAGGATCGCGACGAGGATCGCCGGCGCGGGCTCGATGCCGGTGCCGACTACTACCTCGCGAAGAGCAGTTTCCACGACGAGGCGCTGCTCGACGCGGTGCACGACCTGATCGGAGACGCACGCGGATGAACATCGGCATCGTCAACGATCTGCCGCTTGCCGTCGAGGCGCTGCGCCGCGTGATCGCGCTGCGCACGGATCACCGCGTGCTGTGGGTGGCGACCGATGGCGACGAGGCAGTGGATTTCTGCGTCGCGCATCCGCCCGACCTCGTGCTGATGGATCTCGTGATGCCGAAGCTCGACGGCGTGGCCGCGACCCGGCAGATCATGGCGCGCGCGCCGTGCGCGATCCTGATCGTGACCGCGAGCGTCAGCGCGAACACGTCGTCGGTCTACGAGGCGATGGGGGCCGGCGCGCTCGACGCGGTCGACACGCCGACGCTCGCGCTCGGCCTGCCGTCGGATGCGGCGCCGCAGCCGCTGCTCGCGAAGATCGACCAGATCGGCCGGCTGCTCGAAAGCCGGACCACGACGCTCGTGCCGCCCGGGCCGGCACCCGCGCGCGGCCAGCCGACGCTGATCGCGATCGGCGCGTCGGCGGGCGGGCCGACCGCGCTCACCGCACTGTTGCGCGCGCTGCCGGCCGATTTTCCGGCTGCGCTCGTGATCGTCCAGCACGTCGACCAGGCGTTCGCGGTCGGCATGGCGGAGTGGCTCGACGGCTATACGCGGCTGCCCGTGCGCGTCGCGCGGCAGGGCAGCGTGCCGCAGGCGGGCGAGGTGCTGCTCGCGGCGACCAACGATCACCTGTACATCTCGCCGCGCGGCGTGCTCGGCTATACGCGGCATCCGGCCGAGACGCCGTACCGGCCGTCGATCGACGTGTTCTTCAACAGCGTCGCCGACGGCTGGGAGGGCGACGCGCTCGGCGTGCTGCTGACCGGGATGGGGCGCGATGGCGCGCTCGGGCTGAAGGCGATGCGCGCGAAGGGGTGCTACACGATCGCGCAGGACGCGGCGACGAGCGCCGTCTACGGGATGCCGAAGGCGGCCGCGGCGATCGGCGCGGCGTCGGCGATCCTGCCGCTCGACCGGATCGCGCCGCAACTGATTTCACGCGTGACGCGCATGCCGCTCGACTGACGGCGCGCCGCGGCCCCGGCGGGGCCGCATTGCGCGCGCCGTGCGGCGTCGCGTACAATTGCCGCCTGCGGAGATGGCATGCCTCCCTGCGGTCGATCCCGGCGCGTCGCGCGCGGTTCGGCCCTCAACCGCCGGTTTGCCCGGCTGATGATGCCTGCGTGTTCCTGGGTCGTCAGGAGGTCGCAGGCCGTCCATGCGGTATTCTGCCGCCCAGGTTTTGATGTCCCGTCGAATCTGGAAATCATGTTTTTCTCGACTTCTGCCGATTTTTTCGCGACCGTGCGCTACGTGTGCCGCTGGCTCGCGCTCTCTGCGTTGCTCGGCGCGCTGGCCGGCACGGCTTCCGCGTTGTTCCTGATCGCGCTCGACTGGGCGACCGGCACGCGCGTCGCGCATCCCTGGCTGCTGTGGGGGCTGCCGGCCGCCGGTTTGGCGACCGGCTGGGTCTACCACCGGTTCGGCCAGTCGGTCGCGCGCGGCAACAACCTGCTGATCGACGAGATTCACGACCCGAAGGCGCTGGTGCCGAAGCGGATGGCGCCGCTCGTGCTCGTCGCGACCGTCGTCACGCACCTGTTCGGCGGGTCGGCCGGCCGCGAGGGCACGGCCGTGCAGATGGGCGGCGCGCTCGCCGATCGCGTCACGCACCTGTTCCGGCTCGATCGCGAGCATCGGCGCGTGCTGCTGATGGGCGGCATCGCTGCCGGGTTCGCGTCGGTGTTCGGTACGCCGCTCGCGGGCGCCGTGTTCGGGCTCGAGGTGCTCGCGATCGGGCGCGTACGGTACGACGCGCTGCTGACCTGCGTCGCGTCGGCGATCGTCGCGGATGTCGTGTGCCGCGCGTGGGGTGTGCATCACACCGCTTATGCGATTCCGTTCGTGCCGGCCGTGTCGGCGACGAGGCTGGCCGCGACGGTCGTCGCGGGTGTCGCGTTCGGCGTCGTCGGCCGGCTGTTCGCGTTCGCGACGCATGCGCTGACCGCGTGGTTTCGCCGCCTGATCCGCCATGCGCCGCTGCAGCCGGTGCTCGGCGGCCTGCTGGTCGCGGTGGCCGCCACCGTGCTGAACGTGCCGCAGTACCTCGGGCTCGGGATTCCGACGATCGAAGCCGCGTTTCACGGGCCGCTGCCGGCTTACGATTTCGCGGGCAAGTTCGCGTTCACCGTCGTCACGCTCGCGTCGGGGTTCAAGGGCGGCGAAGTGACGCCGCTGTTCTACATCGGCGCGACGCTGGGCAACGCGCTCGGACAGGTGCTGGCGCTGCCGGTGCCCGTGCTGGCGGGGCTCGGTTTCGTCGCGGTGTTCGCGGGCGCGGCCAACACGCCGATCGCGTCGACGATCATGGCGATCGAACTGTTCGGCGCGGATGTCGGCGTGTATGCGATCGTCGCCTGCGTGGTCGCCTATCTGTTTTCCGGACACGCGGGGATTTATCGCGCGCAGCGGGTGGCGGTAGGGAAGGGGGCGCAGGTGGAGGTGGAGTAAGGCGGCGAGCTGGGCGGCCGGCCGCATCGCGACGGAAGCCGACGCCCGGTGATCCCGGGCATCAGCGGGAACGGCGGCGCTCTTCGCCGTTACGCCTTCGGCAGCTTCGCGACGTTCCGCGCGAGCAGTTCCTCGATATCGATGCCCTTCTCCGCGAGCAACGTCGTGACGACGCCGGTCAATTCCCCGAGGGTTTCCTTGACCGATTCGCGGATCGTATCCACGACGACCTGCGTGCTGCGCTCGATCTCGATATTGACCTTGTCGCCGACGCCCTTCGCATCGAAGGTGGTCGCGCGTCGCGTTTCGGGAATCAGCCAGACGTCGAACCAGCCTTCGTCGCGATTGACGTCCGACACGGTGAGGCTGCAGCCGTTGATCGCGATATAGCCTTTCGCAAACACGTAGCGCCTGAAATCGGCCGGCACGCCGATGCGGATCATCCGGTTGTGTTCGGACGACGCGATGTTCGCGATCGTTCCCATGAAGTCGACGTGTCCGGACAGCGGATGTCCGCCGATTTCAGCGCCGTCCTTCGCGGCCCGCTCGACGTTGATCCGGGCGCCGGTCGTGAGGTCGGCGAGCGTGGTGATGCGCAGGCTCGGCAACATCACGTCGAAGTCGATCAGCTCGGGCGAGTGGATGGTCGTCACGGTCAGGCAGACGCCGTCGACCGAGACGCTCGCGCCGATCTCGATGTCGGTGGTGAACCGCTCGGGGAATTCGATGCTGAACGTTCTCAGTTCGCCGTGATCCTTGATGGCCTTGATGACGCCAACACCCTGAACAATGCCTGTAAACATGATCCGCCTTTCGTCGCAAATTGCCTGGCCGGTATGATAAGTGATCCCGGCTCGCCTCGTTCGCAAGGGGTTTGCCGGGCAGCGCACGGCGGCTCGCGTGGCGCCATCGAATGGAATCGACGACGCACGCAACGGCCGCGTGAATTCCTCACGATCGCATCGACGTCCCGCATGACGCAACCGGCCGCGGCGGCGGTGCGCCGCGCATCCGGTTGCAATCGGGGCGCCTTCAGGCTTGCGCCGGCTCCCCAAGCGGCCCGGCATGACCGTCCGCCGTGCGCCGCGGCGGATCGATCAGGCCCTTGGCGAGTTCCAGCGCCTGCCGCTCGAACAGCCGGCGATACGTCCCGCCGTCGATGCGGATCAGCGCGTCGTGGCTGCCTTCCTCGATCACCTTGCCGCGCTCGAGCACGATCAGACGGTCGAGCGCGCGCACCGTCGACAGCCGGTGCGCGACGACGAGCGTCGTGCGCCCGACCATCAGCCGCTCCATCGCCTGCTGGATCAGCACCTCGCTTTCGCTGTCGAGGCTCGACGTCGCTTCGTCGAGGATCAGGATCGGCGCATCGGCGAGGAACGCACGCGCGATCGCGACGCGCTGGCGTTCGCCGCCCGACAGCTTGATCCCGCGCTCGCCGACGAGCGTGTCATAGCCGTCCGGCAGCGCGACGATGAAGTCGTGCGCGCTGGCAAGACGCGCGGCGCGCTCGATCTCCGCACGGCTCGCGTCGGGGCGCGCATACGCGATGTTCTCCGCGAGCGTGCGGTGGAACAGCACGGGTTCCTGCTGGACGATCGCGATCTGGCTGCGCAGCGAATCCTGCCGCACTTGCGCGATGTCCTGGCCGTCGATCGTGATGCGGCCGCCCGACACGTCGTACAGGCGCTGGATCAGCTTGATGAACGTCGTCTTGCCCGACCCGGAATGGCCGACGAGGCCCACGCGTTCGCCGGGCGCGATGCGCATCGAGAAGTCGTCGTACAGCGGCACCGGATGGTTGCCGTAGCGGAACGTCACATGCTCGAAGCGGATCTCGCCTTGCCCGATCCGGATCGCGGGCGCGCCGGGCCGATCGTCGATGCCGAGCGGCTGGCGCTCGAGCGCGACGAGCTCTTCCATGTCGTTGACCGAGCGTTGCAGGTTGCGGATGTGCATGCCGACGTCGCGCAGGTAGCCCTGCAGCATGAAGAACATCGTCAGCGAGAACGCGATGTCGCCGACGCTCGCTTCGTCGTTCGCCCAGAGCCGCAGCGCGACGCCGATCATCGCGGCCTGCATCGCGACGAGCATCGCGCCCTGCAGCCCCCCGTTGAACGTGCCGCGCACCCACGTGCGGCGCGTGCGCTGGCGCCACTTGCCGATCACGCGATCGAGCCGCGCTTCCTCGCGCGTTTCCGCGCCGAACGCCTTGACGACCGCGTTGCAGCTCACGGCGTCGGCGAGCGCGCCGCCCATGCGCGTGTCCCACAGGTTGCCGAGCCGCGCGGCCGGCGCGACGATGCCGAGCGACACCGCGACCGTTACCGAGATGTACAGCAGCGAACCCGCACCGACGACGAGCCCCATCACCGGCCAGTGCGTGCCGAGCAGCACGGTCGCGCCGACGAGCATCGTGACCGACGGCAGCAGCGCGATCAGCACCGTGTCGTTCAGCAGGTCGAGTGCCCAGATCCCGCGCGTGATCTTGCGCACGGTCGACCCCGCGAAGCTGTTCGCGTGCCAGTCGGTCGAGAAACGCTGCACGCGATGGAACGACGCCGCGGCGATCTCGCTCATCATCTTCAGCGTGAGCGTGATGATGTTCAGGTAGACGCCCTGCCGCAGCAGCGTCGCGCCGATGCCGAGCGCGGCCAGCGTGCCGAACGCGGTGACGGCCGCATGCCACGCGGCGGCGCGGTCGGTCGGGCCGCTCGACAGCGCATCGACGAGGCGCCCGGCGAACAGCGGCGTGAGCACGTCGGCAAGCGCGCCGAGCAGCGCCAGCGTCGTGATCGTCGCGATGCGCACCGGCTGCTTGCGCCAGTAGCGGAACGTGAAGCCGAAGACGGCCTGGAATGCCTGGCCGCCCAGATGGGTGGTTTTTCTGGTCATGTATCGTTGCCCGGCGCATCGCGCGACGGGACTTTCCGGTTCGGAGAACGTCGAAAACGCGACAGCCGGACCGCGCGCACGACGCGGGCGAAACGAAACGGGCTGTCGGGAAATTGCGCAGGCGGGCGGGTTAGCGGAGCACCCGGAAGCCGGCGCGGACGACGGGCTGGATCAGCCGCGCCGTGGGACCACGTTCGGGAAGGTTGCTGGCATTCGGAACATCTGCACCTCCCTGAAGTGAACGGTTGAAAGGACGCCGAAAAAGACGTGAAGGAATTTTATCAGCAGAGCCGGACGCGCTGCAACGTCTGACGAATGCGGCGTTGCAGCAGCGATGCGGTTAGTATTCGGGGTTTTGGCCCTCTTTCGTGCGCGTTCCGCGGTGCGGTGCCGCACGGGGCGGCGGGCGGCATCGATTACACTCTGCCGTTGCGCGCCGGCCGCTGCGGCCCCGCCGATTCACCCCGATACACTCCTGAGGAAACGATGAGCGACGTTCAGCAAGGCATCCTGGCTCCGATCGACACGGCGGCCCGATACCTCACTTTCACGATTTCGAACAACGTCAATGTGGCCGCGGCGCTCGCGGCATTGCGCGAGCTCGTCGACGGGCGCGACGCGGTCGCAGGCTTCGGGCAGGCGCTGGCCGCGCATCTCGGCCGCCCGGTTCCGGGGCTCACCGAATACCCGGCGTTCGCGGTGAACGACCGTACGCTGCCGATCACGCCGGCCGACGTCTGGGTCTGGCTGCGCGGCGACGATCGCGGCGCACTCGTGCTGCGCGCGCGGGCGATCGAGCGGGCGCTCGCGCCGGCGTTCGTGCTGCAGGACGCGGTCGACGGGTTCCGCTATTCGACCGATCGCGACCTGTCGGGTTACGAGGACGGCACCGAGAACCCGACCGGCGACGACGCGCTGGCCGCGGCGGTCGTCACGGGGCAGGGCGCGGGGCTCGACGGTTCGAGCTTCGTCGCGGTTCAGCAATGGCTGCACGACTTCGACCAGATGGAGCGCATTGCGTCGGGCGACATGGATCACATCATCGGCCGCCGCCGCTCGGACAACGAGGAACTCGACGACGCGCCCGAGTTCGCGCACGTGAAGCGCACCGCGCAGGAGAGCTTCGAGCCGGAGGCATTCATGCTGCGCCGTTCGTCGCCGTGGTCCGATGCGCGCCGCGCGGGGCTCTACTTCGTCGCGTTCGGCCGTTCGTTCCGCGCGTTCGACGTGCAGATGCGCCGGATGAGCGGCGCGGACGACGGCATCGTCGACGGCCTGTTCCGCTTCACGCGACCGCTGACGGGCGCGTATTTCTGGTGCCCGCCGGTGAAGGACGGCAAGCTGGACCTGTCCGCGCTCGGACTCTGAGCGCCGGACGACATCCGCAAACGGGCGGGCCGCGCATCGCGCGCGGCCCGCCCGTTTTGCTTGTGACGCGGCGATCGCGTGCGGCGCGGTACGCCGCCCGTCAGTTCAGCGTCGTTTCGATGCGCGTGCCGCGCTTGATGAACAGCGTCACCGGCGTCTTCTCGCAGATTTCCGCGAGCCGCTGGCGCTGCGCATCGCCGAGCGGGCCGTCGAGCGTCACGACGCGGCGCACGTATTGCTGCCCTTCACGATCGGCATGCAGTTCGGTGCGCACGTCGATGCGCGCGGCCGGCCACGTCTTGCGCTGCATGTACATGCGCAGCGTCGCGGCCGTGCATTGTGCGAGGCCGGCCAGCACGAACTCGAACGGCGCCGGCCCGAGGCCCTGTCCGCCTTCGCGCGGCGCTTCGTCGCCGGTCAGCGCGTGCGCGCCGGCCTGCAGCTGGACGACGTAGTCGGGCGCGTCGGCGGCGAGGGTGGCGGCAGCGTGGATGAGCGGCATGGCAAGTCTCCGGTAAGCGGGTAAGAGGCGGCCGCGACGATGCGCGGCGTGCGAGCCGTCAGCATACCGTCTCGAGGAAAAACGCGGGCGCCACGCGCGTCGACGGGGCTCGCCGGGATCAGCCGGCGACGCCGGCACTCCGGCGCACGAGCGTGGCGACGCGTTCGCGCACCCACTGGTGCGCGCGGTCGGTCTCGCGCGACTCGTGCCAGTACGCGAGCAGCGGAAACGGCTTGAGCCGCAGCGGCAGCGGCTGCACTGCGATCGGCAGCATCGCCGCCATGCGCAGCGCATACGTGCGCGGCAGCGTCAGCAGCAGGTCGCCCGCCGCGGCGATCTGGCATGCGGCGAAGTAATGCTGGCAGACGAGCTGGATGTGACGGAAGCGCCCGTCGTTGCCGAGCAGCACGTCGAGCGATTGCGGTTCGCCGAGCGACGACACCGCGACATGCCGCGCGGCGAAATAGTCGCCGCGCCGCAGCGGACCGCCGGTCAACGGATGATCGTGCCGCATCGCGACGACGAGCGAATCGTCGAGCAGGTGCTCGGTCACGATGCGCGGGCCGGTCTGCACGCGTCGATCGACAGCCAGATCGAGATTGCCCGACGCGAGTTCGCGTTCGATGTCGTGCACCGCGACGCGGCGGCTCACGAATCGCAGGCCCGGCGCTGCGCCGGCGAATGCGGCGACGATCTGCGGCAGCGCGATCGATTCGAGCACGTCGCGAATGCCGACCGCGATGCTCAGGTCGAGCGTCGCCGGGTCGAATGCCGCCGGGTCGCGCGCGGCGCGCTGCAGGCCGGCGAGGTGAAGCTGCACGTCCGCGATGATCGCGCGCGTGCGCTCGGTCGGCACGACGCGGTTGCCCTGGCGCACGAACAGCGGGTCGTCGAAATGCGCGCGCAGCCGGTTGAGCGCATGCGTGACGGCCGGCTGCGTCAGGTGCAGCGCACGGGCGGCCGCGCCGATGCCGCCGTGCACGTAGACCGCATCGAGCACGCGGAACAGGTTCAGGTCGAGACGATGGTCGGCGGGCACGGACGAAGGCGGCGTGGTGGGCGGTGGGGCGATTCTAATGGATGCGCGAACAACGGAACGCGGGTGCGCGTTGTACAGGCGACCGATGCCGTCCGATGCATGCCGATGACGATCGTCCCGCTACGCGAGCGTGCGTGGAGCCGATGCGCGATACGAGGCAGGCGTCACGATGCGAGTCCGCCCGTCGGCACGCGCATTTCCGCGCGGCCAGATCATCGGTCGGCGACAGCCTGTAGAAATCCGCCATCATGCTGTCCCGGTCGGCCATTTCGTGACAAAGAGACGACCCGTTCGGCTAGTTCGGCTAAGATGCCGTCGCTTCATATTTCGAGATAGCCGTCCCTGTCGCACGTGTTCAAACCAAATATAAGCCTGACAGTTCGACGGCAATTAAAAGAAGTCGAAACAGTCCGGGGGCTTGGCCAGTGGAAGCAGCAGATCAGAGGTGGGTCGTAATCTATTTGAGTACGGGGTTTTCCTTGGCCGAGGCCGCGCGTCTGAGCGAGGCCTTCAACCTGGCGAATCGCCTGAACGCGTTCAATGCGGATTACCAGCTGAAGTACGTATCCGAAAAGGGGGGCTTGCTGCAGTCGTCGTCCGGTGTGCAGATCGCCGCCGATTCGCTCGGCGACGAGCATGGCCATCGTGCACACGCGTTCTTTCATCTTCATGGTGAGCGCGCGTCGATCAACTGGAACGATGCGTTGCGGCGCCGCCTGAGCGACATCCGCCGCCATGCGCGCTGGATCGTCGATGCGATGGGCCTGTCGACGCTCGCCGCGTCGCAGCGGCAGACGGAAGCCGATCGCGCGCGAACCGATCGCGCCCGCGGTGCGGCGGCCACGATCGAACTGCAGGCCGGCGAGGCCGACGTGTTCGCGACCGTGCTCGACATGTTCCGCGCCGATCTCGGCGACAGCGCCGCACAGGAGATCGCCAGCAACCTGATGCAGCCGGTCGAGCAGCGCTATGCGCAGTCGATGTGGGCGTTTCGCGAACTGAGCGCGAGCCCGTCGATCCGGATGTCGGTGCAGCGGCTGCGCGCGCAGAGCGCGAACCGCATTTCGGTTGCGGAAGTCGCGCAGACGGTCGCGATGAGCGAGCGCAATTTCCTGCGGCGCTTCAAGAAGGAAATCGGCGTGACGCCGACCGAGTTCGTGCAGCACGTGCGGCTCGAGCGCGCCTGCCACATGCTGGTCCACACGACGCTGCCGGCCGACAAGGTCGCGCGGCGCACGGGCTTCGGCAGCGGCGAGCGTCTGGCCAAGCTGTTTCGCCAGCGCCTGCTGGTGTCGCCGACCGAATTTCGCGTCGCCGAGCGCGAGCGGATCCTGACGAACGGTGCCGGGACGCCGCACCCGCAGGCCGATCGGCAGCCCGCGCCGCGGCTCGCGACTGCCGACGGCGAGCGGGCGAGCCGGGGTGTGCGCGGCGATGCGCGGGAGAAAGCGGGGCGGATGAACGTAAAATCACCGTGTCGCGATCACGATCCCCGGTTTCCATGCCCCTGCTTCCCACTACCGCCACAGCCCCCTTCTGCCCGTCGGAAGTAAAGGGCAGCATCACGATCGACGCCGGCGCGTCGCGCTGGATGAAGCTCAAGCGCTTCTTCGGCCCGGGCCTGCTGGTCGCGATCGGCTATATGGATCCCGGCAACTGGGCCACCGACATCCAGGCCGGCTCGCAATTCGGCTATTCGCTGCTGTGGGTCGTCGCGTTCTCGAGCCTCGCCGCGATCTTCCTGCAGATGCTCGCCGCGCGGCTCGGCCTCGTCGCGGGCAAGGATCTCGCGCAGGCCAGCTACGACCGCTATGGCACCTTCGGCCGCATCGTGCAGTGGGTGACCGCCGAGGTGTCGATCATCGCGTGCGACATCGCCGAAGTGCTCGGCTGCGCGCTCGCGTTCAAGCTGCTGCTCGGCGTGCCGCTCGCGTGGGGGATCGTGCTGACCGCGCTCGATACGGTGATCGTGCTCGGGTTGCAAGGCAAGGGCGTCCGGCAGATCGAGGCGATCGTGCTCGGATTGATCGCGACGATGGCGTTCTGCTTCGTCGCGCAGGTCGCGATCACGCCGCCCGACTGGCATGCGGTCGCGAAGGGGCTCGTGCCGGGCAATCCGGGCCCTGACCGCAAGGACGCGATCGTGCTCGCGCTCGGCATCGTCGGCGCGACGATCATGCCGCACAACCTGTATCTGCATTCGTCGGTCGTGCAGACGCGCCATGTCGTCGGCGGCGCGCGCGGCCTGATCCGCGACACGCTCGCGCTGGTGCGCATCGACACCTGCGTGTCGCTGTTCGTCGCGATGCTCGTCAATGCGGCGATCCTGGTCGTCGCGGGCGCGGCGTTCCATGCGACCGGCCAGCACGACGTGACCGACATCGAACAGGCGTACCGGCTGATCACGCCGATCGCGGGCGGCGCGGCCGCGCTGCTGTTCGGCATCGCGCTGCTCGCGTCGGGGCAAAGCTCGACGCTGACCGGCACGATCGCCGGCCAGGTGATCATGGACGGCTTCCTGCATACGAAAATCCCGTGCTACCAGCGCCGGCTGATCACGCGCGGGCTCGCACTGGTGCCCGCGCTGATCGGCGTGCTGTGGCTCGGCGAAAACTCGGTCGGGCAACTGCTCGTCTGGAGCCAGGTGCTGCTGAGCCTGCAGCTGCCGTTCGCGATGTGGCCGCTGATCCGGTCGGTCAGCGATCGCAACACGATGGGCGAGCATGCGATCGGTCGCGGGATGCAGGCCGCCGCCTGGGTACTGTTCGCCGTCATAACCGGCACGAACCTGCTGCTGATCACGGGTGTCGCGGGCTGATACAGCTTGTCACAGGCTGAAACAGGCGCGTGGCGCGCCTGCGTTAAACTGCGCCTTTTGCCAGCCGTTCGACGTCCGTCATGTGGAGTGAAATCAGCAACATCGGCGATGCCGCGCTGACCTTGCCGGTCGCGCTGACCTGCGCCGTCTGGCTCGCGCTGTCCAACTGGCGGCTCGCGGTGCGCTGGATCGTGCTGCTCGCGGCCGGCATGAGCCTGGTCGGGGCGACCAAGATTCTCTATGCGGGCTGCGGTGTCGAGATCCCGCAGTTCGATTTTCGCGTGATCAGCGGCCATACGATGCTGTCGACGTCCGTGTGGACCGTCGCGCTGTCGATGCTGTGGCAGGCATTCCGTCCGGGCAAGGAGCCGGGCGTGGCGGCCGGTCTCGTCGTCGGCGCGCTGACGGGCGTCGCGCGCGTGTTCGACCATTCGCACACGGTCCCGGAAGTCGTCGTCGGCTGGCTGCTCGGCGCGCTGGTCGCGCTGGTGTTCCTGCGCGCCTACCGGCGGGCGCACAAGCGCGCGTTCTCGCCGCGCATCGCGGCCGTCTGCCTGCTCCTCGTGTCCGGCATCGCGTACGGGCATCGCGCACCGTTCCAGCAGATGATCGACACGCATTCCCCGCAGTTCTGCGCGTTCATGCGCACGTCCGGCGACGGGTTCTGACGGCTGTTCGTTGCCGCGCGTCGGTGCGCCGGTGCCGGATGCGGTCGTCGCCGCGGCGATGGCCCCCCGAGTCCCGTCCCATTCCTTCTTGGTTATTGTCAAAAGCCGTTTCCCGGTCGTTATCGAGCCGACATCGGCGATGATCGGCCGTGCCGTGCCGTGCCGTGCCCGTCCGTCCGTCCCGTCGCCCGCGGATCCGAAGGTCATGAGTCATGTCTATGACCGGGCATTACGAAGATTCATTTCATCGATTGGCGGCAATCGCGTACGCTGGCGTTCATTCGAGCGGGGCCGGCAGCGGCCGGCCGCCGGATTCGTCCGGCGCGGTGCGGCCGGCTCGCTATACTCGCGCATACCGCGCGGCCGTCGGCCGGCGCACGGCAACCGCCGTCGCGGCACCGGTCCGCCGCGACGACTCATGACAGGAGCAGGTCCCATGACAATCGTTTCCACGCGCCTCGCAGGCAAGTGCGCGTACATCACGGGCGCCGCCGGCGGCCTCGGCCGCGCGATCGCGCGCCGGATGGTCGAGCAGGGCGCGCGCGTGTTTCTGACCGACGTTGCCGACGCGGCGGTGCTCGATGCATTCGCCGACGAACTCAACGCGGGCCACGCGACGCCGGTCGCGTTTGCCGCGACGCAGGACGTCCGCGACGAAGCGCGCTGGCAAGCGCTGCTCGCGCAGGCGGTCGATGCGATGGGCGGGCTGTCGGTGCTCGTCAACAACGCGGGTGTCGGCTCGATCGGCTCGCCCGCGCAGATCGAACTGGACGAATGGCGGCGCGTGATGGCGGTCAACGTCGAGAGCATCGTGCTCGGCTGCAAGCATGCGCTGTCGTATCTGGCCGAGAGCCATCCCGCATCGATCATCAACATCTCGTCGGTGGCCGCGTTCAAGGTCGAGCCGGATTTCACCGCGTACAACGCGTCGAAGGCTGCGGTCGCGTCGCTGACGAAGTCGGTCGCGATCGACTGCGCGCGCCGCGAGCTCGACGTGCGCTGCAACTCGATTCACCCGGCGTTCATTCGCACGGGGATCGTCGAGCCGCTGTTCCAGTCGCTCGGCGAACGCGATGCGACGCGCAAGCTCGCACGCGGCATTCCACTGCGCCGGCTCGGCGAACCGGACGACGTCGCGCATGCGGCCGTCTATCTGGCATCCGACGAAAGCCGCTTCGTGACGGCCGCCGAACTCGTGATCGACGGCGGCATGTGCGCGGTCTGACGCGCATCGATAAACACAACCGGAGGAGCACATCGTGTCGACACCCGTGAACCGCCAGCTGCTGCTGAAGACACGCCCGGAAGGGCGGGTCGGCCGCGAACATTTTTCGCTCGTCGAAACGCCGGTGCCGGCGCTCGCCGACGGCGAAGTGCTCGTGCGCGTGCTGTATCTGTCGATGGATCCGACCAACCGCGTGTGGATGAGCGACGTGCCGCAATACCTGCCGCCCGTCGCGATCGGCG
The DNA here is from genome assembly GCF_003857805.1 of Burkholderia sp. Bp9099. Taxonomy (NCBI): domain Bacteria; kingdom Pseudomonadati; phylum Pseudomonadota; class Betaproteobacteria; order Burkholderiales; family Burkholderiaceae; genus Burkholderia; species Burkholderia sp. Bp9099. The sequence continues at coordinate 18,392 of NZ_QTPU01000028.1, forward strand.
AAGTGATGCGTGCGCTCGGCATCGGGCGCGTGGTCGCGTCGCGCCACGCGGGGTTCGCGCAAGGCGATCTCGTGCAGGGGTTGCTCGGCTGGCAGGACTATGCGCGGGTGCCGGCCGACCAGGCCGCGCAACTCGTGAAGCTGCCCGCGCAGTCGGGCCTGCCGCTGCCGACGCTGCTCGGCGCGTGCGGGATGAGCGGCCTGACCGCGTACTACGGGCTGACCGACATCGCGCCGGTGCAGCCCGGCGAGACGCTCGTCGTGTCGGCGGCGGCCGGATCGGTCGGCTCGATCGCCGGCCAGATCGGCAAGATCCACGGCGCGCGCGTGGTGGGCATCGCGGGTGGCGCGGACAAGTGCCGCTACCTGACCGAGACGCTCGGCTTCGACGCGGCCGTCGACTACAAGGCCGACGATTTCCGTGAGCAGTTGAAGGCGGCGACGCCGGACGGCGTGCACGTGAACTTCGAGAACGTCGGCGGCGAGGTGATGCGCGCGGTGCTGTCGCGGATGGTGATCGGCGGGCGCGTCGCGCTGTGCGGCGTGATCTCGAACTACAACAGCGGCCGCGCGGCGGACGACGTCGGCGTGCTGATCTCGAAGCGGATCACGATGCGCGGCTTCCTGATCCTCGACTACCGCAAGAGCCGCGAAGCGGTGCAGACGCTCGCGGGATGGCTGCGCGACGGCCGGCTCAAGGCCGAGGAAACCGTCGCCGACGGGCTCGAAAACGCCCCCGACGTGCTGAACCGCCTGTTCGACGGCGACCATCGCGGCAAGCTCGTGCTGCGCGTCGATCCGGACGCATGAGCCGTCGCGCTCGCGCGCATTGAGTCCGAATATTCCGGTATCAGTTTAGGACTTGTCTCATTTATTGTTCCGGCCGCTCTCCCTAAAGTAATTGCCGGCAAACGGCGGCGTGACCTGCGCGTCACGCCGCCGTTTTCATTTGCGCGGCGAGAAGCGGGAAGGGAGGCGGAACATGCAGATGAAGACAACATGGGCAGCACCGACGGCGGCGCGCGATCGAACGAAGCGGCGCATCGGTGTCCGGGCGCGGATGGCGGCAGCGGGGATCGGTATCGCGCTCGCAGTGTCGAGCGCCGGTGCGGCCGGGCACGCGGGCGCGGCTGGCATCGTGCACTTCACCGGCGCGCTCGTCGATCGGTACGACGTGACATTCGACACGCCGTCGCTCGGGGCGTCGGGCAGCGCGAGCGCGGCGGCACTCCGCTTCGATGCGCATGGCCGGCGCTTGCCCGGTGCGCATCTGGCGCTCGTGGGGCCGGACGGCCAGCCGCTTTCGCAGCCTGCGGGCGCGGCGGTTCGCGCAACCTGGCGCGATGCGCGCGACGATCGAGCCGTGCCGCTGGAAGCGGGGCGCGCGCATCGTGCCGGGCCGTATGGCGGGGTGCTGACGATCGCGGGGCCGGACATGGAAACGGGCGCCGTGGCGCCCGTCGTGATCAGGATTCGTCATCCGTGACGCGCGGCGTCACTCCCCCTGTTCGGCGCGCGCGTAGATGTCCCAGCTCGCCATGAACAGCGCGGCGACGAGCGGCCCGATCACGAAGCCGTTGATGCCGAACAGCGCCATCCCGCCGAGCGTCGAGATCAGCACGACCCAGTCGGGCATCTTCGTGTCCTTGCCGACGAGGATCGGGCGCAGCAGGTTGTCGACGAGGCCGATCACGCCGACGCAGAACGCGACGAGGATCACGCATTTCCAGATCGCGCCGATCGCGAGGAAGTAGAGCGCGGCGGGCACCCACACGAGGCTCGCGCCGATCGCCGGCAGGAGCGACAGGAACGCCATCAGCGCGCCCCACAGCACGACGCCCTCGATCCCGAGGATCCAGAAGATCAGGCCGCCGAGCGCGCCCTGCACGAGCGCGACCGCGATGTTGCCCTTCACGGTTGCGCGCACAACCGTCGTGAACTTCGCGAGCAGCAGGTTCTTGTGCTCTTCGTCGAGCGGCATCGCGCGGCGCACGCGGCGGCCGATCTCGCCGCCGTCGCGCAGCAGGAAGAACACCATGTACAGCATCACGCCGAAGCTGACGACGAACTGGAACGTGTTCTGGCCGATGCTGAGCGCCTGGGTCGCCGCGAACTGGCTGATCTGCGCGGCGCCGTCGGTCAGCTTCTTCTGGATGCCGGGGATGTTGGTCAGCCCGTATTTCTGCAGCAGGTTCTGGATCGACGTCGGCAGCGCATGAATGATGTCATGGAAGTACTGCGAATAATTCGGCTGCGCGCTCTTCAGTTCCTGGTACACGTACGCGATTTCCTGCACGAGCGTCGCCATGACGAACACGAGCGGCAGGATCACGATCAGGATGATCAGCGACATCGTCACGAGCGCGGCCAGGTTGCGCCGCTTGCCGAAGCGCGCGGCGAGCCAGCGCTGCACTGGCTGGAACAGGATCGCGAGAATGGTGCCCCAGAAGACGGCGCCGGAGAACGGCGCGAGTATCCAGCACAGTCCGACGGTGACCGCGAACAGCAGGAAATAGAAGAATTTTTGGTGATCGTGTCCGCTATCCATGGATGGTTCGCGCAGATTGATGCCTGGTTTGATTGAATTTCGTTGCCTCGGGCGCGATCGGCTCGCGAACGTCACGGATGTCGCGGCGCAGCGCGGCAGGGCGGCCTGATCGGCAGTATGCCCGCAAAGGTGCCGCCATCATACCCGCCGCGCGCGGCGCACGAGAAAACGCCGCGGCCGGGGCCGCGGCGTTGCCGGGAAGCGAACCGGCCCGGGGGCCGTGCCGCATCGTCAGATGTGGAGCCGGGTGACCTTGGTGCCGCTGACCGACAGATCGCCCATCAGGCCCGCGTTGGTCAGCACCAGCACCTCGACCGGTGCGGTGGCCGTGTTGGAGTCGATCGCGCCGTTCGCGCCCATCTTCACGACCGCGACGGAGGCGTCGGCGCCGGCCGACCAGCCTTCGGACTTGCGGAACGAGTCGAGCGCATCCTGCGTCATGAACAGGAACACGATCGCCTTCGATTGCGCACCGGCCTGCAGGCCGACCGACAGCGACGACGTGTTGTAGTAGCCGACGGTGCTGCCGCCGACGCGCAGCGCGCCGTTGCCGGACTGGCCGCCAACGATGAGGCCGGCCTGCAGCACGTTCGGGAACACGAGCACGCCGCGCGATTTCGCGACGAGTTCACGCGAGCCCGGCACCGTCGAATAGAGGCGCGACAACGTCGCGTTCACGCTCGCGTCGATCGACTCGCGTTTCGACGCGCTGGCCGATGCGTTGTCGGGTTTGTTGGGGGTGGTGGTGCAGCCGGCAAGTGCGAGACTGCCGAGCATGACGGCGGCGGCGGCTTTCAGGGCGAGGGACTTCTGCATGGCGTTTCTCCTTCGTTGTCGGGGTGAGGAAGGACGGGGTGATCGCCCCGTTCAACGGCGGGAAAGGAGCAGGCCGGCGACGAACGCGAGGCCCGCGACGACACCTGCGGTCTGCCATGGATTGTCGTGCACGGCTTGCGATACGCGTTCGGCCGAATCGCGCAGCCGCGCGACCGCGGTGCCCGACGCGTAGTCGAGCGTGCTGCGCGCTTCGTCGAGCCGCGCCTGCACGCGCTTGCGCAACGCGGCGATATCGCCGTCGCCGTCGTTCTTCAGCAGGTCTTCCAGTTCATCGACCAGCCCGCGCAGATCGTCGGACACGTCCGCATGCAGGTCGCGAGCCGCCGAGCGCGTCGTGCGTCCCACGCGCCGGCCGGTGCGACGGATGTCGGACAGGCCGCGGTCCAGCTTGTGTTCGATCGAGTCGGTGAGCGCCATGGTGTTTATCCTCCTTCGATTTGATTTGCAGGCTAATTTGAAGATAAGACGAATCCCAGCAACCAATGTGATTCACATCAGCCAATTGAGTTTCGAGACAAATTTTCAATTCGCCGGCAAATTTCCCGGAAAGCCCCGCGCAATGGGGCGGGGCGGCGGTTGAAAAAATTTCGCGCTTTGGGGCGAAGCGACCAGCAAGCCGTTGGCGCGACGTGAAAGTCCGGTAAATATGGCGTCGCCCGATGCGCCAGGTAAATAGTGCCGTTGCACGCATCATGCTGATGCAATTGCACTAATCGCCCGTCTCTTGATGGAGCACGGTTTGTGCCCGCGATGGCTCAGGTGGCGCCTTCGTCCGGCGCGAGGTCGATGACGACGGGGTCGTGATCCGACGCGCGATAGGCATCGGGTGCGTAATAGGCCGCCCGTTGCGCCGCGGTTTTGTAATCGGGCACGGATTGCAGTGCGACCGGTTCGTCGGCATTGATGTGCCACGCATGCACGGCCTTCACGCGCGCGGCGAGCGGCGACGTGGCGAGTGCATGGTCGAGGTTGCCCGCTTCGCCGCGGTATACGTAGCTGTAGCCGGCGTTGCCGGCGAAGCGGGCGACGAGGTTCGTGTAGCCGCGCGATTCGAGCGCACGCAGCGGGTCTTCCTTCGCGTAGCTGTTGAGGTCGCCGATCAGCAGCACGCCGTCGGCCGGGGCGCCGGTCGGCGACGTGGCGAGCCACGCGGCGATGCGTTCGGCCGCACGCGTGCGCGTCGCGTTCCAGCAGCCCTGACCGTCCGACTGGTCGAGATCCGGGCCGCTCGCCCGCGGGCAGTTCTTCGATTTCAGGTGATTGACCGCGACCGTGAATGCGCGGGTGCCGCCGATGCGTCGGAACGTCTGCGCGAACGGCGGGCGATTCCGGCTATCGAGCGCGACGGTCGCGGCGCGCCCGACGGGTTCGATCGTCCGGCTGTCGTACAGCAACGCGACCGCGATCGCATCGCGGCCGAGTCGCGCCGTGCCGGGGTCGACCGCGCGCCAGCCGTCGCCGAGCCGCGCCGCGAGACGCTGCACGGCGCTCGTGGGGCCGTGGCCGTTGTTCGCGATTTCCATCAGGCCGATCACGTCGGCGCGCAGTGCGTGCAGTGCGGCGACGATCTTCGCTTCCTGGCGGGCGAAGACGGCGGGCGTCTTCGCGCCGCGATTGGCCGGATCGTCGAAGCCGCCGCCGCTTCCGTCGCCGTTGAAATAGTTGAAGACGTTGAACGACGCGATCCGCACGCCGGCCTGCGGATGCCGCGGAGGGGCATCGGTCCGCGGATTCGATGCGGCGTCGAAGACCGGCGCCGACGCCGGCACGGGCTGCACTCGCCACGTGCCGTAGCGCTGCTCGAGCACACCTTCGACGCCGCGCACCGTGTAGCCCGCGCGCAGCGTGTTGGCGGCGCCCAGCGCAGGCGGCGGATAGCGGGCGGTCGCGGGGTTCACGCGGCTCGAGCCGTCGTCGAGCACGATGCGGTTGCGGGCATTGGCCGCCGCCTGCGCGGCGGCGTCGGCCGGCGGCACCACGTGCGTCGGCATGTACAGGCGACCGTGGCTGAGCACGATGCTGCCGTAGCGGCCGAGGTCGTAGGTATCGCTGACGGTCAGCGTTTGCGGAAAGCGCACGCGCATGCCTTCATGCGCGGCGAATACTGACTCGCTGTCGACCGGCAGCACGAGCGCGGCCGGCGTGACGGTCTGCCCGCGCGCACAGACGGCCACGCGGCCCGACAGAGCCAGTTGCGTGCGGCCGTACTTCTGCTCGATCCTGCCGGTGACGTGCACGCGTTCGCCCGGGCGGACACGCGCGTGCGGCGCGTAGACGAACAGGCCTTCCGGGACGCCCGGCCGGTGGCGCCGCTGCGCATCCGCCTGCTGGACGAAGAATCCGCCGAAGCCGTCGGCGCCGCCGAATGCCGCGGTGACGATCGCTTCGATCGACGCGGTGCGCCCGGCCAGCGGCGACCGGCCGCCGGAATGCCGGAGGTCGGCGATCGCCGTCGTGGGGCCGCCGCAGCCCGCGCTGACCGGAGGCGCGGTGGCGGCGGCGGTGGCGGCCGGCGCTGAAAGGGCAAATGCGGCAAACGAGGCAAACGAGGCAAACGAGGCAAACGAGGCAAACGAGGCAAACGGGGCGAGCGATGCGGCGAGCGCGAGCGCGAGCGGCGGCGGCAGGCGTGACATGGAGTGCTCCACAGGAAGAAAATTCGAAGGTTCGGGCAAGCATCTTGACGGCAAAATCGCGTGCTGCGATCGAATTGGCCATCAGGCCAGTGTCGAACGGCCAACGATGACGGCAGGGCCGCCCGCGGCTGTTACGCTTCGCATCTGACGTGTCATTCCGGCCTGCGATCCGAACGCTTCTTGCGCACGGCCCCCCACTGGAGAGTTCCATGTCCTACATGCTGTTGATTGTCGAACCGACCGGCCAGCGCGCCGAACGCACGCTCGAGGAGGGGCAGGCGCTGTACGCGCGGATGGTCGATTTCGCTCAGACGCTGAAGGCGCGCGGCGTGCTGCGCGGCGTCGAGTCGCTCGAGCGCTCGGAGCGCGCGACGCGTGTGCAGGTGCGCGACGGCGAGACGCGCCTCGTCGACGGCCCGTTCGCCGAGGCGAAGGAAATGGTCGGCGGGTTCTTCATCGTCGACGTCGACACGCGCGAGGAAGCGATCGCGATCGCGCGCCAGTGCCCGGCCGCGCAATGGTGCACGGTCGAAGTGCGCGCGGTCGGCCCGTGCTTCCTGTGACGGCCACGGCTCGGTGTTAACCCGGATTCGTCGCGCCGTACGTCGATCCGGCAGTCTGCCGCCCGTCGTAGGGATAAGGCGCCGACGAACGGACGCCCCTTTCCACCGATGACAAGGAGTGAACGATGCGATTCATGATCATGATCCGGGCGAACGCCGTCAGCGAATCCGATGCATTGCCGGACAACCGGCTGGTCGAGGCGATGACGGTCTATCACGAGGAGCTGGCCAAGGCCGGCGTGCTGCTCGATGCGAACGGCCTGCGGCCGAGCGCGCGCGGCTGGCGCGTGCGCTACTCAGGTGGCAAGGGCACGGTGGTCGACGGCCCGTTCGCGGAGACGAAGGAACTGATTGCCGGCTATACGCTGATCCAGGTGCGCTCGCGCGACGAGGCGCTCGAATGGACGCGCCGGTTTCCCGCGCCGTTCGGTGCGGAGATGGACTGCGAGATCGAGGTGCGGCCGCTGTTCGAACTCGACGACCTGACGCCCAGCGAGGCGGTCGAGCGGTTCCGCGAACTCAATGTCGGGCACGGCCACGCCTGACTCCACCCCAAGCCAATCTCACCGGAGCACCCGTCATGCACAAGATGGTTTTCATCAACCTGCCCGTGGCCGACCTGCCGCGCTCGAAGACGTTCTACCAGGCACTCGGTTTCGAAGTCGTACCGGCCTATACCAACGATCAGGCTGCCTGCATCAAGATCAGCGACACGATTTTCGCGATGCTGCTCGTGCGGCCGTTTTTCCAGACCTTCACCGGCAAGACCATCGTCGATCCGGCGACGCAGGTGCAGGCGCTGTCGTGCCTGTCGTGCGACAGCCGCGCCGAGGTCGACGCGATCGTCGCGAAGGCGCTCGCGGCCGGCGGGTCCGCGCCGCAAGCGCCGCGCGAGTATCCGAACATGTACGGCCACGGGTTCGACGATCCGGACGGCCACGCATGGGAGCTGATGGCCATGCCGCTCGATGTGTCCGCCCAGGGGCAAGCGTCGTGACGCGTGAGGCGACTCACCGTGCGATCGAAGCGGTCTGGCGGATCGAGGCGCCCAAGATCATCGCGCGCGCCGCGCGCGTGGTGCGCGACGTCGGCGTGGCCGAGGAACTGGCGCAGGACACGCTCGTCGCGGCGCTCGAGCACTGGCCCGTCGACGGCGTGCCCGACAATCCGGCCGCGTGGCTGATGACGGCCGTGAAGCGGCGCGCGCTCGACCGGGTGCGGCAGGAGTCGCTGCATGCGGCGAAGCGCGACCAGCTCGGCCATGAAATGGACGCGCTCGAGGCGCACGTCGTCCCCGACATCGCGGAGGCGCTCGCCGACGCGCGCGACGACGATATCGGCGACGACCTGCTGCGGCTGATCTTCACGTCGTGCCATCCGGTGCTGTCGACCGATGCGCGCGTCGCGCTGACGTTGCGGCTGCTCGGCGGGCTGACCACGAGCGAGATCGCGCGTGCGTTCCTGTCGCCCGAGCCGACGATCGCGCAGCGCATCGTGCGCGCGAAGCGCACGCTCGCGGCGGCGCGCGTGCCGTTCGAGGTGCCGGCCGCCGACGCGCGGCCCGCGCGGCTCGCGTCGGTGCTCGAAGTGATCTATCTCGTGTTCAACGAAGGCCATGCGGCGACCGCGGGCGACGACTGGACGCGCCCGGCGCTGTGCGACGAGGCGCTGCGTCTCGGCCGCGTGCTCGCCGGGCTCGTGCCGGACGAAAGCGAAGTGCTCGGGCTCGTCGCGCTGATGGAACTGCAGGCGTCGCGCATGCATGCGCGGACCGATGCGCAGGGGCGGCCCGTGCTGCTGCTCGACCAGGACCGCAGCCGCTGGGATCCGCTGCTGATCCGGCGCGGCCTCGCGGCGCTCGAGCGGGCGACGAAGCTCGGCGGCGTGCGAGGCCCGTATGCGCTGCAGGCCGCGCTGGCGGCGTGTCATGCACGCGCGCGGCACGCGTCGGATACGGACTGGGCGCAGATCGTCGCGCTGTACGACGCGCTCGCCGAAGTCGCGCCGTCACCGGTCGTCGAGCTGAACCGCGCGGTGGCGGTGGGGATGGCGTTCGGGCCGGCCGCGGCGCTGGAAATCGTCGACGTGCTGCGCGACGATCCGGCGCTCGCACGCTATCACTGGTTGCCGAGCGTGCGTGGCGACCTGCTCGCGAAGCTCGGCCGCGCTGACGAGGCGAAGGTCGAGTTCCGCCGCGCGGCGGAATTGACCCGCAACGAGCGCGAAAGGGAATTGCTGTTGAAGCGCGCGACGGATGCGTGACGCAGACGGGCGACGCCGGTGTGCGTACACCGCGCGTCGCATCGGACGCCAGCGCCCCGCCTCCACCCGTCCCTCATTCCCGCTCCCCGCTATCGGACGGATTGAAAAAGCCTATTGGGGGATGCGAACGCCAGCGCCTAGATTAAAAGGCACGAAGCGTGCGTGTCCGGCGCACGCATCGTTCCCCATATCCATCATCGGCCCGGCTTCGCACGCGGCCGCGCCGACTCGAACGGAGGCGCACATGGCTCAACTCAAGGGCAGCAAGACCGAAGAGAATCTGAAGGCCGCATTCGCGGGCGAATCGCAAGCGAACCGGCGTTATCTGTATTTCGCTTCGAAGGCCGACGTCGAAGGCCAGAACGACGTCGCCGCGCTGTTCCGCTCGACTGCCGAAGGCGAAACGGGCCATGCGCACGGTCACCTCGAATACCTCGAAGCAGTCGGCGATCCGGCGACGGGTCTGCCGTTCGGCTCGTCGCGGCTGAACCTCGAATCGGCGATCGCCGGCGAGACGCACGAGTACACCGACATGTATCCGGGCATGGCGAAGACGGCGCGCGAAGAAGGCTTCGACGAAATCGCGAACTGGTTCGAGACGCTCGCGAAGGCCGAACGCAGCCACGCGAACCGCTATACGAAAGCGCTGGACGCACTCGTCGACTGACGCGGGCGTCGCCCCGAGGCCGCACGGCCCGGCCGGGCAGGTCCCGCGGCCGGCCGTGCGTTGATCGCCGCCCGCGCCGCGCGGGCGGCGCGTTCGCGCGCATGCGCGCCACGCTGGAGCGCCTCATGCCCCACAAGGAAGGCAGTCTCGAAGCCCCGACCCGGCATCCGCTCGACTGGCAGTCCGAAGCGTTCTACGACCAGGCCGCGATCGATGCGGAAATGACGCGCGTGTTCGACATCTGCGCCGGTTGCCGGCGCTGCGTGTCGCTGTGCGGCGCGTTTCCCGCGCTGTTCGATCTCGTCGACGACACGCCGACGGGCGACATCGAGGAAGTGCCGAAGGACGCGTTCGGCAAGGTCGTCGACCAGTGCTACCTGTGCGACCTCTGCTACATGACGAAATGCCCGTACGTGCCGCCGCATGCATGGAACGTCGACTTCCCGCACCTGATGCTGCGCGGCAAGGCCGCGCGCTACAAGCGCGGCGAGGCGCCGCTGCGCGACAAGGTGCTGTCGAACACCGACGCGCTTGGCCATTTCGCGGGCATTCCGATCGTCACGCAGACGGTGAACGCGGTCAATCGCACGCAGCCCGCGCGCCACGCGCTCGAAGCGGCGCTCGGCGTCGATCGCAACGCATGGCTGCCGGAGTTCGCGCCGCGCAAGTTCCGGCGCGCGGCGAAGCGCTCGGACGGCCCGCCGGTTCGCGACGGCGAACGCACGCCCGGCAAGGTCGCGATCTACGCGACGTGCTACGTGAACTTCAACGAGCCGGGCATCGGCCACGACCTGCTCGCGATCCTCGCGCACAACGAGATCCCGTACGAGCTCGTCACGCGCGAAGCGTGCTGCGGGATGCCGCTGCTCGAGCAGGGCAATCTCGCGGGCGTCGCCGCGAAGAAGGCCGTGAACATGCCGGTGCTGGAGCGCTATGCGCGCGAAGGCTATGCGCTGATCGGCGCGATCCCGAGCTGCGTGCTGATGTACAAGAGCGAACTGCCGCTGATGTTCCCCGGCGACGAAGCCGTGCGCGCGGTGGCCGATGCATTCTGGGATCCGTTCGAGTACGTGATCGCGCGGCATCGCGACGGGTTGCTGAAGACCGATTTCAAGCAGGGCCTCGGCACCGTGTCGTATCACGTGCCGTGCCACGCGCGCGTGCAGAACATCGGCCGCAAGACGGCCGACACGCTGTCGCTCGTGCCGGATACGCGCGTGAACGTCGTCGAGCGCTGTTCCGGGCACGCGGGCACGTTCGGCGTGAAGAAGGCCTTCCATGCGGACGCGATGCGGATCGGCGCGCCGGTGTTCAAGGCGATGGCCGAGCCGAAGCCGGATTTCGTGTCGTCGGACTGCGCGCTCGCCGGCCATCACATCGTGCAGGGCATCGACGAGAAAGGGTTGCCGGCCGCGCCGCTCGCGCATCCGCTGACGCTGCTGCGCCGCGCGTACGGCATCTGAACCGGCCGCTTCACGACGACATCGACGCTATCCGAGGACATCCCATGACGCTCACCCGCGACTCGCTGCTGACGCTCGAAGCGTACGCGAAGATCCGCAAGACCGAACATGCGCGGCTCGTCGCGCACAAGCGCCGCCGCGCGGTGGCGCTCGGCAACCATCTGCGCCTCCTGTTCGAGGACGAGACCACGATCCGCTACCAGATCCAGGAAATGCTGCACATCGAGAGGATCTTCGACGAGGCCGGCATCGAAGGCGAACTGGAAGCCTATCTGCCGCTCGTGCCCGACGGCACCAACCTGAAGGCGACGCTGCAGATCGAATACGAGCACGAAGCCGAGCGGCGCGCGGCGCTCGCGCGGCTGATCGGCGTCGAGGATCGCGTGTACCTGCGGGTCGACGGGCACCCTGACGTCTATGCGATCGCCGACGAGGATCTCGACCGCGACAACGCGGAGAAGACCTCGGCCGTGCATTTCGTGCGCTTCGAACTGAGCGGGCCGATGCGCGCGGCGCTCAAGGACGGCGCGACGCTGTCGATCGGCTGCGATCACCCGGCCTATACGGTGTCGCCGCAACGCATCGCGGCGGACGTGGCCGCGTCGCTGGCCGGCGATCTGCGCTGACGCGCGGCCGGGCGCCGCGCTCCATATCGCGCGGATCGCACGTCGTCCGGCCGCGAAACGCGGCGCCCGACCGTCGCGCCCGCCGCTGTCGCCTGCCCATTACCGCCGAAGATGTAACAGGCCCGTCCACGCTTGCATGCCGGGAAACAATGTGCATCGCCTGTCCGATCGCTTTCATTACTCGCCGAGAAACAATAAGAAGATTGTGCACGGAGAAATTTCGGTTCAAGGCAATTTGAATGATTTACCGATCCGTGAATATCTTGTTACGAAATTTTCCCTGATTTACCGATTTTGGCCGGGCATTCGCGGGGTGGTTGCCGGCAAGGGTCGGAACATGGCGGATCGCTTGCCGGGCGGGGTGCGGCCGCACCCCGCAGAGCCCCGCCAGACGGGGCTTCCCAGCGTTGCGCATAACGATCGCGTAAAAAAATTCAACGGTAAATGGATTGCGCATCCATGGCAGGTTGTTTCAGTGCGTAACATTAAGTCATTGTCATATTGAGATAAACCCTGAGGATGGTATGCTTCGTGCACAAAAATTCCCACATTGGAGTGAGACCGTGATTTGTGCGCCATTGCCGGGAATGGCGGCACCGTGAAAGTGCGGTGTCGCGCCGGCATGCACAACAAGCGGATAACCATAATGTGCAACCGGGCCGCCCCGTGACGCGATGCGTGACGGCGGCGCCGACAATCGCAGCCCCGGCCTGGCTGTGTGGAGAAACAACTATGTTCTTCGATGAGCTTAACGATGAAGAGTGGTTTCGTCTTTCAACGCTGATCGCCGACGAGCCGATTCGGCTGAACCGTCGAGGCCGTCCACGCGCGGAACCGCGCGTCGTCGCCAACGCGGTCCTCTGGATCCTGACGACCGGTGAAGCGTGGTCCAAACTGCCCGGGCGCTATCCGTCCGGGCCGACGTGCCGCCGCCGCTACGAGGAGTGGCTCGCGAACGGCACGTTGCTGCAGATGATCGACGTGCTGACCCAGTTCAGCGGGCGCACGTTCGCGTATGTGCCGCCGCCGCCGGCGCCGGTCGCGCCGGCATGCCGTGCGGAGCCGGCGCCCGACAACGATCGTCTGCGCGGCGTGTTCTGGCAGAACCCCGAGTCGTGGCAACTGCCGGTCGCGCACGCAAACGTTTGGGATGGCGAGGGCGCGACGCTGTCCGCGATGCCGAACGACGCCGCGCACGCGTCGTCCGGAGCGTCGTTCGCGGTCCCGGGCGCGCAGCCCGCGGGGCTGCGCCACGGGCGTCCGTCCGCCGCGAGCTTTGCCGCGGCCGAGCCGCAAGTCGATGAATACCGCGGCTATACGATCTGCGGCAGCGCGCAGCCGGTGCAGAACCTGATGTATCGCGCGTGGGCCGAGATCATGCAGGACGATCGGCGCGTCGAGCGCTCGGGCCTGATCGGCCCGCGCTTCACCGATGCGGAGGAAGCCGAGCAGTACGCGCTCGACTGGGCGCGTCAGTGGATCGATCGCCACGGTGCGAGCGACGAACCGGTGCGTGCGCCGCAAAGCGAGGTGCTGGCCGGCCTGTCCGCGCTGGCGCGGGCCGAGTCGGACATCAAGCGCTTCATCGCCGAGCGTCGCGCGGGCGCGCTGTCCGAGAGCCGCAACGACTCGGTGCAGTCGGACCGCCGCGAATACGCGTACCGTGTAGGTTGATCGTCGTCCGCACGAAAAGAAAACGCGCGGGCCGTCGTGTGTCACGGCGCCCGCGCGTTGTTTTTTGTCGCTTCCATTGCCCGTGATGCCGGGCGCACCGCCGCGACGGCGCGCCCGGCAGGCATTGCGTCACTGGCGTCCGTAGGTATCGTCGAAGCGGACGATGTCGTCCTCGCCGAGGTACGCGCCCGACTGCACTTCGATCAGCTCGAGCGGCATCTTGCCGGGGTTCTCGAGACGGTGCGACACGCCGAGCGGGATGTACGTCGATTCGTTCTCGGACAGCAGGAAGGTTTCGTCGCCGCGCGTGATGCGCGCGGTGCCGCGCACGACGATCCAGTGCTCGGCGCGGTGGTGGTGCATCTGCAGCGACAGTCGCGCGCCCGGCTTCACGACGATGCGTTTGACCTGGAAGCGCTCGCCCGTGTCGACCGAGTCGTAGTGCCCCCACGGGCGATGGACCTTGCGGTGATCGGTCGCTTCCGCGCCGCGTTCGGCCTTGATGCGCCCGACGATTTTCTTCACGTCCTGCACGCAGGACTTGTCGGCGACGAGCACGGCGTCGGGCGTTTCGACGACGACGAGATTCTGCGTGCCGACACATGCGACGAGCCGGCTTTCCGAATGCGCGAAGGTCGATTCGGCATTCTCGAACAGCACGTGGCCGCGGCCGACGTTCTCGGCATCGTCCTTCGGCAGGATCTGCCAGATCGCGTCCCACGAACCGACGTCCGACCAGCCTGCGTCGAGCGGCACGACGACGCTTTCGCACAGCTGCGGCAGGTTCACGAGCCGCTCCATCACCGCGTAGTCGATCGAGTTCGACGGCGAGGACGCGAACGCGTCGCGGTCGACGCGGAAGAAGTCGCCGTCGTCCTTGCCGCGTGCGACGGCCTGCTCGCAGGACGCGAGGATCTCGGGTTCGAGCTGGCGGATCGCGTTCAGCCACACCGATGCGCGCACGATGAAGATCCCGCTGTTCCACCAGTATTCGCCCGAGGCGACGTACTGCTGCGCGAGTTCGAGATGCGGCTTCTCGACGAAGCGGTCGAGACGGCGCACGTCGAGGTTGCCGGTGCCGGCATCGCCGAGCGGCGCGCCGACGCGGATGTAGCCGTAGCCCGTTTCGGCGCGGCCCGGCACGATGCCCATCGTCGCGATCTTGCCCTGGGCCGCGCAGTGCACGCCGGCCGCGACGGCCGCATGAAAGCGCGGCTGGTCGGCCACCGCGTGGTCGGCCGGCATCACGGTCATCACGGCATCGCCGCCGCCGGCGACGATCCGCAGCGCCGCGAGCGTCAGCGCGGGCGCGGTGTCGCGGCCGAGCGGCTCGAGCATGATCGACGCACGCTTGCCGGTCAGGCGCAGTTGCTCGGCGGTCGTGAAGCGGTGATCCTCGCCGCACACGATCAGCACGTCGTCGTTCAGCGGATGACCGGTCGCGAGGCCGTCGAGCCGCAGCGCGGTGGATTGCAGCAGCGAATGATCGCCGAGCAGGCCGATCAGCTGCTTCGGATAGTGTTCGCGCGACATCGGCCACAGACGCGTGCCCGAACCGCCGGCAAGGATCACCGGCTGCACCGCGACGCGCAGGCTGGCGTCGCTGGCGGCGGAAGAAGAAGGGCGCGTATCGGCTGCCACGGCCGGAGCATTCATGATGACACTCTCCTCGATTGAAGTCAGTGCCTGTTTGTAGCATGAAGTAAATCGACAATAAAACCGGACGCTTTGCAAGATATTCGTCGCACACGGATCCGGGAAAATTTTCCGCGATAGCATCCGCTGCAAATAAAAAAATAAAAAATAATTCGGGTGAGCGCGCTGGAGCCCTTTCCCGTAAAGGGATGCCGGGAACCGTAAAGTTTCCGAAAAAATCCCGATTCACGATCGATTCGGGAAAACGTGCCGAATTAATTCGAGAATGTCGCGGCAAGAATTTCCGATTATTTTTCGAAATACTTGTGCGCTTGAGAAGGGATTTTCTTACCGCTTCAATAGCGTCATGCAACGTTTGAATCGAAGGTGCGGCACGGGCTGCACGAGGAGCTGTTCGGCAAACGCCTGTTCAAAGAGGAAGCGGACATGTTGAGCGTGCTGGCGAGAGTCATCGATATCGCGATGGTCGTGTTGGGGGCGTTGATCGCCGCCGCGCTGCACGGCGGCAGCATCTGGCTCAACGACCTGCAGCGCACGACGGTGCTGTTCGACTGCCTGCTGGTGGTCGTGTTCTTTCCGGCCATCGGCATCTACCAGTCGTGGCGCGGCAAGCGTCTCGTCGGGCTGGTGGGGCGCGTGGCGTTCGCGTGGCTGGTGGTCGAGCTCGCGGGCATCCTGATGAGCTTCAGCTTTCACCAGTCGGGCGACCTGTCGCGGCTGTGGCTGGGTTACTGGGCAGTCGTGACGATGGCGCTGCTTGCCGGCTCGAAGGCCTGCGTGCACGTCGTGCTGCGACAACTGCGCCGCGGCGGCTACAACCTGAAGGCGGTCGCGATCGTCGGCGGCACGCCGGCGGCGCGGCGGCTGATCGCGCAGATGCGCTCGCGGCCGGAAGCGGGCTTCAACCCGGTGTGCGTATACGACGAAAGCGAAGCGCCGGGCGAAGTCGCGCTCGACGACGTGCGCATCGAGCGGCAGTTCGAATCGCTGGTGTGGCTGGTGCGCAGCCGCGCGATCAGCGAGCTGTGGCTCACGCTGCCGATCACGGAGGAGCGCCGGATTCACCAGATCGTGACGGTGTTCCGCCACGACTTCGTGAATATCCGTTTCATCCCGGACGTGCGCACGCTGTCGTTCTTCAACCAGGAAGTGGTCGAGGTGCTCGGCGTGCCGGCGATCAACCTCGCGGCGTCGCCGATCACCGACGTGCGGATCCTGCCGAAGTTCGTGTTCGACCGGCTGTTCGCGCTGGCGGCGCTCACGGCGCTCGCGCCGGTGATGGTGCTGATCGCGTGCCTGATCAAGCTCACGTCGCGCGGGCCGGTGTTCTTCCGCCAGAAGCGCAAGGGCATCGACGGGCACGAGTTCGAGATCTACAAGTTCCGCTCGATGAAAGTGCATCACGAAGTCGCGGGACAGGTCACGCAGGCGACCAAGAACGACACGCGCGTGACGCCGGTCGGGCGGTTCCTGCGCCGCACGAGCCTCGACGAACTGCCGCAGTTCATCAACGTGCTGAAGGGCGAGATGTCGGTCGTCGGCCCGCGGCCCCATGCGCTCGCGCACGACGACATCTACAAGGATCTGGTGAAGGGCTACATGTTCCGCTACCGGATCAAGCCGGGCATCACCGGCTGGGCACAGATCAACGGCTTTCGCGGCGAGACCGACCAGATCGAGAAGATGATGGGACGCGTGAAGCTCGATCTGTACTACATGCAGAACTGGTCGTTCTGGCTCGACATCAAGATCGTCGTGCTGACGCTCTGGAAAGGCTTCACCGGCAGCAACGCTTACTGACGCGCAACGCGCGCGGACACCCCGGTTTCACGAATTTCGAATCATTGGTCACGAGGTCCGACACATCATGAATCTGACTATCATCGGCAGCGGTTACGTAGGTCTTGTCACCGGCGCCTGTCTCGCCGACATCGGGCACGACGTGTTCTGCCTCGACGTCGATCAGGCGAAGATCGACGTCCTGAACAACGGCGGCGTGCCGATCCACGAGCCGGGCCTCAAGGAAGTCATCGCGCGCAATCGCGCGGCCGGCCGCCTGCGCTTCTCGACCGACATCGAGGCCGCGGTCGCGCACGGCGACGTGCAGTTCATCGCGGTCGGCACGCCGCCCGACGAGGACGGCTCGGCCGACCTGCAGTACGTGCTCGCGGCGGCGCGCAACATCGGCCGCTATATGAAAGGCTTCAAGGTGATCGTCGACAAGTCGACGGTGCCGGTCGGCACGGCCGAGCGCGTGCGTGCGGCGGTCGCCGAGGAACTCGCGAAGCGCGGCGGCGACGCGCCGATGTTCTCGGTCGTGTCGAATCCGGAATTCCTGAAGGAAGGCGCGGCGGTCGACGATTTCACGCGGCCGGACCGCATCGTGATCGGCTGCGACGACGACGTGCCGGGCGAACGCGCGCGCGAGCTGATGAAGAAGCTCTACGCGCCGTTCAACCGCAACCACGAACGCACGCTGTACATGGACGTGCGCTCGGCCGAATTCACGAAATACGCGGCCAACGCAATGCTCGCGACGCGCATCTCGTTCATGAACGAGCTCGCGAACCTGGCCGACCGCTTCGGCGCCGACATCGAGGCCGTACGCCGCGGGATCGGCTCCGATCCGCGCATCGGCTATCACTTCCTGTACGCGGGCTGCGGCTATGGTGGCTCGTGCTTCCCGAAGGACGTCGAGGCGCTGATCCGCACCGCCGACGAGCACGGCCAGGCGCTGCAGATCCTGAAGGCCGTGTCGTCGGTGAACGCGACGCAAAAGCGCGTGCTGGCCGACAAGATCGTCGCGCGCTTCGGCGAGGACCTGACCGGTCGCACGTTCGCGATCTGGGGTCTCGCGTTCAAGCCGAACACCGACGACATGCGCGAAGCGCCGAGCCGCGAGCTGATCGCCGAGTTGCTGTCGCGCGGCGCGCGCATCGCCGCGTACGACCCGGTCGCGCAGCAGGAAGCGCGCCGCGTGCTCGCGCTCGATCTCGCGGATCACCCGAGCTGGCTCGAGCGCCTCAGCTTCGTCGACGACGAGGCGCAGGCCGCACGCGACGCCGATGCGCTCGTGATCGTCACCGAATGGAAGGCATTCAAGAGCCCGGATTTCGTCGCGCTCGGCCGCCTGTGGAAGTCGCCGGTCATTTTCGACGGCCGCAACCTGTACGAGCCGGAGACGATGAGCGAGCAGGGCATCGAATACCACCCGATCGGCCGCCCCGGCTCGCGCCAGGCCGTCGCCGCGCGCGTGCCGGGCGCCGCGCGCGCGAACGCGTAACCGGCGCGTTGCCGTTACCCGTCGTTACCCGTTACCGAATCGAGACGCCATGTTCCGCAACATCCTGATCGTCTGTCACGCGAACGTCTGCCGCAGCCCGGCGGCGGAACTGCTGTTCAAGTCGCACGCGGCGTCGCGTGGCGGCCCGCGCGTGACGTTCCACTCCGCCGGCGTGCGTGCCAACGACGGCGACGGCATCGATCCGGTGATGCGCCAACTTCTCGCCGAGCGCGGCGTCGATGCGACGACGCACCGTTCGCGGCGGCTGTCGCGCCGGATCGTGCGCGACGCCGACCTGATTCTCGTCAGCGAGCGCGAACAGATCAAGGCCGTCGAGGCGGTCGATCCGTTCGCGCGCGGCAAGGTCCACCTGCTGGGCAAGTGGGAGGACGCCGAGATCGCGGATCCGCATGGCGGCCCCGAGGCCGACTATCGCGAGAGCTACTCATTGATCGAACGTCTGGTTCAAGGATGGCTGCAAAAACTATGCTGAAACGTCCCATGCGCCCGCTGGCGCTCGCCGTCGCGATGACGACATTCCTGTCGGCCTGCGCGAGCGCGCCCGGCAACTATCTCGACTCGTCGAACCTGAAGGACGAAGGCCGGCAAGGGCAGGCCGAAACCTATCCGGTTCATTACATCGACGCGAAGCTGGTGATGGATCAGCTGCAGAAGCAGCAGGTCGAGCATCCGCTGCCGCCGGGCCGATACACCGATCCGTCGGAGTACGTGTACCGCGTCGGTCCGCAGGACATCCTCGGCGTCACGGTGTGGGATCACCCCGAGCTGACGACGCCGCAGGGCCAGTCGTTCTCGAGCGGCGGCAACACGACGCAGTCGGTCGCGGGCGCGCTGCAGCAGCCGTATACGACTGCGCTGCCGGGCCAGGCCGATCCGTACGGCCAGACGGTCGCCGCCGACGGCACGATCTTCTTCCCGTTCGTCGGCCGCATCCGCGTGGCGGGCAAGACGGTCGCGCAGATCCGCGAGCAGATGGCATCGACCCTCGCGCGCTACGTGAAGAATCCGCAGCTCGACGTGCGCGTGCTGTCGTTCCGCAGCCAGAAGGTGCAGGTGACGGGCGAGGTGAAGCAGCCGGGCCCGCTCGCGGTGAGCGACGTGCCGCTGACGCTCGTCGACGCGATCTCGCGCTCGGGCGGTTCGACCAACGAGGCCGACCTGCAGCGCGTGCGCCTGACGCGCGACGGCAAGCTCTACACGCTCGACGCGAACGGCGTGCTCGATCGCGGCGAAGTGAAGCAGAACGTGATGCTGCAGCCGGGCGACATCGTCAACGTGCCGGACCGCAGCGACAGCCGCGTGTTCATCATGGGCGAGGTCAAGACGCCGGTCACCGTGCCGATGCTCAAGGGCAAGCTGACCATCGCCGACGCGCTGACGGCCGGCGGCGGCATCCTCGACACCGACGCGAACCCGCGCAAGATCTACGTGATGCGCGGGATGCGCGACAACCCGACGAAGCCGGAAGTGTTCCGCCTCGACATGACGCAGCCGGATGCGCTGATGCTGTCGAGCCGCTTCCCGCTCCAGCCGCTCGACGTCGTCTACGTCAGCACGGCCGGCTCGGTGCAGTTCAACCGCGTGCTGCAGCAGGTGTTGCCGACGATCCAGACGATCTTCTACATGCGGCAAATCACGCGCTGATAGCCCGCCGGGGCGGCGCCTGCCCCCCGGCACCACTCAAGCGGGAACGAATGGTGAACACGCAAGCGAAACACTCCTACGCGGATCTGACCGCGAAAACCGAGGAAGAGGACGTCGTCCTCGGCCAGCTGCTCCAGGTGCTCATGGACGACATCTGGCTGCTGCTCGGCATCGCGGTGACCGTCATCGCGATGGCCGGCCTGTACTGCTACATCGCGAAGCCGGTCTATCAGGCCGACGTGCACGTGCGGGTCGAGGGCAACGACAACACGTCGCAGGCGCTCACCCAGACGCAGACGGGCGCGATGATCAACAGCGGTCCGCAGCAGGCGCCGACCGAAGCGGAAATCGAGATCATCAAGAGCCGCGGCGTCGTCGCGCCGGTCGTCGAGCAGTTCAAGCTGAACTTCTCGGTCGCGCCGAAGACGCTGCCGGTGCTCGGCAGCCTGGCCGCGCGCGTCGCGACGCCGGGCGAACCGGCGCGTGCGTGGTTCGGCCTGCGCTCGTACGCATGGGGCGGCGAAGTCGCCGACATCGACACGATCAACGTCGTGCCCGCGCTCGAAGGCAAGAAGCTGACGCTGACGGCCGGCCCGAACGGCACCTACACGCTGGTCGACCAGAACGGCAACCGTCTTCTGTCGGGCCGTGTCGGCGAATCGGAGCAGGCAGGCGGCGTGACGCTGCTCGTGCAGAAGCTCGTCGCGCGTCCGGGCACGCAATTCACGGTGGTCCGCTACAACGATCTCGATGCGATCACCGGCTTCCAGTCGGGCATCCAGGTGTCCGAGCAGGGCAAGCAGACGGGCGTCGTCCAGATCTCGCTCGAAGGCAAGGACCCGGATCAGACCGCCGCGATCGCGAACGCGCTCGCGCAGTCGTACCTGAACCAGCACGTGATCGCGAAGCAGGCCGAAGCGACCAAGATGCTCGACTTCCTGAAGGGCGAGGAACCGCGCCTGAAGTCCGACCTCGAGCGCGCGGAAGCCGCACTGACGCAGTACCAGCGCACGTCCGGCTCGATCAACGCGAGCGACGAGGCGAAGGTCTACCTCGAAGGCAGCGTGCAGTATGAGCAGCAGATCGCCGCGCAGCGCCTGCAGCTCGCGTCGCTCGCGCAGCGCTTCACCGATTCGCACCCGATGGTGATCGCCGCGAAGCAGCAGCTCGCGGAACTGCAGGGCGAGAAGGACAAGTTCAGCAACCGCTTCCGCAGCCTGCCGGCCACCGAAGTGAAGGCCGTCCAGCTCCAGCGTGACGCGAAGGTGGCCGAGGACATCTACGTGCTGCTGCTGAACCGCGTGCAGGAGCTGTCGGTGCAGAAGGCCGGCACGGGCGGCAACATCCACCTCGTCGATTCGGCGCTGCGCCCGGGCGATCCGGTCAAGCCGAAGAAGGTGCTGATCCTGTCGGCGGCGGTGTTCCTCGGGCTGATCCTCGGCACCGGCATCGTGTTCCTGCGTCGCAACCTGTTCCAGGGCATCGAGGATCCGGACCGCGTCGAGCGCACGTTCAACCTGCCGCTGTACGGGCTGGTGCCGCAAAGCGCCGAGCAGGTGAAGCTCGACGCCATGGCCGAGAAGGGCGGCGGCCGCGCGCGGCCGATCCTCGCGAGCCTGCGTCCGAAGGACCTGAGCGTTGAAAGCATGCGCAGCCTGCGCACCGCGATGCAGTTCGCGATGATGGACGCGAAGAACCGCGTGGTCGTGCTGACCGGCCCGACGCCGGGCATCGGCAAGAGCTTCCTGACGGTCAACCTCGCGGTGCTGCTCGCGCATTCCGGCAAGCGTGTGCTGCTGGTCGACGCCGACATGCGCCGCGGCATGCTCGACCGCTACTTCGGCCTTACCGCGCAGCCGGGCCTGTCCGAGCTGCTGAGCGACCAGTCGTCGCTCGAGGACGCGATCCGCGAGACGCCGGTGCAGGGCCTGTCGTTCATCTCGGCCGGCACGCGCCCGCCGAACCCGTCGGAACTGCTGATGTCGGCCCGTCTGCCGCAATACCTGGAAGGGCTCGGCAAGCGCTACGACGTCGTGCTGATCGACTCGCCGCCGGTGCTGGCGGTGACCGACGCGACCATCATCGGCCGTATGGCCGGCGCGACCTTCCTGGTGCTGCGCTCGGGCATGCATACCGAAGGCGAGATCGCCGACGCGATCAAGCGCCTGCGCACCGCGGGCGTCGATCTGGAAGGCGGGATCTTCAACGGCGTGCCGCCGAAGGCACGCGGCTACGGCCGCGGTTATGCGGCCGTCCACGAATACCTGAGCGCCTGACCGCATTGCACGAAACCGGGCCGGCGCGAGCCGCATCGGCCCGGCCGACTGGAGAACTTTCGATGAAAATTTCCGTGCTCGTTCCGACCTACCGGCGTCCCGCCGACCTCGCGCGCTGCCTGCTGGCGCTGCAGCGCCAGGCGCGGCTGCCCGACGAGGTGATCGTCGTCGCGCGCCCGGAGGACGATGCCACGCACGAGCGCCTCGCCGATCCGTCGGTCGGCGGCGCGCTGCCGTTGCGGATCGTGCCGGTCGACGTGCCGGGGCAGGTCGCCGCGCTGAACAAGGGGCTCGACTCGGCGCACGGCGACATCGTCGCGATCACCGACGACGACGCGGCGCCGCACGCCGACTGGCTCGCGCGCATTGAGGCCGTGTTCCTCGCCGACCCGCGCGTCGGCGCGGTGGGCGGCCGCGACTGGGTGCACGAGAAGGGTCGCGTGCTCGACGAATCGCGCGAACTAGTCGGCCAGCTCACACTGTCCGGCAAGATCGTCGGCAACCATCACCTGGGCGTCGGCGGCGCGCGCGAAGTCGACATGCTCAAGGGCGCGAACATGAGCTACCGCCGCGCTGCGATCGAGCGGCTGCGCTTCGACACGCGGCTGCGCGGCGCCGGTGCGCAGGTGCACAACGACATGGGTTTCAGCATGCACGTGCAGCGCGACGGCTGGAAGCTCGTCTACGACCCGGCGATCGCGGTCGACCATTTTCCGGCCGAGCGTTTCGACGACGACCGGCGAGACGCCGCGTCGCTGAATGCGATCAGCAACGGCGCGTACAACCTGCACCTGATCCTGCGCGAGCATCTGCCGCCGCTGCGGCGCGAGATCGCGTGGTGGTGGTGGACGCTGGTCGGCACGCGCGTCTACCCGGGTTTCGCGCACGTGCTGCTGTCGCTGCACACCGCGCGGCGCGACCGCGTGCGCGACCACTGGCGCGCGGTGCGCCGCGGCGCGCGCGAGGCGCGCCGCGCGAATCTTGCCCCCCACCGTGCGGCGATGCCGCCGGTGACGTCTTGAACGGGCCGCGCGCACGATGCACGGCCACCCGCGAAGGGCATGAAATGGTCCGACTCCCGCGCTCATTTGATTCGCCTGGAGGGGCGCAGCCTCTCCAGCTCCCTGAAGCTTGCCCGTCGGTGCATCCGACGGCCTGGCGGAGGCTGACATGACTTCGACGAAGGTTCACGTTCACCTGTTTTACGGCGCCGATCCGCGTACCTATCGGCAAGGCGAGAATATCGGCTGCCTGTACGGCTATCACCACGCGGAATCCGACGAATTCCGGCTGACCTATTCGCAGGACCGCCGCGAGAACCGCGTCGCGAGCCTCGCGCGCCGTGCGCTGAAGGCGGCGCTCGGCTTCGACGTCGTGCACGCATGGCGCAATCGCGCCGCGCTGCTGAGCACGGACGTGATCTGGACGCACACTGAGCAGGAGCACCTCGCCGCCGCGCTGGTCCTGAAGCTCGCCGGCGCGCAGGGCAAGCGCCCGCTGCTGCTCGCGCAGAGCGTGTGGCTGTTCGACAAGTGGAACACCTTCGGCGGCCCGCGCCGCTGGCTGTACCGCAAGCTGCTCGCGCGCGCCGACGCGCTGACGACGCTCGCCCGCGACAACGCCGAGCTGTGCCGCCGCTATCTCGGGCGCGAGGCCGAGTTCGTCTACTACGGGCTGAACACGCAGGACTTCCCGCCGGCCGAACCGCAGCAATGGAAGCCGAACCGGCCGCTGCGGATCGCCGCGATCGGCAACGACCGCGACCGCGACTGGCGCACGTTCCTCGCCGCGTTCGGCGGCGACGAGCGCTACGACGTGCGGCTCGCGACGCGCCGCCGTGTGCCGCGCGAGTGGCATGCGCCGAACGTGAAGATCGGCTCGGCATCGGGCCTCGCGAAGCAGCACGAGCTGTACGCATGGGCCGACGTGATCGTCGTGCCGCTGCGGCCGAACTTCCATGCGTCGGGCATCACCGTGATGCTCGAGGCGGCGGCGGTCGGCAAGCCGATGATCGTGTCCGACGTGGGCGGCCTCAGCGACTACTTCCCGCACGACACGGCCGCCTACGTGCCGGCGTTCGACGCAGCGGCGATGCGCCAGGCCGCCGATCGCTTCGTGGCCGATCCGGCCGCCGCGCTCGAATGCGCGCGTGCCGCGGCCGCGTGCCTGCGCGAGCGCGACCTGACCACGCAGGCGTTCGCCGAGCAGCACGTGCGGATCACGCGCGACCTGCTGTGCCGGCGTCGCACGCCGGCGGCCGCCGGTCTCGCGATGCCGCTCGCGGATTCGCGCCCGTCGTCGCGGTGAGAGCGGATCGATGAGTACGATTGCCGCCGAACGCGCACCGTCGCGCAGCCGCAGCCGGTTACCCGAACCGAAGCACTGGGTCGGGCAGGCCGGGCTGTGGACGTTGACCGCCGCGCTGATCGCCATTCACCAGGGCAAGGTGCTGACGCTCGCGTTTCCGGTGCTGGCGATCGCGGTCGGCATCTGGCTGTATTTCAAGAGCCCGGCGCGCTACGTCGGCTTCATGTGGTGGGTGTGGTTCCTGAGCCCCGAAGTGCGGCGTCTCGCCGACTGGTCGAAGGGCGCGTTCACGCCGACGAGCCTGATCCAGGTCGCGCCGCTCGCGGTGACGATGATCGCCGGCTTGGGGCTGCTCAGGCATTACCGCGTGCTTGCCCAGCGGCGCGGGATTCCCGTGCTGCTGATGTTGTTCGGGCTGACGTACGCGTACCTCGTCGGGATCGTGTCGAGCGGCGTGATGGCCGCGACCTACGACCTCGCGAACTGGGTGTACCCGGTGCTGATCGGCTTTCACATCATGGTCAACGCGCGCGACTATCCCGAGTACCGCGACGTGCTGCTGTCCACGTTCATGTGGGGCATGCTCGTGATGGGCGTGTACGGGGTCGTGCAGTACTTCGTGATGCCGCAGTGGGACGTGCTGTGGATGATCGGCTCGGACATGGGTTCGCAGGGCGAGCCGGTGCCGTACGGCGTGCGGGTATTCAGCACGATGAACTCGTCGGGGCCGTTCGCGTTCGCGATCATGGGCGCGCTGGTGTTCGTGTTCGCGGCGCCGCAGAAGGTCCGCTGGTTCGCGGGCGCCGCCGGCTTCGTGTCGTTCGCGCTGTGTCTCGTGCGCTCGACCTGGGGCGGCTGGGTGATCGCGCTTGCGATCCAGCTCGTGCAGTCGAGCAATCGCGTGCGGATGCGGATCCTGATCAGCGGGGTCGTGCTGGTCGGGCTGTGCGTGCCGCTCCTGACCGTCGGGCCGGTGGCCGACCGGCTCGGCGCGCGCCTGCAGTCGATCACGAACCTGAAGGACGACCGCAGCTACGACGACCGCAACAAGTTCTACGCAACCTTCGCGCAAACGGCGTTCACCGACGTCGCCGGCGAAGGGATGGGCGCGACCGGCGCGTCCACCAAGCTGTCGAGCGACAGCGGCGAGCTCGGCAAGTACGGCAGCTTCGACAGCGGCGTGATGAACGTGCCGTTCGTGCTCGGCTGGCCCGGCACGCTGCTGTACCTGTCGGGTGTCGTGATGCTGCTCGCCCGCACGCTGCGCGCGGCGTTCAAGCTGCGCAAGGACAAGTTCGTCGGCGCATGCCTGAGCCTGTGCCTGTCGGTGTTCGCGATGCTCGTGTTCACGAACTCGCTGATCGGCACGGGCGGCCTGCTGCTGTTCACGGCCATTTTTTCCATACTATCCGCGGCGCACTGGCAAAAGGCACAGCGCCTGCTGGCCGCCGCGCGTTCACGGGGAGGCGACCATTGAGAATCGCGATCGTCACGCACGTCGTGCGACATAACGACGGGCAGGGCCGCGTCAATTACGAAATCGCGCGCGCGGCGCTGGCAGAACACTACGAGGTCACGCTGGTCGCGTCGCACGTCGCGCCCGAGCTGCTGGCCGACCCGCGCGTGCGCT
This sequence comes from Burkholderia sp. Bp9099, assembly GCF_003857805.1. NCBI lineage: Bacteria > Pseudomonadati > Pseudomonadota > Betaproteobacteria > Burkholderiales > Burkholderiaceae > Burkholderia > Burkholderia sp. Bp9099. Next base: position 44,484 of record NZ_QTPU01000028.1, read on the forward strand.
GGGTGCCGGTCAAGGTCGGCGGTTTCTGGCCGTCGAATCTCGTCAAGCAGCAGGTGTTCGCGCTCAAGAGCGCGGCCTGGCTGCGCGCGCATCGCGGCGAATACGACGTGCTGCACGTGAACGGCTTCATCTCGTGGATCAAGGCCGACGTGAACACCGCGCACTTCGTGCACGGCGGCTGGTTCAAGAGCCCGTACTACCCGTTCGGCCCGACGAAGGGGCTGTGGTCGGCGTACCAGTACGTCTATACGCGCGTGAATACGGCGCTCGAGCGCTGGGCGTACAAGCGTTCGCGCGCGATCACGGCCGTGTCGCAGAAGGTGGCCGACGAGATCGCCGGGCTCGGCATCGACAGCCGCAAGATCAGCGTGATCTACAACGGCGTCGACGGCAGCGCGTTCGCGGGCGCGCAGGCCGATCGCGCGGCGTTCAAGCTGCCGGACGACGCGTTCCTGCTGCTGTTCGTCGGCGACCTGCGCACGCCGCGCAAGAACCTCGGCACCGTGCTGAAGGCGCTGACGAAACTGCCGGCGAACGTCCATCTCGCGGTGGCCGGCTATCTGCCCGGCAGCCCGTATCCGGACGAGGCGCGCGCGCTCGGCATCGCGTCGCGCGTGCATTTCCTCGGGCTCGTGAAGAACATGCCGACGCTGATGCGCTCGGTCGACGCGTATGTGTTTCCGTCGCGCTACGAAGCGATGAGCCTGTCGCTGCTGGAAGCGATGGCGGCCGGGCTGCCGGTCGTCACCGCGCGCACCGCCGGCGGCGCGGAGATCATCACGCGCGATTGCGGGATCGTGCTGGAAGACCCGGACGATCCGGCCGCGCTCGCGCAGGCGATCGGCGCGCTCGCGGCGTCGCGCGACACCTGTCGCGCGATGGGCGACGCGGCCCGCGAACTGATGACCCGTTTCGGCTGGGCCCACATGGGCGCCCAGTACGTCGCGCTTTACCGGCGCATCGGCCAACCCACGCAGCCGTCCGCCTTCGAGCGGGTCGAGCATGCAATCACGCAGGAGCAACCGTGACGTCTCAATCTTCCCGGCCGATCAAATCGTTGCAAATCGGCATGCACTGGTTCCCCGAACGCGCGGGCGGCCTCGACCGGATGTACTACTCGCTCGTCGGCGCGCTGCCGGGCGCGGGCGTCGCGGTGCGCGGGCTCGTCGCCGGCTCGCCGAAGGTCGCCGACGACACGGGCGGTGCGATCCAGGGCTTCGGACCTGCGTCGCAGCCGCTCGCGCGCCGCATGCTCGCCGCGCGCCGCGCGCTGCGCGACGAGATCCGCAGCGAGCGGCCGGACGTGATTTCGTCGCACTTCGCGCTGTACACGTTCCCGGGGCTCGACGTCACGCGCGGGATTCCGCAGGTGTCGCACTTCCAGGGGCCGTGGGCCGACGAAAGCCAGGTCGAGGGCGCCGCATCGCTCGGGCAGCGCGCGAAGCGCTATCTCGAACAGGCCGTCTATACGCGCTCGTCGCGCCTGATCGTGCTGTCGCAGGCATTCGGCCAGATCCTGACGAACCGCTACGGGATCGATCCGTCGCGTGTGCGCGTGATTCCCGGCTGCGTCGATACCGCGCAGTTCGACACGCCGCTCACGCCGGCCGAGGCGCGGCAGAAGCTGCAACTGCCGCAGGACCGGCCGATCGTGCTGGCCGTGCGCCGGCTCGTGCGGCGCATGGGGCTGGAGGACCTGATCGACGCGATCGGCCTCGTCAAGCAACGTCACCCGGACGTGCTGCTGCTGATCGCCGGCAAGGGCAAGATCGGCGAGGAGCTGCAGCAGCGCATCGACGAAGCCGGGCTGCAGGACAACGTGAAGCTGCTCGGTTTCGTGCCCGACAACCATCTCGCGGCCCTGTACCGCGCGGCGACGGTCAGCGTCGTGCCGACCGTCGCGCTCGAAGGCTTCGGGCTGATCACCGTCGAATCGCTCGCGTCCGGCACGCCGGTGCTGGTCACGCCGGTCGGCGGGCTGCCGGAGGCGGTCGCCGGGCTGTCCAACGACCTCGTGCTGCCGTCGACGGGCGCGGACGCGATCGCGGAAGGGCTCGGCGGCGCGCTGTCGGGCGCGATCGCGTTGCCGGACGAAGCGGCGTGCAAGCGCTACGCGCGCGACCATTTCGACAACGCGGTGATCGCGCGACGCGTCGCCGGCGTGTACGAAGAGGCGATCCAGGCGGCGGGGTAAGCGAACGCGACGCATCGTCGCGACGGTCGAGCCGGCATACACGTCCGGTTCGCAGGCCGGCCGCCCGATCCGGGCGAGCCGGCTTTTGTCGTTCGAAGCCGGGCATGCGGCGGCTCGCGCGCCGGGCTCGACACGCGTCGTTCAGGCACACCCGAGCGTCACGGCCCATGCGCCGAACGCGGCCACGCTGACCGCCGCGCCGAGCCCGCAGACACCGATCCATCCCGCGTGCGCATACGTCATCGTCGACGCGATCGCGCCGAGTCCGCTACCGATCGAATAGAACAGCATGTAGCAGCCGACGAGGCGCGCATGCGCATCGGGCCGCGCGCCGAGGATCATGCTCTGGTTCACGACATGGACGGCCTGCCCGCCGACGTCGAGCAGCACGATGCCGACGACCAGCAGCGCGATCGACGTATCGGTGAACGCGAGCGGCAGCCACGAGCATGCGAGCAGTGCGAGCGCGGCGCCGGTCGTCGCTTCGCCGAGCCCGCGATCCGCGAGCCGGCCCGCGCGCGCGGCGGCCGCCGCACCCAGTGCGCCGACGAGCCCGAATGCGCCGATCTGCGTATGCGACATCGCGTGCGGCGGCGCGCTCAGCGGCAGCACGAGCGCGCTCCAGAAGATGCTGAACGCCGCGAACATCAGCAGCGCGATCGCCCCGCGCACACGCAGCACGCGCTCGTTGCGCAGCAGCGTGACCATCGAACCGAGCAGCGCTGCGTAGCCGATGCGCTCGCGCGGCGCGTCCGCATCGGGCAACAGCCGCGCCAGCGCGATCAGCATCGCGATCGCAAGTGCGCCCGACACCAGGTAGACCGCACGCCAGCCGGCGATATCCGTGACGACACCCGCCAGCGAACGTGCGGCCAGCAGACCGATCACGACGCCGCCCTGTGCCGCGCCGACCACACGGCCGCGCTCGCCGGCCCCCGCAAGCGCGGCCGAGCAGGCGATCAGCCCTTGCGTCATCGCGGTGCCGAGCAGCCCGACCGCGACCATGCCCGCCAGCAACGCGACGCGCGTCGACGCGGCGGCCACGCCGATGCAGGCCGCCGTCAGCAGCAGAAGCTGGACGGCGAGCAGGCGTTTGCGGTTCAGCAGGTCGCCGAGCGGCACGACGAACAGCAACGCGAGCGCGCAGCCGAGCTGCGTCGCCGTGATGACGCCGCCGACCGTCGCCTGCGATACGCGGAAATCGCGGGCGATCGAATCGAGCAGCGGCTGCGCGTAGTACACGTTTGCGACGCTTGCCGCGCAGCAGACGGCCAGCAGCGCGACGAGCGCCGTGGATACGCGCGCGCGATCGGCCGGGCGCGCGGCACGCGATGTCGCGCTGGACGCGACGGTTCCCGAACGACAAGACGATTCCATGGGCTGCCTCGCACTCGCTTAAGTAGTTGCAATTTGAAACCAGTGTGAGTGTAGGAAAAGTAGTTTTAAAATGCAACTTGTGGGGCGGCGGGCAACGGGTCCGCGCACCGACGTGCCGGGCGCGTGCGAAGGCAACCGGCGCGACAGCGGAGAACAACATGGCCAGGCAGAAAAGTCTTGCGGATTCGCCGTGCCCGGTGGCACGGGCGACCGATATCGTCGGCGATCGCTGGGCGTTGCTGATCGTGCGCGACGCGTTCGACGGCGTGCGCCGGTTCGGCGATTTCCGCGCGAGCCTCGGCGTCGCGAGCAATATCCTGTCGGACCGGCTCAGGATGCTGGTGGACGCGGGCGTATTCGACGTCGTGCCCGCGTCGGACGGCAGCGCGTATCAGGAGTACGCGTTGACGAAGAAGGGCGAGGGGCTGTTTCCGGTGATCGTGATGCTGCGGCAGTGGGGCGAGGCGAACCTGTTCGCGCGCGGCGAGCCGCATTCTGTCCTGGTCGAGCGCAAGACGGGCCGCGCGATCCGCAAGCTCGCGCTGCGGCACGACGATGGTCGGCCGTTGAAGGCGGCGGATACGGTCGTGCGGAAAGTGGGCGACGAGCGGGGGTGATACGGGCGTGATGATCCGGACGTGATGACCCCGGACGCCGTGCGACGCAAGGACCGTGTCTTTACCGTTGCGCGGCGTCGCCGCATCGGTCGCGCGCCCGGTGGCGGCCGAGAGTCCCGTTCAAGCGGCTGCAGACCCCGCCCGATGCGCACCGCTTTCATGCGCGCCACGATGTCGCGCGCGATGACAACGCCTGTCGAAAACCATCCGGCCATGACGCAGGGGCGCAATCGGCGCAATCGCGTTCGCTATTGCAGGAAAACGGGTGGCGTCCGGCCGCTCAGTGCCGTTCGCCGCGCCAGCGCCCCGGCGCGACGCCGAAGCGTTTCGTGAACGCGTGCGTGAAGGTGCTCTGGTCGGCGAAGCCGACCATGCCGGCGATGTCGACGAGCGGATGGCGGCCGTCGGCGAGCAGCACGACGGCGGCGTCGAGCCGCAGCCGCTGCAGGTAGCGATGCGGGGTTTCGCCGAACGCGTCGACGAACAGTTGGTGAAACCGGCGCATCCCGTAGCCGCAGTGCGCGGCGAGATCGGCGATGCGCAGCGGCTCCGCGAGCCGCGCGCGCAGCCAGCGGTCGATGCGCGCGAAATCCAGGCCCGCCGCGGGCGCGGCGAGGCTGGCGTCGCCGAGCAGCGCGTCGCACAGACGCGCGGCGGCCTGCCACTGGAAGCGATGCGCGTGCCGCGTGTCGCCGGCCGGGCCGTCGAGCTGCGCGGCCGCTGTCGCGACCTGCGCGACGAGCGACGTCAGCGCCGGGTCGATCGACACGGCACGCGCGCTGTCGAACAGCCGCTGCGGCACCGCGAGCGACGCGGCGGGCAGGTCGAGCACGAGCTGGCGATTGTCGCCGAGGCCCGCGTAATCGTGGCGCGAGCCGGCCGGAATCAGCCAGGCCGCGTGCCGGTCGATGCGCTGGCCGACGCCGTCCACCGCCATCACCATCGCGCCGTCGACGCCGAGCACGACCTGGTGAAAGTCGTGCACGTCGGACGCTTCGCACGTGTCGTAACGGCGCAGCGCGATGGCGGGAGACGGGATGCGTTCCATCGGAAGGACGTCGGCCGGCGGCGTCGTCAGACGGCGAGCAGTTCGACTTCGAACACGAGCGTCGCGTTCGGCGGGATCACGCCGCCTGCACCGCGCGGGCCGTAGCCGAGTTGCGGCGGGATCGTCAGGCGACGCACGCCGCCGACCTTCATGCCCTGCACGCCTTCGTCCCAGCCCTTGATGACCATGCCGCCGCCGAGCACGAACGCGAACGGGTCGTTGCGGTCCTTGCTCGAGTCGAATTTCTGACCGTCGGTCAGCCAGCCCGTGTAATGGACGCTGACGGTCTGGCCGGCTTGCGCTTCCGCGCCGGTGCCTTCGGTCAGCTCTTCGATCTTGAGGCCCGATGCGGTCGTGGTGACAGACATGACTTCTCCTGAAAGGGGTTGGGTAAAACCGCTATTGTAGGCGAGCGCGCAGGGGGCCGCCGCAGGCGGCGAGGGCACGGCCGCGTGCCTGTCGCGCGCCGGTCGCGGCGGTGCTGACGCATCTCGCGCGACACGCGAATGGAACGCATGTTTGAATCGTTCGCGGACCGGCTCGAAGGGGTTGCGCCGCGCGAACGTCGCGCGCGTATGAATCGGCGCTATCCGGCCGCTCGGCGTCGCGTCGAAAAAACGTCGCGCGACGCCGCAAACGCCCGTCGCACGGGGCTTGCGCGCCGAATGCGATTCGCGCGCGCGTCGCCCGCCTGCCGGTTGCGCACGGATGCGCGCGTTCGAATCGCGACCCGCCCGAACGCCACCCGAACGCCGCTTTTGTCGCGTTGCCGAACGTGCCCTGTTTGGAAGCGCGCATCTACCGCGCGGCTTGCGCGCGGCGTTCGCCGGCGCCTATCTTTACAGCTATCGATGTCAAGATCCGGGCGTTGCGCGATGCGCTGCCCGGGCCGCGCCGGTACGGTCGCAATGGCCGCAACGGCCGGCTGGGCCGCCCGGAAACAAGGAGAACGACGAACATGAAGTCAGCCGCTTCTGCCACCGCGGCCGAGGTGATGCCGGTGCGCCGCGACCTGCGCTTCGACCTGCCGGTCGAACGCGCGAAGGACTGGCACGGGCTCGGCCCGCACGTGACGCACTTCTTCAACGCGCTGTCGCTGCTGTTTCCCGCCGGCGAACGATTCTTCATGGATTCCGTGCGCCACTATCGCGACCGGATCGACGATCCGGTGCTGAAGCGGCAGGTGCTCGGCTTCATCGGGCAGGAGGCGATGCATACGCGCGAGCACGTCGAATACAACGAGCTGATGCAGGCGAACCGCCTGCCCGCGCGCAAGCTCGACAAGCGCATCTGGACCGTGCTCGGTTACATGAAGCGCAAGCTGCCGCATTCGGTGCAGCTCGCGCATACGGTCGCCGCCGAGCACTACACGGCCATGCTCGCCGACTGGCTGCTGCGCGATCCGACGCGCCTCGAAGGCTCGGTCGACGGCTACCGTCAGATGTGGGTGTGGCACGCGCTCGAGGAAACCGAACACAAGGCCGTGTCGTTCGACGTCTGGAACGTCGCGATGAAGCCGGGCCTGCGCCGTTATCTGATCCGCATCGGCGTCTATCTGCTGACGACGCTGACGTTCTGGCCGACTGTGTTCCTGCTGCACGCGACGCTGTTGTCGCGCGATCGCGACATCGAGCATCGCGTGCGCGGCATGCTGCGCATGCTCGCGTTCCTGTACGGGCCGCGTCGTGGGCTGTTTCCGCGGATCGCGGGCGAGTGGCTGAGCTTTTTCCGGCCCGGCTTCCACCCGTGGGATCGTGACAACCGCCATCACCTCGCGCGGGTCGACGCGCTCGTCGCCGCGTACGGCGAACACGACGGCGCGTCGGCCGGCCGTGGTCGCGCCAACGCGCTCGCGCCGCTCGCATCGGGACGCTGAGCCGCTCGCCGCGCTGCCCGGCGCGTGTTGCATTCCTGCATCATCCCCGTTTTATCCGACGATTGACCGGCATCAAGCGGAAACGGTTGCGGGTACCGGGCCGGTGCGGCCGACCGGGCGTGCCGGCCCGTGACGCCGGTCCGATCCCGTGTGCCCGGCCTCGCGTGCCGTCCCCGCGCGCCAGCACCGGCGCGGCGTCGGGTGTTCGCGATTGGTCCGGCCTCGCTTCGCGCCCGCCGCGCCACCGGGATAACACCCATCTAGCCGCGCGTCGGCGGCGTCGATATACCGTTCATGAAAGGGTTCGCCCGGCACGCGATTATTCCCCGGGGGGATTTTATTCGGACGAAAATGCGGCCAATATGTCGGTTCGATCGACGTCCGTCGGACGCGGCGGCGAGCCAGCGCACGATACCAACGCCAAGCGGGGAACAACGATGGTTGCAAGGTCACCCGACGCAAGCGGGACGGCGGCGTCCGAGACGCCGCTCGTATCCGTCACCGCTCCCGAGGCCGGACGCAAGCTGTTCGTGATCATGCGTTCGCCGGACGAGCCGTTGCTGGCGCAACTGCGCGGGCTCGGCTGGGATATCTCGGTCGCGAAGACGGCCGGCGCCGCGCAGAACATGACGTCCGGCGTGAACGTCGCCGCCGGGCTCATCGATTTCTCGGGCTTCACGTCGCGCGACTATCCCGCGCTGAAGGCGTGCCTGAGCCAGCCGGCGATCGGCTGGATTTCCATCGCGCAGGCCGGCATCACGATCGGCGCTGCCGTGCGCGAACTGATCCGCAGCTATTGTTTCGATTACGTGACGCTGCCGCTGCCGTACGAATGGATTTCGCACGTGCTCGGCCACGCGCGCGGGATGGCCGCGCTCGATCGCGTCGACGGCGCCGCATACGCGGCATCGATCGGCGAGCACGGGATGATCGGCAACTGCGAAGCGATGCAGCAGCTGTTCAGCACGATCCGCAAGGTCGCGAAAACCGACGCGAGCGTGTTCATCTCCGGGGAGTCGGGCACCGGCAAGGAGCTGACGGCGCTCGCGATCCACGAGCGCTCGGCACGCGGCAAGGGGCCGTTCGTCGCGATCAACTGCGGCGCGATCCCGCATCACCTGCTGCAGTCGGAACTGTTCGGCTACGAGCGCGGCGCGTTCACCGGCGCGAACCAGCGGCGCGCGGGCCGGATCGAATCGGCGAACGGCGGCACGCTGTTTCTCGACGAAATCGGCGACATGCCGGTCGAAAGCCAGGCGAGCCTGCTGCGTTTCCTGCAGGAAGGGAAGATCGAGCGGCTCGGCGGCCAGGAATCGATTCCGGTCGACGTGCGGATCATCTCGGCGACGCACGTGGACCTCGACGGCGCGGTCGAAGCCGGCCGCTTCCGCGCGGACCTCTATCACCGGCTCTGCGTGCTGCGCATTCACGAGCCGCCGCTGCGCGCGCGGGGCAAGGACATCGACATCCTCGCGCATTACGTGCTGCAGAAATTCAAGGGCGACAGCGGCCGCAAGATCAGCGGCTTCACGTCGGCCGCGCTCGACGCGATGCGCCGCTACGAGTGGCCCGGCAACGTGCGCGAGCTGATCAACCGGGTGCGCCGCGCGATCGTGATGGCCGAGAGCCGGCTGCTGACGCCGCACGATCTCGGGCTCGAGGTTCCGGGTGAAACGGAGCCCGTGACCCTCGAGCAGGCGCGTTCGCTCGCCGAGCGCGTCGCGATCGAGAACGCGCTGCTGCGCAACGATCACCGGATCAACAAGGCCGCCGCCGAACTCGGCATCTCGCGCGTGACGCTGTACCGGATGATGATCGAGCACGGACTCAACGACCACGACAACACCGGCGACAACGGCGGGAAGGACGGCTCGCCGCCCGACGACGCCGACCACCAGCGAGTCGGCTGAAGGCGGCCCGGAAGCGTCCGCGGCCGGTCCCTGCGCGGGCGTCCGGCGGCATGTAAAGGGCGTGAAACGTTTCCTGCCGACGGCTGTGCAAAAAGCCCCGGCAAACGCGGGCGGCGACGCGCGGCCCGCGCCGGGAAAATTTTCCGGCTCGTCCGCGCGCCTTGTCCGGCAAGGCGTTGCCGCCACGCGACCGAGGCCGCTCGCGCCCGGCATGTTTCAGTTTCGCAACGTCCGGCATGTCCCGCCCGTCCGGGCCGCACACTGGTCCGATGAAAGGCTTGTGCCGCCGGCCCCGAACGAAGCTGGCGCGCTCCTTGCACAGGTTGGGGGGCGAGAGTCGACGACGCGACGTCCGGCCGGTTCGGCAGCGAACCATTCGAGAACCGGCTAGGACGCAGTCCGCGGGGATGACGGCCGGACGGGCAGCATGGCCCCGTTCCGGGCGGCATGGGCCGTCGTCGTCGGATCGTCGGAGCACCGGCGGTGTCCGGTTGCCGGCACAAGCAACGACTCGAATACGGGGTAGAAAAATGAACGATCTCAACACGCCGCGGCCGGCAGGCCGCGATCGCAGTGATTCGACCCATCGCCGGTCGACCGCGCACCTTGCTGCCGGCCGGCACGCGTCGACAGGCCACCTCTCCGCGCCCGGTGCGAGGCGGATCCGGCTGATACCCGGTCATCCGCGCCGGGCCGGTGCTTTCCCGCTCGCCAATCCGGTCCGCATGGGGATGTGCACGCGGGCGCCGATACCCCGGCGCCCGGTCTTCGCTTATTGACGACGTCGAGCGCCTGCGGTCGCCAGCGCAGGCGATCCGTTTGCCATGCGAATGATGTGCGGCATCCGGTTGCGCGATACGGACGATGAAACCGGTGCGACGGCAGACGTCAGGGAGGCGTCACCGTCCGGCGAGCAGGGGAGGGGCGGTCGGGCCGCGCGCGACGGGCATCGCACCCGTGCGCGCGCGGCGCCGCTTCAGCCGCCGTAGATGTCGAAGTCGAAGTACTTCGACGCGAGCCGCTTGTAGGTGCCGTCCTTGACCATGTCGAGGATCGCGCGATCGATCTTCGCCTTCAGGTCGGCGTCTTCCTTGCGCAGCCCGATACCGGCGCCGATGCCGAGCACCTTCTCGTCGACGAGTTCGGGCCCGACGAACTGGTAGCCCGCTCCGCGCGGCGACTTCAGGAACCCGATCGCGGCCTGCACCTCGTCCTGCAGCGCGGCGTCGAGGCGGCCCGACGTCAGGTCCGCATACACGCCGTCCTGGTTCTGGTACGACACGACGTTCGCACCCTGCTTCGCCCAGTACGCCTTCGCATACGCTTCCTGCGTCGTGCCCTGTTCGACGCCGATCGACTTGCCCTTCAGCGATTCGGCCGTCGGCAGCAGCGGCGAGCCCTTCTTCACGACGAGCCGCGTCGGCTGGTTGTAGATCTTCGTCGTGAAGCCGATCTGTTCCGCACGCTGCGGCGTGATCGACATCGACGACAGCACCGCGTCGAACTTCTTCGCCTTCAGCGCCGGGATCATCCCGTCGAAATCGTTCTCGAGCCACACGCACTTCGCTTTCAGCCGTGCGCAGATCTCGTTGCCGAGGTCGATGTCGAAGCCGACGAGCTTGCCGTCGGGCGCCTTCGATTCGAACGGCGCGTAGCTGGCGTCGGTGCCGAAGCGCAGCGTGGTCCAGTCCTTCGCGACGGCGGGGCCTGCCGATACCGCGAGCAGGGCGATCGAAACGGCGGCAATCAGTCTCTTCATGGTGGTTCCTTGGCGTGGTCTATCCGGTTCTGGGCGACACGGTTGCTGCGGGGACGCACCGCGTCCCGGTGCGCTGTCCGCACGGACATTAACGCAGAAAATAAAATCGCAGTCCAGAATGGACAAAAAATATCGATCCTTCGGGAGGAATGCCGGCACGCCGGGGGATGACCCTTGCAAAAATACGAAAATGGACTAATCTTGTTAGTAAATTCGTTTCGAGACTAACGATCATGTCACAGCCCGCCTTCGATCCGCATTCCGCCCCGCGGCAGGCTTCGGTCGCGCAGATGTCGGCGGCCGGCTTGCGCGCGTTCTTCAACATCGCGCGCGACTGGGAACTGACGATCGACGAACAGATCGTCCTGCTCGGCTCGCCCGGCCGCTCGACGTTCTTCAAGTGGAAGGCCTCGCCCGAATCGGCGCGCCTGCCGCGCGATACGCTCGAGCGGCTATCGCTGCTGCTCGGCATCTACAAGGCGCTGCAGATCCTGCTGCCGCAGCCGGCCGCGGCCGACACCTGGGTCAAGCGGCCGAACGACGCCGCGCCGTTCGGCGGCAAGCGCGCGCTCGACCGGATGCTCGCCGGCAACGTCGGCGACCTGGTCGCCGTCCGGCAATATCTCGACGCGATGCGGGGTGGCTGGGCGTGACGATGCCGATCGAAGCAGTACAGCACTGGCCCATGACCGTCGTCGACTGGGCACCTGCCTATCGCGTGATTCCCACTCGTTTTCCAGCCATCAACCTGTTCGACCGCGTCGCGTCCGCCGAGGATTTCGATGCGCTCTATGCGCTCGAATCGCTGACCAACGATCGCATTCGCAACGAAGTCGGCACGCTCGAACTCGTGCCGCCGGCGGAGCGTCGCTACGGCCCGGGCTGGGGGCCGATCATGGCCGCGTTCACGCATCTGAATCCGCAGGGCAGCCGCTTTTCGGACGGCAGCTACGGCGTGTTCTACTGCGGGCGGTCGCGCGATACGGCGATCGCCGAAACGCGCTATCACAGCGGGCTGTTCCTGGCCGCGACGAAGGAGGCGCCGATGCGTCAGCAGATGCGGCTCTACACGGTGTATGCGCAGGGCGACGTCGCCGACGTGCGCACGTGGCCGCAGCGCAGCCCGGCGCTGCTCGATCCGCTCGATTACGGCGCGGGGCAGGCACTCGGCCGCGCGGTGCGCAACGCGGGCGGCGCGGGGATCGTCTATCCGTCGGTGCGCGACCCGCGCGGCGAGTGCCTCGCGGCGTTTCGCACGACGCTGCTGCGCGATTGTCATCACGCTGCGTATCTCGAATACAACTGGAACGGATCCGCGATCGATGCGGTGTTCGAGCTGAACCAGGTGGGTTAGCGCAGTGCTCGCGCACGCAAACGCGCGCGCGTGAGCGTGAGTCCGCCGAGGGTTGCCGGCCCGCGGCCTGCGCAGGCCCGTTATCGGCGTAAACGTGGGCCTAAGGCAGCGGCAGGTCGCCCGCATGACGCGCGCGCGCGTCGGCCTGCGTCAGCGACCACGTGTCGCCCGTGCGCGGCTCGACGATCGTCAGGCGTCCCGACGGTGCGAACGCGCCGGTGTCGATGAACCATTGCGCGCCGATGCGCTGCGGCGCACGCACCGGCGTGTGGCCGGTGCAGGTCAGCGACAGGCCGGCCTGCCGGGCCGGGTCGACGAGCCCCTGGACCAGGTCGCGCCCCCAGATCAGCCGCTCGCGCACGTCGGGCGAATAGCTGCCCGCGTCGAGTTCGGCGTCCGGACCGAGGAATTCCGCATGCAGCACGTTGAAGCGCGCGGGGCCGTCGCCGATCACGCGTACGAGCGGCAGCGCGTCGACGCGCGCCGCGTGCGCGTGCAGCCGTTCCGGCGGGAGGTCGGCGCCCCAGTCGCCGCCGATCCCGCGCCACGCATCGTGCGACAGCTTGCCGCGCGCGACGAGGCTCAGCACTTCTTCGTGATTGCCGCGCACCACGTGGCACCACGGGCGGTCGAGCAGCTCGAGCGCGGTTTCGGACGCGGGGCCGCGGTCGACGAGATCGCCGACCGAGAACAGCCGGTCGCGAGCCGGATCGAAGCTGATGTCGTGCAGCAGCGCGCGCAGCACATCCACGCAGCCGTGCAGATCGCCGACGACGAAGTCGCGGCCGGCCGCGTTCGCGGGATGGTGGCAGAGGACGGGAGTCATCCCGATATCTTAGGCGCTCACGCCAGTCGCAACGTCATGCAGGAATGGCGATAATCGGGGCGGTACCCGCCGGCGCTGCCCGGCGGGCAGTTCGCACGCGGGCCGAACCCTTTCCATCCGCTTTCGGAATCACACGATGACGCTTTATCCGCAGGTATTACGCAACCGGCCGCGCATGGTCGCCGCCTTCGCCGCGGGCGTGCTGTGCGCGTTGCTGCTGCCGTTGCAGTTGAGACCGACCGCGCGTGCGCTGATCGGCTGGGATTGCACGGTCTGGCTGTATCTCGTGCTGATGTGGGGGCGCATGGTCACCGCACATCACCACCAGGTGCGCGAGATCGCGATCCGCGAGGACGAGAACGCGACGACCGTGCTGACGGTCATCTGCATCGCGACGGTCGCGAGCGTCGCCGCGATCGCGATCGAGCTCGCCACCGCGAAGAACGTCGGCTTTCGTGCCGGGCTCGGCCACTATGCGGTCACGGGCGCGACGCTGTTCGGCGCATGGTTCCTGATCCCGACGATCTTCACGCTGCACTATGCGCGGCTCTATTACGGCTCGCCGAGCAGCGATCGCGCGCTGCGGTTTCCCGACCGCAACCCCGAGCCCGACTACTGGGATTTCCTGTATTTCGCCTTTACGCTCGCGGTCGCGTCGCAGACGGCCGACGTGTCGCTCGCGAATCGCTCCGCGCGCCGCGCGGTGCTCGCGCAGTCGATCCTGTCGTTCTACTTCAACATGGCCGTGCTCGGGCTGTCGATCAACGTCGCGGCAGGGTTGCTGAGCTGACGCGGATGACTTGAGCCGTTCTTACCGATCGCCGCGCTCGAGCTCGGTGGTCGGCGGCCCGCGCGTGGCTCGCTATCGAGACAGCGAGCGATCTGCGGATGCGTGCCGCCGTCGCCACGCGCCATCGCGGCTTCGAGCGGAAAGCTCGTCCGGATGGTGGCCGCGCTGACGCTGCGGCTCGCCGCCTCGCCCCGACTCACGCCGACTCACGCCGACTTACGCCGTCACGCGCCGCGCCGCGCCGCACCGCGATCCACGCGCCCCAGAACAGGCTCGAGAAAAAGCGCAGCGGCGCATCGAAGCCCGCATCGTGCAGCAACGCGAAGACGGCTTCCTCGGCAGCGGGCGGATCGGCGCCCTGCAGGATTTTCGCCAGCTGCGCACGCACGGCGTCGGGCGTCGCGCCCTTCATCCGCCAGCGCTGCTGCCAAGCGTCGAGCAGGCGAGGGTGCTCCGCATAGCGGCGATAGTTGGCCGCGATCACGAGCGGTGCGCCGGGCTTCAGGCGGCGCGCGATCGCATCCAGCAGCGCGGCCTTCGCCGCATCGCCGGGGACGTGATGCAGCACGCCGATCAGCGTCGCGCCGTCGAACGCCGGCGCATCGGGCAGTGCGTCGACGCCGGCCTCGACGAATTGCGTGCGGGCGGCGAACCCCGCCGCTTCGACGTTGGCACGCGCGAGCGCGAGCATCGGCGCGGACGGATCGACGGCCGTGAACTGCCAGCCCGGTTCGAGCGCCGCGGGCACGCAGATTTCCTGCCCCGTGCCGCCTGCGCCCACGACGAGGAGCCGCGCATCGCGTACACCGATCGCCGACGCGAGCATGCACGCGGCGAGTTCGTGGCACGCGTCGTAGCCGGCGAGCGCGATGCGGGATTGTTCGGCGTATTCGTGCGCGCGTGCCGGATCGAACTTCGCGGCGCTGGCGGGGAGCGACATGGAGATTCCTCGAATTCGGGCGCGGGCGGGGTGCTCACGCGCATCGCACCGAGCGTAAGCGCGGGGCTGCGGCGCAACAAGGCGAGCAGCCATTCCGGTATGCGAACTACCCGATTCTGCGCGCATCGCGACGCAATCGATGCCGGGGTCGATTCGCATTTAAAAATGTGAGGATTCGATGCGTCGCGATCGTGAAAGCGGCGCATACTTTTCTTCCCCCCTGCCTGGCCGTCGCATGCCGGGCCCGATGCGCCGCGCGAATCGCGCGGCCATGCCGCTCGGCACGCACGAGGAGCGCATCATGTCAGATTGTCCGCACGATCCGTATGCGCAGCACTTCATACACTGCCTGCCGTCCGGCGCGCAGCCCTGCGGTGCGCTCGGCACGTCGCCGCGCACGCATTTCCGCGTGTGGGCGCCGGGCAGCACGCATGTTCAGCTCGAACTCGATACCGGCTCCGGCCCGACGCTCGTCCCGATGATGGCGGCCGGTCCGCACTGGTTCGAAGTGTTCGTCGAATGCGGTGCGGGCGCGCGTTACCGTTACCGGCTCGACGATGTCGTGTCGATTCCCGATCCCGCGTCGCGTTCGCAACCGGACGGGCTCAACGGCCCGAGCGAGGTCGTCGATCCGCGCGCGTTCACATGGCGCAACACGTTCTGGCGCGGCCGCCCGTGGGAAGACATCGCGCTGTACGCGATTCGTCCGCACGCGGTGGGCGGCTTCGACGGCGTGCGCCGCCGGTTGCCGCAGCTCGCGCGCCTCGGCGTGACCGCGCTGGAGTTGCTCGCGTCGCCGCACGACAGCCTGCCGTTCGCGCCGCTCGCGTCCGAGGGCGGCCCCGACGCGCTGAAGGCATTGATCGACGCCGCGCACGGCTACGGTCTCGCGGTGCTGCTGGAACTCGATTACGCGCGCTTCGGCAGCGGCACCGACGCGCTGCGCCATTACGCGGTGCCGTTCTTCCATACGCGCGACGATCCGCTGCAGGCGGCGCCGCTTGCGCTCGACCATCCGGAAGTCTGCGACTTCTTCTGCGACAACGCGCTGTACTGGATCGACGAATACCGTTGCGACGGCCTGCGGCTGCGCGAGGCCGACCGGATCGGCACGTCGTGGCTGCGCGAGATCGCCGACCGCGTGCGCGCGGCCGTGCCGGCCGACCGGATGATCCACCTCGTGCTCGGCAGCGAGCGTCATCCGGTGCACCTGGCCGATACGCATTTCGATGCGCAGTGGAACGGTTGCGGAGAACGCGCATTGCACCGGCTGACGGGGCGCGACACGTCGGCGCACGAAGGGATTTCGCCCCACCAGTCGATCCACACGCTCGCGCGCGCACTGACCGCGGCAGGCGCGGCGTTCCAGCCGGCCACGGCGGGCGACGGCCCGTGCGCCGAAGGGCTGTCGCTCACGTCGCTGGTGCTGTCCGACGGCGCGTGGCGCGAGAGCGAACAACGCGACAGCGAACAGCGCGACAGCGAGCAGGCGGCGGGCCTCGCGGCGCTTGCGTTGTCGCTGCTCACGCCGCAGATCCCGCTGATCTTCGACGAAACCGCGCGCGACGTCGATCGTGCGCATTTCGTGCAGTCGGCGCTCGCGGTGCGCGCGAAGCTGATCGCGCCGCGGCTGTCCGATTGCCGGCCGCAGGACGCGCATGCGCTGAAGGCGAGCGGTGACGGCGATGCCGACGCGCTGCTCGCGTCATGGCGGCTCGCCGACGACGAGACGCTGACCATCGCGTTGAACCTGTCGCCCGACGCGGTGCCGTTCGATGCGCCGCGCGGGCAGGTCGTGTTCGAGACGCCGGCGCGCGCACGCGACCGGGTCGACGAAGGGGAGTTGCCGCCGTATTCGCTCGTTGCGTGGCTGACGGGCGACGTCAACCAGTACGCGCTGACGCACGACGTGCGTCGGATCGACGACCGCGCATGGCGCGCGATGCGTCCCGCTCCGCACGCGTGATGCCTGGCATGCCGGGCGCTGGCGCGCCCGGCCGCGCTTACCAGAAGCTGCGAATGCCCGCGACGCCGTACGCGCCGTGGCGGCGCGCGTCGTCGAGATGCGCGCGCGTCATGCCGCCGAGCGCATAGACCGGCATCGCGGCCTGCGCGGCCAACGCAGCGAACTGCGTCCAGCCGAGCGTCGGCGCGCCGGGATGGCTGAGCGTCGGCAGCACGGGCGACAACGTAACGAAATCCACGCCCGCGCGCGCGGCCAGCACGAGATCGTCGGCCGCATGGCAGGCGGCCGACATGCGGCGAGCGGCCGGCAGCGGCCGTTGCGCGACGGCGCGCAGCGCGGCGCCGTCGAGATGCCAGCCCGCGCCGTCGAGCCGCATCACGCCGGCCGCGTCGATCGGCCCGTTGAGCATCAGTTGCGCGCCGGCCGCGTCGCAGCGCGCGAGCGCATCGGCGGCCAGCCGCGCGAACGCGGCCGCGTCGAACGACTTCACGCGCAGCTGCACGAGCGTCTCGCCGCGCGCGAGCACGGCCGACAGCGTGTCGAGGAATGCGTGGCAATCGGCGGCCGACGCGGACGCCGGCTCCGGCGTGATCACGCAGCAGCGCGGCAGCGTCGGCGTCATCGCGCGCGGCCCGCGGCGGCCGTCATTCGTCGGCCTCCTTCGCGATCTTCGGATAGACGCGCACCAGCACGATGCGCGGACCGTTCATCTTCTTCACGACGACGTCGAAGCGATCGAACGACACGCGCTGCCCTTCGGTCGGCAGATCGCTGAGCGCCTGGATCACCAGGCCGCCGACCGATTCCGCACGCCCTTCGTCGATGTCGATGCCGAGCGCCTGCTCGAGCGACACGACGGGCAGGCTGCCTTTGCCCATCAGCGTGCCGTCGTCGAGGCGGCTCCAGTCCGCGTCGCCCTGGCGGAACTCGTCGTGGATCTGGCCGACCAGCGCACCGAGCAGGTTGTCGAGCGTCAGGAAGCCGATCGGCTTCTCGCCCTTGTTGCCGACCAGCGCGAAGTGCGGCGCGCCCTTGCGGAAGCGGCGGAACAGTTCCAGCGCCGGCGTGTCGGGCTTCACGTACTGCACCGGGCGCACGTAGTCGGACAGGTCTTCGAGCGCCGCCCCGGCGTGACGCGCGAGCAGCAGGTCCTTCAGGTGGATCAGCCCGCTCACCTGCTCGCGCGACGCATCCTCGAACAGCGGATAGCGGCTGAAGCGGTGCCGCGCGACGATTTCCATGTTGTCGGGCAGCGGCAGGTCGCGGCGCAGGCCGATCATTTCATGCGCCGGCCGCATCAGGTCCGACACCGTCATCGACGAGAAATCGAGCGAGTGCGCAAGCGTGTTCCACTCGTCGTTGGTGTACGTGCCGCGCGCCGGCTGGGCCGCGTTGCCCGCGCTGCGGCGGCTGCGCAGGATCAGCTTCAGCTCGTCGGTCGAGTAGTGCGCATCGCCGCCATGGTCGGCCGACAGGCCCGCGAGCTTCAGCACCGCGTTCGCGCTGGTATTGAGCACCCAGATCGCCGGATACATCGCCCAGTAGAACGCGTAGAGCGGCAGCGCGACCCACAGGCCGACCTTCTCCGACTGGCGGATCGCCATCGATTTCGGTGCGAGCTCGCCGACCACGATGTGCAGGAACGAGATCAGCGAGAACGCGAACACGAGCGAAATCAGGTGCACGATGCGTTCGGACTGCACGCCGATCAGGTCGAGCAGCGGCCCGATCAGTTCCGCGAACGCCGGTTCGCCGACCCAGCCGAGGCCGAGCGACGCGAGCGTGATGCCGAGCTGGCAGGCGGACAGATACGCGTCGAGCCGGCCGTGCACGATCGCGAGGATGCGCCCGCGCAGGCCGTGCTTGCGGGCAAGTGTCTTGACGCGCGTCGCGCGCAGTTTGACGAGGCCGAATT
The DNA here is from genome assembly GCF_003857805.1 of Burkholderia sp. Bp9099. Taxonomy (NCBI): domain Bacteria; kingdom Pseudomonadati; phylum Pseudomonadota; class Betaproteobacteria; order Burkholderiales; family Burkholderiaceae; genus Burkholderia; species Burkholderia sp. Bp9099. The sequence continues at coordinate 63,056 of NZ_QTPU01000028.1, forward strand.
CGGCTGCGACGAAAAACCCGTTGAGGGCCACCAGGAACAACGCGCCGATGAGCGCGAAGATCTGTAACAAAGAATCGCTCCAGTCATGACAGGCCCAACAGTATAGGGCCGGAAAGGGAAATGTAATGTGTCGGGCGGCCGATGGCTTACACCGGCGCCTCGCTGGGGACGGTGAGCGACAGGGTGACGGCGGCGCCGTCGGCGAACGGGGCGTGGGTGAAGGAGCCGCCGTGCGCGAGCGCGACACGCTGGCACAGCGCGAGCGCCGCTGCGACGCGCTTCGCGTCGCGCGGGTGCAGCATCTCGCGGCGCGCGAACGGTTCGAATGCATGCGGCAGCGCCGGATCGGCGAGGGCGGCGGCGTTCACGTCGCAGGCGACGTGCGCGACGTACTGCGCGCCGTCACGCGCGCACGTGAACGTCACGCGGCTGCCGGCGGCGCTGGCTTCGACGGCCGTCGTCAGCATCGTCCAGAGCGCCTGCGCGATGCGCTCGCGGTCGGCGGTCAGCGACGGCTCGCCGTCGGGCAGCGTCGCGTCGACGCTCACCTGTCGTGCGTCGGCGAGTGCGCAGCGCACCAGTGCGAGCGTGTCGTCGAGCAGCGGGCGCAGCGCGAACGGCTGTGCGGCGATCGCCAGGGTGCGCGTTGCCGCGCGCGGTGCGTCGAGCACGTCGTCGATCAGCGCGACCTGCTGGTCGATCCCCGCGCGGATGCCCGCGAGCGCGCGTTGCAGGTTCGGGTCGGCGCTGGCGAGCTGGCGCTCGAGCACGTACGCCCAGCTGTGCATCGCGTTCAGCGGGCTGCGCAGGTCGTGCGAAGCGATGGACAGCGCCTGGTCGCGCTGGAACAGCGCGGCCTCGGCGGCATAGTGCGCTGCGCGTTCGCGCAGCAGGTCGGCGGCGGGATCGACGGGAGTGGACGTCACGGGGCTGGCCTGTCGGAAGCGGTTGGCATGAAAAGCACGCGAACCGCCATTATAGGGATCGTGCGTGTCACGCCGGCAGCGCGTCCTCGTCCTTTTTCCGTGCGTCGCCGTTCGGCAGCAACTGGCAGGCGAGCAGGCCGGCGAGCATCAGCGCGCAGCCGACCAGCGCGCGCAGCGTCAGCGTCTCGCCGAGCGCGGCCCAGCCGGCGATGGCTGCGAACACCCCCTCCATGCTGAAGATCACGGCCGCGTGCGCGGGCGCCGCATCGCGCTGCGCGACGACCTGCAGCGTATAGCCGACGCCGACCGACAGCAGCCCGCCGTACAGCAGCGTCGGCAGCGCGCGCTTCAGCATCGCGAGGTTGACCGGCTCGATCGCGAGGCCGGCCGCGAGGCACAGCACGCCGCACGCGACGAATTGCAGGAACGCGAGCACGAGCGGATCGTGCCGCTTCGCGAAATGGCCGACGGTCATCACGTGCGCGGCGATGACCACGGCGCCCGCGAGCTGGAACCAGTCGCCGTAGAGCACCGAGAAATGCTCGTCGATGCTGAGGAAGTACAGGCCGAGCGCCGCGAGCAGCGCGCCGAACCACGTGCCGGCGCCGATCCGGTGGCGGACGAACACGCCCATCAGCGGCACGATCACGACGTACAGCGAGCTGATGAAGCCCGCGTTCGCGACCCGCGTGTACTGCAGGCCGACCTGCTGCAGCGAGATCGATACGGCGAGCAGCACGCCGAGCGCGAGGCCCGGCGCGAGCAGGGCCGGCTCGCGGCGAATCGCCGCGAACTGCGCGCGCGAGCCCGCGTTGACCATCAGCAGCGGGAGCAGCACCAGCGCGCCGAGCAGGAAGCGCAGCCCCGTGAACAGGAACGGCCCGATCACGTCGAGGCTCAGTCGTTGCGCGACGAACGCCGAGCCCCAGATCGCGGCGGCGGCGAGCATCAGCAGGTTGGCACGGAGGTGCTTTCGGGCGTCGGGTTTCATCGGAATTCGTCAGGGGATTGCGGGCAGCGGAATCGCGTAGTTTACGCCGAGATTGCAAGGCTGTCGGAAAACCTGCGAAGTGCGGCCGCCGCGCGGGCGTCGCGCACGCGTGAATACAGCACGACCTGCGAATGCGGCAGCGGCGGCAGCCCGAATTTCGTGCCGACGTCGACCAGCGTGCGCGGCGCGACCCGCCGGGCCAGCGGGCAGACCGCGAGCCCGGCCGCGGCGGCGGCCGTGACCGCCGCGACGCCGCCGCCCGTAAAGCGCTCGCGCCACGGCCGCCCCGCATGCTCGAGCGCACGCAGCGCGGCGGCCCGCACGCCGCACGGCCCGGCCAGCACCGCGAGCGGCAGCGGCTCGCCCGCGCGCGGCGCCCAGTCGGGCGCAGCGAGCCATGCGAGCGGTTCGGTGAACAGCAGCGTGCCGTCGTCGCGCGGCGGATCCTCGCCCGGTTCGTGCCGCACGATCGCCGCGTCGAGCCGCCGTTCGTCGTATTGCGCGAGCAGGCTCGCCGACATGCCCAGGTGCATCTCCAGCGACAGCCCGGGATCCTGCCGGTGCAGGCTCGTCAGTACGGCCGGCAGGTCGGGCACCGCGACGTGCTCGCTGACACCGAGCGACAGGCGGTGCGTGCCGGCCGAAATCGCGCCGAGCGCCTGGTCGTGCGCGTCGAGCAGCGCGCGGGCGGCCGGCAGGAAGTTCTCGCCGTCCGCCGCCAGCTTGACGACGCGCGGCGTGCGTGCGAGCAGCGGCTTGCCGAGGTGCGCTTCGAGCCGCTTCAGCTTCAGGCTGACGGCCGATTGCGTGGTGCCGAGCGCGTCGGCGGCGCGCGTGAAACTCGCGAGATCGGCGACCAGCACGAATGCGCGCACAGCATCGAGGTCGAGGACTTTCATTGCAAATGTAAATGAATGAAATATCGGATGATGACTGTTCATTATAGTTCTGCGCGCCTAACCTGACCTTGCGTTTCCGATTCTCAACGTCACCGAAAGGAGCAGCACCATGCCATTCACCCGTATCGCAGTGCGCGAAGGCAAACCGGCCGCCTACCGTGCGGCGCTCGTCGACGGCGTGCACCGCGCGCTGATGCACACGTTCAACGTGCCCGAAGACGACATCTTCATGGTCGTGACCGAGCATTCGGCCGAGAACTTCTTCTTCGGCCGCCACTACCTCGACATCGAACGCAGCGACGATCTGGTGATGGTCCAGATCACGGCGAACAATACGCGCACGCTCGAGCAGAAGCAGGCGCTGTACCGGACCATCGCCGAGAATCTCGCGCGGCAGCCGGGCGTGCGGCCGCAGGACGTCTTCATCAGTCTCGTCGAAGTGCTGAAGGAGGACTGGTCGTTCGGCAACGGCATCGCGCAATACGCCGTCTGATACGTCGTTTGATGCGTGACAGGGGCGACAGGGCCAGATCGTCGCCAGCGCATGTTGGCCGCGTGTACTATGGAAGCTGCTTCACGGACGACGCCGGCACGGAGGACGTGCCGGCGATTCTTCATGTGCAGGAGCCTCCATGTCGCGTGTGCTGGAAATCGTGTTGTGCCTGTCGCTGGAAGGTTGGCCGGTCAGGGCGGGAAGCCGGGCCCGTGGTGAGCAGCGCGACTTCGGCGCCGAACTCGTCCGTGCGTGGCGGATCTGTCCGCAGGTGCGGATGCGGCGCGGCCAGGAACGCGTGACGATCGAGCCATGCCAGGTCGAGGAAGCCGAGCCGAGCCCCGGCGAGTGCTGGTGGACGTGGATCGAGTCGAACGCGCACGGGCGGCGGGTCGTCGCGTCGCGCACGAAGGCATTCGCGCCCGGCGTCGTGGAGCGCGAACTGTTCGATGCCGAACACGCGGGCATCGCGGTGGCCACGCCCGCATCGGCGCCGATCGCCGATGCGGATGCGCCGCAGGCGACCGGCGAGGGCGACCGCGTGACGCCCGACGCCGTTGCCGAAGCGGCGAGCGCCGCATCGTCCGGGCCGGCGCCGTTGCGGCTCGTCAGCGAGCGGCGGCGCGGGCGCTGGGCGGACGACAGCGGCGTGGTGGTCGAGATGACGCTCGACGACATCATTCTGCACCGTGGCACCGAACCACCGCGCCGCCAGGTCGAGTTGCGCCTCGCGGCGCCCGACTGGGAAACCGTCGCCGCGCGCACGGCCGCGCTGCGCGCCCTGTTCGCCGCCGCGCGCGAGCTAAGCGGCGCATGGCCCGCGTTCGTGCAGCTCACCAGCGTGATCGATCGCGCGTGCGCGGGCGAGCCCGCCGTCGCCCGGCCGGTCAAGGCGCAACTCGTCGACCTGACCGGCATCCGCACGCAGCGGGCCGCGCTGTTCGCGCTGTCCGGCGACATTGCCGCGCAATGGCTCGGCAACGAGGGCGGTGTGCTCGATCGCGACGATCCCGAGTTCGTGCACCAGATGCGCGTCGCGCTGCGCCGGCTGCGCACGCTGATGCGCTTCTTTCCACGCTTCGCGGACGAGCAATGGAAGGACACGTTCGGCGCCGACTTGCGCTGGGTCGCGTCGCTGCTCGGCACGGTGCGCGACTGGGACGTGTTCTCGACCGAAAGCCTGCCCGCGCTGATCGCGGCCGACGGCGGCAGCGCCGACTGGGACGGCACGCTCGACGCCGCACGCGTCCAGGCGACGGCGGCGCGCGTCGAATTGCGCCAGGCGTTGCATTCGGCGCGCTATGCGCGCCTGACGCTCGGCTGGCTCGAATGGCTGAGCGCGCTCGCGCTGCCGCCGGCCGCCGGCGACGACGACACGCCGTCGCTGCGGCGCCACGCGACCAAGCGCGTGCGGCGGCTGTTCGGTCACCTGTATGCATCGCCGTCGCTCACGTCGCTCGACACGGCCGCGCGGCACCAGGTGCGGATCGACGCGAAGCGGCTGCGCTACGCGCTCGAGTTCTTCGCGTCGCTGGCCTCGCGCCGCACGCGCAACGAAACGGTCAAGACGCTCGCGCGCGTGCAGAGCGTGCTCGGCGAGGCGAACGACACGATCGTCGCGCTGCATCATCTCGAGCAACTGGCGGCGCCCGCGTACCAGCTCGGTTTCGTGCGCGGCTACGGTGCGGCGCTCGAGCAACGCGCCGCGCGCGACGCCGAGGCGCTGCTCGCGAGCCTGCGCCCGCCGAAGCTCGACGGCAAGCCGCGTTGAGCGGCGCGCGCTCACTATAATGGCCACCCGTTTTCCTCCGACAGACCGATGAGCGACGCATCGCCTCCTTCCTCTTCCGCCGGGCCGCTCGAACTGGGCGGCGAACTGTGGCTGCGCGCGGGCGAGCAGACGCTCGGCGGCGCCACCCGCATCGCGCTGCTCGCGGCGATCGGCGACACCGGGTCGATCACGCGCGCGGCAAAGGCCGTCGGGCTCAGCTACAAGGCCGCGTGGGAGGCGATCGATACGATGAACAACCTGGCCGGCGAGCCGCTCGTGACGCGCTCGACGGGCGGCAAGGGCGGCGGCGGCACGACGCTGACGCCGCGCGCGACGTCGCTGATCGCCGCGTTCCGCACGATCGAGCGCGAGCATCGCCGCTTCATCGACGCCGCGAGCGCGGCGGTGTCCGGCTTCGACGTCGACTGGGCGCTGATTGGCCGGATCGGGATGAAGACGAGCGCGCGCAACCAGTGGTTCGGCAAGGTCGAGTCGATCGTGCGCGGCACGGTGAACGACGAGGTGACGCTCGTGCTGCCGGGCGGGCAGGCGATCGTCGCGGTGCTGACGCACGAAAGCGCCGACGCGCTCGGCCTGCAGCCGGGCGCGGATGCGTGCGCGCTCGTGAAGGCGTCGTGGGTCGTGCTGGCGGTCGACGACGACGGCGGAGCCGACGCGACCTTGAAGGTGTCCGCACGCAACCAGTTGCACGGGACGGTCGAAACGGTCACGGCGGGCGCGGTGAACAGCGAGGTGACGCTGGCGCTCGACGGTGGCGGGACGCTCACGGCCGTGGTCACGAACGACAGTGTCGGCGCGTTGCAACTCGACGCCGGCCGGCGGGCGATCGCGCTGTTCAAGGCATCGAGCGTGATTCTCGCGGTGACGGGCTGATCGCACGACGGCGGCGCGCGCCGTCCCTGTCGACGACCGTGGGCGGACGCGGCGAAACCGGCGCCGCCCGACATGCACGAGGCGCCGGCTTCGATCCCGTTTTCAGCTCGTTCCAGCTTCTGCCGCCCGTGCGGCTTCTCTCAGGCTCAAACGTGGCCGCGTGGGCCACCGCCTTCGCGCGATCACGTGACGCGCGTCGGCCACTCGGCGTGCGGCGTTGCGGCCTGCACGCGTCCTTCGCTCAATTGCACGACCTGGTCGCCGAACGCGGCGACGTCGTCGGGATCGTGCGAGATGAGCACCATCGGGATATCGAGCCGCGCCTGCAGTTCGGCGAGCTCGTGGCGCATGCGCTGGCGCAGCGCGCCGTCGAGCGCCGCGAACGGCTCGTCGAGCAGCAGGATGTGCGGCTGCGCGACCAGCGCGCGGGCAAGCGCGACGCGCTGTTTCTGCCCGCCCGACAACTGCGACGGGAATTGCCCGGCGAGCGTGTCGAGCTCGAACGCCTGCAGCCAGTACGCGACTTCGGGCGGCACCGCCTTCGCACGCGGGTTGCGCAGGCCCGGCGTGAGCCCGAACGCGATGTTCTGGCGCACGTTCAGGTGCGGAAACAGCGCATAGTCCTGGAACAGATACGCGACGCGGCGTGCACGGGTCGGCACGTCGATGCCGCGCGCGGAATCGAACAGCGTTTCGCCGTTCAGCGTGATCGTGCCTTCGTCGGGTGACAGCAAGCCGGCGATCGCCTGCAGCGTCATGCTCTTGCCGGCGCCGGACGGCCCGAACAGCACGACGCGCTGCGTGCCGGCCGTGAACGACACGTCGAGCGTGAAGCGGCGCTCGGCGTTCGCGTAGGTCTTGCGGATATCGACGGCGACGCTCATGCGGGCCTCCGTCGTGCCGCGCCGTGCGTGCGCGAAACCGCCCGCCCGACGGGACGGCGTGTTGCCGCGACCGGTGCGGCGCAGCGGTGCGGATGCGGCCGGCGCGTCATGTCGGCTGGCTCCGTCCGGCACGCGACGGCACGAGCCAGCCGGTCGCGAGCAGCACGAGCACGCAGGTGATCGACGTCACCAGCACGAGGAAGTTGGCCGTGCTGTCGTCGCCGGCCTGCACCGCCGCATAGATCGCGACCGACAGCGTCTGCGTGCGGCCGGGCAGGTTGCCCGCGATCATCAGCGTCGCGCCGAATTCGCCGAGCGCGCGCGCGAAGGCAAGCAGCGCGCCGGCCAGGATGCCGCGCGTGGCGAGCGGCAGCGTCACGCGGAAGAACACCGCGGCTTCGCCGAGCCCGAGCGTGCGCGCCGCGCGCTCGAGATGCGGATCGACGCTTTCGAACGCGGCGCGCGCCGACTTCAGGATCAGCGGAAACGCGACGACCATCGACGCGATCACCGCGCCCTGCCACGTGAAGACGAGTTCGATGCCGAGCGTGTCGAGCCACGCGCCGAACACGCCGTGCCGGCCGAGCAGCACGAGCAGGTAATAGCCGAGCACCGTCGGCGGCAACACGAGCGGCAGCGTCAGCAGCGAATCGACCACGTCGCGCAGCGGCGAGCGCCAGCGCGCGAGCACGAAGGCGGCGGCGACGCCGAGCACGATGTCGAGCGCGGTCGCCCAGCCGGCGACCTTCAGCGACAACAGCAGCGGTACCCAGGCGTCCTGCATCATGCTGCGCTCACTTGCCCGCGGGCTTGAAACCGAAGGTCGCCAGCACGGCCTGGCCCTGCGGCGACGCGACGAAGTCGATGAACGACTGCGCCTGCGCGGCATGGCGGCTGTCCTTGACCACCGCGATCGGATAGGTGATGGCCGTCTGCGTCGGCACGGTCAGCGCGACCTTCACGCGGCCCGGCATGATCGCCGCGTCGGTGCCGAACACGAAGCCCGCGTCGACTTCGCCGCGCGCGACGTAATCGAGGCTCTGGCGCACGTTGGCGGCCAGTACGCCCTTCGCGCTGACGGCGTCCCACACGCCTGCCGCGCGCAGCGCGCCTTCGGTGTAGCGGCCGACCGGCACCGACGCCGGGTCGCCGTACGCGATGCGCTTCACGCCGGGCGCTGCCAGGTCGTTCAGCGACGTCGGCGCGGCCGCACGGCTGTCCGCCGGCACGATCAGCACGAGCGAGTTCGCCGCGAAATCGCGGCGCGTGCCCGGCACGATGACCTTTTCGCTGACCGCGCGATCCATCGCCTTCTGGTCCGCCGAGGCGAACACGTCGGCCGGTGCACCCTTGGCGATCTGCTGCATCAACACGTCCGACGCGCCGAAGTTGAACAGCACCTTGGTGTCCGGATGTTGCTTCTGGAACGCATCGCCGACGGCCTTGAACGCGTTCGTCAGGCTCGCGGCCGCCGACACGACCAGTTCGTCGGCAGCGCAAGCCGGCGCGCTGAACGCGATGCCCGCGGCAAGCGCGGCGAGCGGCAGCAGGCGGAGCAGGGTGCGGCGAAGCGGGCGAACGGTCGAGCGCATGGTCGGGGCGTTTGAATGGTTGGAAACCGTAATCGTAATATAGGGTGGGTTATAACGCTCGACATACCGTTCATGCGATGGCGCGCATGAGGATCTTCAGACTTGAACGGCGACCGGATGACGTGCGTGCGGCCCGTCACGCGTGCAGCAGCGGCTGCGACGAATCGGTGCGCTGCAGCGACGACGGCTGCGATGCCGGCCGGTAGTTCGGATTCGCTTTCCAGCGGGCGCGGACGAACGGCCGCTCGTGCCCCGACAGCTCCAGCGCGACCTTGGTGACCCAGCGGTGCGACGGCACCGTGATGCCGTGCAGCGCGACGGTGACGAGCGCGAGGCTCGCGACGACCGCCGCCACCGACCAGCGGTGCGGTACCGCGTGCCACGAGCCGGCGATGAACGCCAGCGCGGCGATCGCGCCGACGATGCAGCCGGTGATCGATTCGGACGGCGAATGCGCGTCGAGCGCGACGCGCGACACGCCGACCGCGATGCCGGCCGCGAGCCCGAGCGCGATGCCGGCGATCCGCACCGGCGTGCGCGTGCGGATCAGCGCGAGGAAGATCGCGACGGGATAGACCGACGTCGACAGCATCGCGTGGCCGCTGAATCCCGTGAAATCCCACGCGCGGATGCCGATTCCCCAGCCGAGGAAGGCGATCTTCGTGAGCGCGACGACCCCGATCGCGGCCGCGAGCACGCCGAGCCACGCGGCCGCGCGCCGCCACGAGTAGCCGAGCGCGAGCCATACGGCGATCGTGATCGCGAGCGGCAAGGTCAGGCCGGCGCCACCGAACGCGGTGATCGTGATCCACAGGTGAGAGGGCAGGTCGAACATCGGGAGGGGAACGAGCAGGGGCGGAACGAATGCTTAAATCAACGCGCGAGCCGGGAAGAACGACTACAACGGATACAAGCGGCCAAACCCCAGTATAGCGCCGCGTGTGTTCGAGGCCCGTTTTTTGCGCCGAGGGGAACTCTCCGCGCGCAGGAAAAATCCCAGAAACAATGTTATGGTGCATTGCACAAAGTCGAATGATGCACCCCGTGTCGTATCCCTATTTTTCCTGACTGCGAGCCCGATTGATGACCAAAAGTCTGACGAAGGTATGGCTAGGCGGCATGAAACGAATGCTGTCTCCGGCCGCCAAACGCGCGGCGCGCGAGGCCCAGCGGATCGCGCGCGATACGCTCGAGGCCGCCGCATCGCCCGCCGCAACCGACCTGTCCCCGCCACGTGAGTCGCGCGTGCGTCCGCGCGCGGCCGCCTGGGCGGCCGGCGAGTGGACGCGCGGCGAGCATCCGATGGCGCCCGCGCTGGGCCGCCTGGTCCAGCAGCTCGCCTATGGCCTGTACGTCCCGCCTGGCCGCCGGCGCGGCGCGATACCGCTGGTCGTGATGCTGCACGGCTGCCAGCAATCGGTCGACGAGTTCGCGCAGGGCACCCGGATGAACCTGCTGGCCGACAAGTACGGTTTCGCGGTGTTGTATCCGGAGCAGTCGCTGCGTGCGCATGCGCACGGCTGCTGGCACTGGTATGAAGACACCGACCGCGCGGGCCGCGGCGAGGCGGATGCGGTCGCGTCGCTCGTCGATGCGCTCGTCGACGAGCACGGCTTCGATGCATCGCGCGTCTACGTCGCCGGGCTGTCTGCCGGCGCGGGCCTGGCGGCGCTGCTCGCGCTGCATCACCCGGACCGCTTCGCGGCGGTCGCGCTGCATTCGGGCCCCGCGCTCGGCGAGGCGAATTCCGGGATCAGCGCGATGGACGTGATGCGGCGCGGCCTGCGGCAGAACCCGGCTGCGGTGGTCGACACGCTGGTCGACACCGGGGCCTATCCGGGCATGCCGGTGCTGATCGTGCAGGGCGACGGCGACCATGTCGTCGCACCGAAGAATGCGGACCAGCTGACGGTGCAGTTCATGCGCCTGAACGGGCTCGCGGACAGCCGCGGCGCACTGCGCGGCGGCGAGCGGGTGGAGACGCGCGAGGCCGGCGCGCAGATCACCGACGTGCGTCGCGACGGTGAGTCGATCGTGCGGCTCTGTCACGTGAAAGGGCTCGATCATGCATGGTCGGGCGGCGACGAGGCGGTGCCGTTCCACGCGGCGGTAGGCCCCGATGCGAGCGCAATGATCTGGACCTTTTTCGAAGAGAATCGCCGCACTGTGGCGACCTGACGACGCACCTTCCGATCGACGCTGGCCAAAGGCTAGGGTTTTCCCTATAATTCGGGAAAACCCTAGTCAAAGAACCTTTGGATTGCGAGATCGACCATGTACCTGCTGAGCCACCTCTTCCTGATGCTGACCAAGAACGCTGAAAAGGCCGCGAAAGAGCGCGCCGACGCGTACCTTTCCGAAGCAACCGACATCTACGATCTCGAATTCCGCATGCGCAAGATCGATCGCGAAGCGGCGATGAACCGTCCGTTCTCGTTCGGCTCGCGTTAAGCAGCGCAGCGCGGGCCGGCATGTCAGCCGGTCCGGCGAATCACGCAAAAGGGCGTGTGCGGCAAGCAGCCGCACACGCCCTTTTTGCATTTGCCGTCGTGCGTCGCGTCAGACGACCGTCAGGCGCACCGGCACGTTGTTGCGGGTCGCGTTCGAGTACGGGCACACGTGGTGCGCCTTGTCGACCAGCGCCTGCGCATCGGCCTTGTCGAGCCCCGGCAGCGACACGCGCAGTTCGATGTCGAGCCCGAAGCCGCCTGCGTCGTTCGGGCCGATGCCCACTTCCGCGGTCACTCGCGTGTCGGCCGGCAGCGTCTGCTTGTTCTGGCCCGCGACGAATTTCATCGCGCTGAGGAAACAGGCCGAGTAACCTGCGGCAAACAGCTGTTCCGGGTTCGTGCCCTCCGCGCCCGTGCCGCCGAGTTCGCGCGGCGCGGCCAGCTTCACTTCCAGCCTGTTGTCGGCGGATACCGCGCGGCCGTCGCGGCCGCCCGTGCTCGTGGCGCTGGTCTTGTACAGAATGTTCATGGTGCAGCTCCTGTCGGAAGAATGGGAGGAAGCGGTCCGGTCGGACGGGTGTCGCCGGCCACGAGGAAAATATAGAACACAAATGATTTGTGTGCAAATGAAATTTTGAAGAAAAGGCCCGGCAGTGCCGAGCCGTTTGCGACCGCGGGTTCGTCAGCCTTCGTTGGCGGCCGACAGCGCGTGGCGCAACTGCTGGAGATCCGCGCGCAGCCTGACCAGGAACTCGGGCGTTTGCTGCATCGCGCAAAAGAGATCGGCGGGCACCGAGCGCGCCTTGTCCTTCAGCGCGCGGCCTTCCGTCGTCAAGCGCACGTTGACGATGCGCTCGTCGGTGACGCTGCGCACGCGTTCGACGTAGCCGAGCGCCTCGAGCCGCTTCAGCAGCGGCGTGACGGTGGCCGGATCGAGGTCGAGCCGGGCGGCGATGTCCTTTACGGCGATGTCGTCGCGCTCCCACAGCACGAGCATCGCCAGATATTGGGGATAGGTCAGCGACAGCTTGTCGAGCAGCGGCTTGTACGCCTTCGTCATCGCATGCGATGTCGAGTAGAGCGCGAAGCACAGTTGCTCGTCGAGCGTCTGGGGCAGCGGGGGCAGGCGGTCCATGATTCGGGCGGCGCGGCGGACGCGCTAACGATTTGTACGCAAATTATTTTGCGCGCAAAAGATTCGGTTGAACAGGGGTGGGGCGTGGCGCCGGGGATCCGCGCCGGGCCGGCCGGGAGGAGGGATGGACGGCCGGCGGCGGGCGCCGGCCGAACGGCGTCAGCGGCCGGTGGTGGGCGTCGCGGCGCCCGGTTCCTGCACGCCGAAGCAGCCGCGATAGGTCGCGTAGAACGAGCAGTACATCATCGTGACGATGAGGATCGTCACCGGCATCATGATCGTCAGCACATAGGCGCCGGCGCCGAGCGCCTGCAGCAGCAGCGACAGGCCGAACGACGTGCCGAGCGCGACGCCGAACCACAGCAGCCCGTACACGACGAATGCGCCGCGATTGCGCCAGCAGCTGACGATGCTGAAGAACAGCGCCTTGGCGGGCGGAATGTCGTGCCACGCGGTGAGCACCGGCGCGAACCAGAACAGCATCGCGACCGGCGCGTAGAGCAGCGTCGCCAGCAGCAGCGCGCCGAGCGTGCCTTGCGCGGCGAGCGTTTCCGGCGTCGGACTCGCGTCGTTCGTGGCGCCGAGCATCATCTGGAGCAGCCCGCCGCCGTCCACGAGGGACGACGCGGCGAACACCAGCACCATCAGCGCGACATAGACCACGCCGAGCACGAGCAGCCGCTGCGTCGTCGCGGTGCCGTACGAGCGGAAGCCGTCGATGAGGATCGTCGGCATCACCGGCTTGCCGGCCACCGTGTCGCGGCATGCCGCCATGAAGCCGACCGCGATGCCGGGGATGAACAGCAGCGGCAGCGCCGCGCCGATCACCGGCACCATCGACACCAGCGTGATCGCCAGCAGGTACGTGAAAAACAGCGTGATGAACGCGAGCGGGTTCCGGCGGAACAGCCAGATGCCTTGTCGGAACCAGACATAGCCCGCTTTCGCGGGCACTTCGATCAGTTGCATGCGGTATGGGTCTCGGGAAGCGCGGGCGTGTGGACGATACGCTCACGCAGGATGCGTTCGAAATGACCGGGATCGTGCGGTTTGAGCATTTCGGCCGCGCGCGGCAGGTAGAAGTCGTACAGGCGCGACACCCAGAAGCGGTACGCGCCCGCGCGCAGCATGTCGCTCCAGTGGCGGCGCTCCTCGGCCGTGAACGGCCGGACCGTCTGGTAGGCGCGCACCAGCGCATCGGCGCGCGCGACGTCGAGCACGCCCGTCGCGAGGTCGACGCACCAGTCGTTGACGGTGACCGCGACGTCGAACAGCCATTTGTCGCAGCCCGCGAAATAGAAATCGAAGAAGCCGCCGAGCCGTACCTCATGACCGGTGCCGGGCGCCGCGTGCGCGAACAGCACGTTGTCGCGGAACAGGTCGCAGTGGCACGGGCCGCCCGGCAGCGCCGCGTAGTCATCCGACGCGAAGAACGCGGCCTGGTGCGCGAGTTCGTCCTCGAGCAGCATGCGCTGCGCGTCGGAAACGAACGGGACGATCGCCGGCACGTTCTCCTGCCACCACGGCAGGCTGCGCAGGTTCGGCTGGTGACGCGCATAGTCGCGCCCCGCGAGGTGCAGGCGCGCGAGCATCTGCCCGACCTCGATGCAGTGTTCGACCCCCGGCGCGAGTTCGGCGGCGCCGTCGAGCTTCGTGACGATCGCCGCCGGCTTGCCGTGCAGCTCGCCGAAGAGTGCGCCGTCGTCGCGCGGGACCGGATCCGGCACCGGCACGCCGTGGCTCGCCAGATGGCGCATCAGGTCGAGGTAGAACGGCAGCTGTTCCGCCGTCAGCTTTTCGAAGATCGTCAGGACGTACTCGCCGCGCGTCGTCGTCAGGAAGAAGTTGCTGTTTTCGATGCCGGACGGAATGCCGCGGAACGCCAGCACGTCGCCCAGTTCGTAGTGGCGCATCCATTGCGCGAGATCGGAGTCGGAAACAGCGGTGAAAACGGCCATGCGAGATGCGTCTGGTCAGTTGTCGGCACGCGCGCGGCGTGCGGCGCGACAGGAGGTGAAGGGAATGCCGGCGCGCCGCGTCGGGACCGACGCGGCGCGGCAGGAAATCAGTAGCGCAGGTTGACCGACGGCAGGCGCGTGATCGGGACGCCCGCGTCGTGCGGCTTCGGCGACGTGTCGAGCGTCGAGCTCATCTGGTAGCGCGTGCCGAAGTTCGACTTCACGTCGATTTCGACCGGCTTGCCGCGATCGCGATACTCGGTGACCTCGGTGCCGCTCTTGCTCTTTGCGTGGAAGCTCGGCGTGCGGCGGATGTCGGCGAAGTCGACTTTCGACGTGACTTCGGCGCCCGGCCGGTTGATCTTGCGGAGATCGGGCAGGCCGGCGGCCTCGTTGGCCTCGGCCCGGGCCTGCGCGTCGGCGTCGGGCGTGCCGCCGGCGGCGTAAGCGGCGCCGGCAGCGGCAAACGTGCCCGCGAACACGGCGGCAGCGGCGACGAGAATGAGCGGCTTCATGATGAGTCTCCAGTGAACCTTCCGATTTTAGCAAATACTGCGCGCGGCCCGGCCCTCGCGTGCAAGCGGCGTGCAAGCGAGTGGCCATGAGCATGACCGGGTTCCGTGGTAATGTCGTTCGATCAGACGAGGTGATGAAAATGAAGAACGATTTGAGCCGCCGGCATCGGGTGCTGACGCCCGAGAGCCCGCCCGTCGAAGCATTCGACGATTCCGTCGCCGCCGTCGCGCGGCTGTCGGCCATCTACGACACCAACACGGGCTTCCTGCGCGATGCCTTCGCGCGTTATCGCCGCCACGAACCGATCACCGAGCACGTGCGTGCGTGCTATCCGTTCGTGCGGATTCGTACAGACGTCAACACGCACGTCGATTCGCGCCGTTCGTACGGTTTCGTCGCGGGTCCCGGCGTGTTCGAGACGACCGTCACGCGCCCCGACCTGTTCGCGAACTACTATCGCGAGCAACTGCGCCTGCTGTCGAAGAATCACCATGTGAAGATCGAGATCGGCGTGTCGTCGCAGCCTATTCCAGTTCACTTCGCGTTTCCCGAAGGCATCCACCTCGAAGGCGAGCTCGACCGCGACCGCCTGCTCGCGATGCGCGACATCTTCGACACGCCCGACCTGTCGTACCTCGACGACCGCATCGTCAACGGCACGTTCGAGCCGGCGCCCGGCGAGCCGCATCCGCTCGCGCTGTTCACCGCCGCGCGCGTCGACTTCTCGCTGCACCGGCTGCGTCACTACACGGCGACGTCGCCCACGCATTTCCAGAACTACGTGCTCTACACGAACTACCAGTTCTACATCGACGAATTCGTGAAGCTCGGCCGCACGATGATGACGGAGAGCGACGATCCCGAGGTGCGCGAGTACCGCAGCCAGTACAGCGCGTTCGTCGAGCCGGGCGACGTCATCACGTACAACGCGAACCTCGGCAGCGAGCCGGCCGAGGGCGCCGCGCCGCCGCGGCTGCCGCAGATGCCCGCGTATCACCTGAAGCGCGCGGACGGCAGCGGGATCACGATGGTCAACATCGGTGTCGGCCCGTCGAACGCGAAGACGATCACCGATCACATCGCGGTGCTGCGTCCGCACGCGTGGGTGATGCTCGGCCACTGCGCGGGCCTGCGCAACACGCAGCGCCTCGGCGACTACGTGCTCGCGCACGGTTACGTGCGCGAGGATCACGTGCTGGATGCGGACCTGCCGCTGTGGGTGCCGATCCCGGCGCTCGCCGAAGTGCAGCTCGCGCTCGAGCGCGGCGTGGCCGAGGTCACCCGTCTCGAAGGCGCCGAACTGAAGCGCGTGATGCGCACGGGCACGGTCGCGAGCGTCGACAACCGCAACTGGGAGCTGCGCGATCACCGTGAACCCGTGCAGCGGCTGTCGCAGAGCCGCGCGATCGCGCTCGACATGGAAAGCGCGACGATCGCCGCGAACGGGTTCCGGTTCCGCGTGCCGTACGGCACGCTGCTGTGCGTGTCCGACAAGCCGCTGCACGGCGAGCTGAAGCTGCCGGGCATGGCCGACACGTTCTATCGCGGGCAGGTCGACCAGCATCTGCAGATCGGCGTGAAGGCGATGGAGATCCTGCGCACGAACGGGCTCGACAAGCTGCATAGCCGGAAGCTGAGGAGCTTCGCGGAAGTGGCGTTTCAGTGATGTGAACGCCGCGCAAGCCGCGGGCGTAACGACAAAGGCCGCACGCGAACTTTCGTTCACGTGCGGCCTTGTTCTTTGTCCTGCAGTGCGCGAGCCCGATCGAACCCGCACTCGGATGCTCAGCACTCACCCTTCTTCGCGTGTCCCGGCGGGCAGTGGTAGCCGCCGTGACCATGATGGCGCTCGTGATCTTCCCACTCGCGGCGTTCCCAGTAGCGGCGGCCGTCCCAGTAACGATCGCCGTGCCAGCCGACGATGACCGCGGGAGCCGGTGCGACCACGACAGGCGCGGGCGCGACGACGACCGGCGCGGGCGTGCCGATGTTGACGTCGACGTTGACGGCGTGGGCGAGGCCGGACAGCGAAACACCGAGGCCGGCGAAGGCGAGGGCGATCAGCGAACGTTTCATGTTGTTTTCCGTGATGTCGTTGTCAAAAGGCCGGCGCGACGCGATGGACGCGAGGGGGGATCGTTCCACCGGGGGGACGCCACGCCGACAAGAGGCAGTGTGCGGGCGCCGCACGGAAAAGGCGAGCGGCATTTGTTACGGCAGATTGACGTCAGGCCGGCCGGCTGGACCGATGGACGGCAGCGTGATTTGACAATGGTCGGTCCCGGGCGTGGCACGCGTCGAAGGCGTTGTGCGGCGCCGGCCGCCCGAATTTGACATTCGACGGTGCGTCGCCGCGTTGCGGGATTAACGCGGCGTTACAAAATGACGCGCGGCAGGTGGCGGAATCGCCATGCCTGCCGCGCGGGAAGCGGGATGCCGGCCGCGACGGCCGGCCATCGAGCCGATCGAATTACAGATAGAACATGCGGTCTTCTTCGGGCCGCGGCGGATGATCGTCGCCGTCCGCGCCTTCTTCCTCGCCGCTGTCCTCGTAGAACGCGAGCACGGCGTCGAGCACCTGGTCGGGATCGTCGATCACCTGCATCAGGTCCATGTCTTCCGGATTGATGAGGCCGTTCGGGATCAACTGGTCGCGGAACCATTGCAGCAGCCCCTGCCAGAACGTGCTGCCGACGAGAATGATCGGCACGAGGCGCGACTTCTTCGTCTGGATCAGCGTGAGCACTTCGGACAGTTCGTCGAGCGTGCCGAAGCCGCCCGGCATCACGATCACCGCGTCGGAGTTCTTCACGAACGTGACCTTGCGCGTGAAGAAGTGGCGGAAGCGCAGCGAGATGTCCTGGTAGTGGTTGCCGGCCTGTTCGTGCGGCAGCTCGATGTTCAGGCCGACCGACGGCGCCTTGCCGGCGTGCGCGCCCTTGTTCGCGGCTTCCATGATGCCGGGGCCGCCGCCGGAGATCACCGCGAAGCCGGCGTCGGACAGCTTGCGCGCGATCTGCACGGCCAACTTGTAGTGCGGCGTATCGGGCTTCAGACGGGCAGAACCGTAGATGCTGACGGCCGGGCGGATCTCCGACAGGTACTCGGTCGCCTCGATAAACTCTGCCATAATCGTGAACATCTGCCACGATGCGCGCGCCTTCTTGGCCGTCGCGCGTTCTTGATCTGCGAGCGAACGCAGACTCGGAATCACTTTTCTCTTGTTCATAATGCCTGAAGAACGAAATCTGGAAGGTAAGACCCTGCTATTGGTTGACGGTTCGAGCTATCTGTATCGGGCTTACCATGCGATGCCTGATTTGCGTGGCCCTGGCGGGGAGCCGACCGGAGCGCTCTACGGAATCATCAACATGCTGCGTCGTATGCGCAAGGAAGTCAGTGCAGAGTATAGCGCTTGCGTGTTCGATGCAAAGGGCAAGACGTTCCGCGACGACCTTTATGCCGACTATAAGGCAAACCGTCCGTCGATGCCGCCCGATCTTGCATTGCAGGTCGAACCGATTCACGGCGCCGTGCGCGCGCTCGGCTGGCCGCTGCTGATGGTCGAGGGCGTCGAGGCCGACGACGTGATCGGCACGCTCGCGCGCGAAGCCGAACGGCACGGGATGAACGTGATCGTGTCGACCGGCGACAAGGACCTCGCGCAACTTGTCACCGATCACGTCACGCTCGTCAACACGATGACCAACGAGACGCTCGATCGCGACGGCGTGGTCGCGAAGTTCGGCGTGCCGCCCGAGCGGATCATCGACTACCTCGCGCTGATCGGCGACACCGTCGACAACGTGCCCGGCGTCGAGAAGTGCGGGCCGAAGACGGCCGTGAAGTGGCTGTCGCAATACGACAGCCTCGACGGCGTGATCGAACACGCAGGCGAGATCAAGGGGGTGGTCGGCGACAACCTGCGCCGCGCGCTCGACTTCCTGCCGCTCGGCCGCAAGCTCGTGACCGTCGACACGGCCTGCGATCTCGCGCCGCATCTCGAATCGATCGAAGCGTCGCTGAAGAGCGACGGCGAAGCACGCGACCTGCTGCGCGACATCTTCGCGCGCTACGGCTTCAAGACGTGGCTGCGCGAAGTCGACAGCGCGCCCGCCGAAGGCGGCGGCGCCGATGCGCCGGAAGGTGACCCCGCCCCGGTGGTGGCCGCAGACATCGTCCGCGAGTACGACACGATCCAGACCTGGGAGCAGTTCGACGCATGGTTCGCGAAGATCGACGCGGCCGCGCTGACCGCGTTCGACACCGAAACCACGTCGCTCGACCCGATGACCGCGCGGCTCGTCGGCCTGTCGTTCTCGGTCGAGCCGGGCAAGGCCGCATATCTTCCGGTCGCGCATCGCGGTCCCGACCTGCCCGAGCAGCTGCCGATCGACGACGTGCTCGCGCGCCTGAAGCCGTGGCTCGAATCGGCCGACCGCAAGAAGGTCGGCCAGCACCTGAAGTACGACGCGCAGGTGCTCGCGAACTACGACATCGCGCTGAACGGCATCGAGCACGACACGCTGCTCGAATCGTACGTGCTCGAATCGCACCGCACGCACGACATGGACAGCCTCGCGCTGCGTCATCTGGGCGTCAAGACGATCAAGTATGAAGACGTGGCCGGCAAGGGCGCGAAGCAGATCGGCTTCGACGAAGTGGCGCTCGAGCAGGCCGCGGCGTATGCGGCCGAGGATGCGGACATCACGCTGCAGCTGCATCAGGCGCTGTATCCGCAGGTCGCGCGCGAGGCGGGCCTCGAGCGCGTGTATCGCGAGATCGAGATGCCGGTGTCGCTCGTGCTGCGCAAGATGGAGCGCACCGGCGTGCTGATCGACGACGCACGCCTGCAGGCGCAAAGCAGCGAGATCGCGACGCGGCTCATCGAGCTCGAGGGCCAGGCGTACGAACTGGCGGGCGGCGAGTTCAATCTCGGCTCGCCGAAGCAGATCGGGCAGATCTTCTTCGAGAAGCTGCAGTTGCCGGTCGTGAAGAAGACGCCGAGCGGCGCACCGTCGACCGACGAGGAAGTGCTGCAGAAGCTCGCCGAGGATTACCCGCTGCCGAAGCTGCTGCTCGAGCATCGCGGGCTGTCGAAGCTGAAGTCGACCTACACCGACAAGCTGCCGCGCATGGTGAATCCCGCAACGGGCCGCGTGCACACGAACTATGCGCAGGCGGTCGCGGTCACGGGCCGTCTCGCGTCGAACGATCCCAATCTTCAGAACATTCCGGTGCGCACGGCCGAAGGCCGGCGGATCCGCGAGGCGTTCATCGCATCGCCGGGGCACCGCATCGTGTCGGCCGACTATTCGCAGATCGAGCTGCGGATCATGGCGCACATTTCCGGCGACGCGTCGCTGCTGCGCGCGTTCTCGCAGGGCGAGGACATCCACCGCGCAACCGCCGCCGAAGTGTTCGGCGTGACGCCGCTGGAGGTCAATTCCGACCAGCGCCGGATCGCGAAGGTGATCAACTTCGGGCTCATCTACGGGATGAGCGCGTTCGGCCTCGCGTCGAACCTCGGCATCACGCGCGATGCGGCGAAGCTCTACATCGACCGCTATTTCGCGCGCTACCCGGGCGTCGCGCAGTACATGGAAAACACGCGCACGGTGGCGAAGGAGAAGGGCTACGTCGAAACCGTTTTCGGCCGCCGCCTGTGGCTGCCGGAGATCAACGGCGGCAACGGCCCGCGCCGTCAGGCCGCCGAGCGCGCCGCCATCAACGCACCGATGCAGGGCACGGCGGCCGACCTGATCAAGCTGTCGATGATCGCGGTGGACGACTGGCTCACGCGCGACCGGCTCGCGTCACGGATGATCATGCAGGTGCACGACGAACTGGTGCTCGAGGTGCCCGACGCAGAACTGTCGCTCGTGCGCGAGAAGCTGCCGGAAATGATGTGCGGCGTGGCGAAGCTGAAGGTGCCGCTGGTCGCCGAAGTGGGCGCCGGCGCGAACTGGGAAGAGGCACACTGACGCACCCCCGTGCGATTCCCGTTTCCCGCGGCATATTGTTGCAGGGATGCTGAATATCGAGATGGTTTGCTTGTGGTCAACGCGCAAGCTCCCGGACAATGCAAGTCAGTCAGGTCATTGTCGCGGGGGCAGCGCGCCCCGTGTTCCGGCATCGGACGCATCGAAGTGTTTCGAACTGCACATCGATGATGTCCGAACCGGTTAATCCAACGGGCGGCGCGAACGCATCGCGTCTGCCTCGTGCGGCGGCAGCAGTTTCGAATCGCAAAGGGGGAATCAGATGCATCGGATCATCATCGTAGGCGGCGGCGCAGGCGGCCTGGAACTGGCGACGCGGCTCGGCGACCGTTACGGCGCGCGCGGCAATCGTCCCGCACGTGCGCTCGTCACGCTCGTCGACCGCAATCCGACCCACATCTGGAAGCCGTTGCTGCACGAGGTCGCGGCCGGCAGCATGGACCCGTTCACGCAGGAGCTCGAATACGCGGCGCAGGCGCGCTGGCATGGCTTCGAGTTTCAGCAGGGCGAACTGACCGCGCTCGACCGCACGGCGAAGCGCATCACGCTGTCGCCCGTCAACGACAGCGACGGCGCGGAGCTGCTGCCGGCGCGCAACCTGGAATACGACACGCTCGTGATCGCGATCGGCAGCACGACGCACTTCTTCGGCGTGCAGGGCGCGGCCGAAAACGCGATCGCGCTCGATACGGTCGGCGAGGCCGAGCGCTTCCGCAAGCGCCTGATCGCCGCGTGCATGCGCGCCGAGCATCAGGCGCCGGCGCAGCCCGCGCCCGGGGCGGCGGCCGAACCGCGCATCCAGGTCGTGATCGTCGGTGGCGGCGCGACGGGCGTCGAGTTGTCCGCCGAGCTGCGCAATACCGCGCAGGTGCTGTCCGTCTACGGGCTGCACAAGCTCGACCCGCAGCACGACGTCGGCATCGTGCTGATCGAATCGGGGCCGCGGATTCTGCCCGCGCTGCAGGAGCGCGTATCGACGGCAACGGCCGAGCTGCTCGAAAAGCTCGGCGTGCGCTTGATGCTCGCCGAGCGCGTGACCGAAGTCGCGCCGGGTTTCGTGCACACCGCGAGCGGCAAGACGGTGCGTGCGGATCTCACGGTCTGGGCGGCCGGCATCAAGGCGCCGTCCGTGCTGTCGAATCTCGACGGCCTGCAGGTCAACAAGCTCGGCCAGCTCGACGTGCGCCGCACGCTGCAGACCTTCACCGATGACAACGTATTCGCGCTCGGCGATTGCGCGGCCTGCGTATGGCCCGGCAACGAGCGCAACGTGCCGCCGCGCGCGCAGGCGGCGCACCAGCAGGCGAGCTTCCTGCTGAAGGCGATCGGTTGCCGGCTCGACGGGCGTTCGCTGCCGGAATTCACGTATCGCGATTTCGGATCGCTCGTGTCGCTCGGTCATTTCAGCGCGGTCGGCAACCTGATGGGCGGGCTGATCGGCGGCAACATGCTGATCGAAGGGTTGTTCGCGCGCTTCATGTACATGTCGCTGTACCGGCTGCACATCGCGGCGCTGCACGGCTATCCGCGCATGATGCTCGATACGGTCGCGCATTGGCTGCGCCGCACGACGCTGCCGCGCGTCAAGCTGCACTGACGCGGCCGCACGTTCGTGCGCCGGGCGGGCAGGAAATGCGCATCGCGCGCATTTCCTGCCCGTTGTCGTTTCAAGTGCAGGGTGGTCGTGCGTTCGCGTGCCGGGCCTGTTTATTGCGCATCTCTATTGCGCGTCGTTTCGTGCCGACCCGCAAGCATTCGAGCGCGTGAAGGCGCTTGCCGCATGTGCGCCGCGGATGAACTTGCCGGGCCGGATCGCGGTTGTCGATACCGTTACGGACGCCGCCGGATTACGCCTTCGTAATCGAGTCTTACACATCTGACAGTTGACGTGACAACGGATTATTGGGCATCTTGTGCGGGTTTCCGCTTGCGGCGGAGTGTCAACCGCCGCGACATCCGCGCCGTCCGCCGGCGCGATGCCCCGTCAGGTCCAAGCCATGACCGTGACGGCGGCGCCCAATCGAGGAGTGCATTCATGTTGAAACCCGAAGTCGACAGCCTGGTTCCCCGTGTTCCGTTCTCGCGCCGCAAGTTCATGCAGGCCGCGCTGGGCGGCACCTTCGCGGCGGCCGTGCTGCCCGTGTCGGCGCAGACGATCACGACCGACAGCGCCGGGCTGGACGTCGACACCATCGAGATCCGCTCGGGCGACGCGAGCATCCCCGCGTATCGCGCGCAGCCGGTCGGCAAGACGAACCTGCCGGTCGTCATCGTGATCCACGAGGTCTTCGGCGTGCATGCGCATATCGCCGACGTCTGCCGTCGCTTCGCGAAGCTCGGCTATCTCGCGATCGCGCCCGACCTGTTCGCGCGCCAGGGCGACGTGTCGAAGTATCCGACCATCCAGGCGCTCGTCGACAACATCGTCAACAAGGTGCCGGACCGTCAGGTCACCGAGGATCTCGATGCGACCGTCGCGTGGGCCGGCAAGAACGGCGGCGACCTGTCGCGTCTCGGCGTGACGGGGTTCTGCTGGGGCGGCCGCCAGGCGTGGCTGTATGCGGAGCACAATCCGCACGTGCTGGCGGCCGTCGCGTGGTACGGGTTCGTCGAAGGCAAGACCGACGAGATGACACCGTTCAATCCGGTCGATCATGCGTCGTTGCTGAAGGTGCCGGTGCTCGGGCTGTACGGCGAGAAGGATACGAACATCACGCAGGCGGCGCTCGCGAACATGCGCAAGGCGATCCAGGCGAGCGATTCGAAGCTCGCGCGCCAATCGGAGATCGTCGTCTATCCGGATGCCGGTCATGCGTTCTTCGCCGATTACCGGCCGAGTTACGTGAGGGGCGATGCCGAGGACGGCTGGAAGCGCGCGATCGAGTGGTTCCACAAGTACGGCGTGATGTAAGCGACAAGGCGGCAGATGCCGCCGCCTCGTCGACGTGTCGCGCCGGTGCTTACGGGTTCGGGCCGGTCGCGATCGGCCGCGACGGATCGGCGCTCCATTCGCTCCACGAGCCCGGATACAGCGACGCACCGTGAAGCCCGGCGATCTCGAGCGCGAGTGCGTTGTGGCACGCGGTCACGCCGGATCCACATTGCAGGATCGCGTTGTTCGGTTCGGTGCCGGCCAGCAGCGCGGTGAACGTCTCGCGCAGTTCGTGGCCGGTCTTGAAGCGGCCGTCGGCAGCCAGGTTGTCCTTGAAGAACCGGTTGCGTGCGCCGGGAATATGGCCGCCGACACGATCGATCGTTTCGTTTTCGCCGCGATAGCGATCCGGCGCGCGCGCATCGATCACGACGCGCTGGGCCGACGTCACGTTCGCGAGCACGGCCGCCGCGTCGACCGTCGATTCGAGCGGGGCTGCCGCGCGGAAGTCGCCGGCGGCCGGGTGCGGCACGTCGGCGGTCAGCGGCTGGCCGGCTGCTTCCCATGCCTGCAGGCCGCCGTCGAGCACCGCGACGGAATCGTGCCCGAGCCAGCGCAGCAGCCACCACAGGCGCGCCGCATAGGCGCCGCCGTGTGCGTCATAGGCGACGACCTGCTGGCCCTGCTTGACACCGCGGCTGGCGAGCAGCGTGGCGAGCGCGTCGCGGGTCGGCAGCGGATGGCGGCCGTTCGTGCCGGTCTTGCGGCCGGACAGGTCGCGGTCGAGATGGAGATACTGTGCGCCCGCGATATGGCCGGCTGCGTAGGCGGCTTCGCCTGCGCCCGGATCGGCGAGATCGAAGCGGCAGTCGAACACGGCAACGCTGCCCGGCGCCGCGGCCAGGCGCTCGGCGAGATTGGTTGCTGAGATGAGCGTGGTGTAGTGGGTATGTGGCATGACGGCTCCCTGGAGTGCAAACGGCCTGATACTCCAAGTCTAAACAAAAAAAGACGGGCCGGAACCCGTCTTTTCATATGCCGAATGCCGTGCGGCGCGCAAGCACCGCGCGCAGGTCAGAGATCGCCGAGATGGCGGCGCAGGAACTCGTGGAAGTGCTGCATGCCGTCTTCCATCGGGCTCTGGTACGGGCCGACCTGCGATTCGCCGCGCGCCATCAGTGCACGGCGGCCTGCGTCCATCCGCATCGCGATTTCGTCGTCCTCGATGGCCGTTTCCATATAGGCGGCGCGCTCGGCCTCGACGAACTCGCGCTCGAACAGCGCGATTTCCTCGGGGTAGTAGAACTCGACGATGTTGGTCGTCTTCTGCGGGCCGCGCGGAATCAGCCACGACACGACGAGCACGTGCGGATACCACTCGATCATCAGGCCCGGGTAGTAGACCATCCAGATCGCGCCGAACTCCGGCGGCACGCCGTTGCGGAACTTGAGCACCTGCTCGTGCCAAGTCTTGTACGTCGCGCTGCCCGGTTTCGCGAGCGCGTTGTGCACGCCGACCGTCTGCACGCTGTACCAGTCGCCGAACTCCCATTTGAGATCGTCGCACGACACGAAGCTGCCGAGGCCCGGGTGGAACGGGACGACGTGGTAATCCTCGAGGTAGACCTCGATGAACGTCTTCCAGTTGTAATCGCACTCGTGCACTTCGACGTGATCGAAGTGATACTCGGAGAAGTCGAAGTGATGCTTCGTGCCGAGGTTCGCGAGATCGCGCGCGACGTTGCGGCCTTCGGCCTCGAACAGCAGCCCCTGCCAGTTCTGCAGCGGGCTCTTGCCGAGGTTCAGGCACGGCTTGTCGGGGAAGTGCGGCGCGCCGAGCAGCTGGCCTTCCAGATCGTACGTCCAGCGGTGCAGCGGACACACGATGTTCTGCGTGTGGCCGCGCCCGTTCAGCATGATCGCCTGCCGGTGGCGGCACACGTTCGACAGCAGTTCGATCTGGTTCGCCGGGTTGCGGACCAGCACGCGGCCTTCCTTCTCGGACGGCAGCGCAAAATAATCCCCCGCCTCGGGCACCATCAACTCGTGCCCGACGTAACGAGGTCCTTTCTTGAAGAGGGTTTCGATCTCGCGCTCGAGCAGCGCCTCATCGAAGTATGCAGTGACTGGAAGCTGGCTGTGAGCCGACTTCAACTGAAGCGCATCGCTCAGATTGGACATTCCCACTCCCGGTGTTAGCGTGAAAGCAGTGAACAACCCAACCATCGAAAAATCGATTTAGGGAAACGCGGAATTATACCCGGTTCGCCTCGCAAGGCTAGGATTAAGTGCCTGATTTGTGTCAATTTTTTGTCCGGCGGCGATCGGGTGGCGCACAATGTGTGTCGAAGAAGGGGCCCGAATGCGTGCCCGGGTGCCAAGTCGGCAGGTCGGAAAATTCTCTTTTGCCGTAGAATGTCCGACTTGTTTTGAAATTTGACACCCTCGTCCATGGCGAAAACCGCATCCCAAGGCGCCACCCCGCCCGGCAATGGCACCGAACCGTTGCCGGACAACTATGAAACGGCGCTCGCGGAACTCGAGACGCTGGTTGCCCGGATGGAAGGCGGCACGTTGAGCCTCGAGGATTCGCTCGCTGCGTATCGCCGCGGTGCGACTCTCGTTGCGTTTTGCCAACAGCAGCTCGAGAAGGTGGAACAGCAGGTTCGCGTGCTCGACGGCGCGACGCTGAAGCCGCTTTCGTCCGGAACGGCCGCCACGGACGGCGAAGACGACGATCTATGACATTCGAACAATGGATGCGGTCCGTGCTCGACCGTGTCGAGGACGCACTCGGCCACTATTTGCCGGCTGACAACGTGGTGCCCACGCAACTCCACGAAGCGATGCGCTACGCGGTCCTCGGCGGCGGCAAACGCGTTCGCCCGCTGCTGTGCCATGCAGCAGGCGAACTGACCGGCGCGACCGAAGCGGCGCGCAACGCGGCAGCGGCGGCGCTGGAGATGATCCACGTCTACTCGCTCGTGCACGACGACATGCCGTGCATGGACGACGACGCGCTGCGACGCGGCAAGCCGACCGTGCACGTGCAGTACGACGAGCCGACGGCGCTGCTGGTCGGCGATGCGCTGCAGTCGCAGGCTTTCGTCGCGCTGACCGACGCCGCCGCGCTGTCGCCGGTGCAGCAGGCCGCGCTCGTGCGCGAGCTGGCGCTGGCGAGCGGCTCGATCGGCATGGCCGGCGGGCAGGCGATCGACCTGGCGAGCGTCGGCCTCAAGCTGACGCGCGAGCAGCTCGAGACGATGCACCGGATGAAGACGGGCGCGCTGTTGCGCGCGGCCGTGCGGATGGGCGCGCTGGCGGGCGACACGCCGTCGGCGGAGGCGATGGCCGCGCTCGACGTCTACGCGGGGGCCGTGGGTCTGGCCTTCCAGGTCGTCGACGACATTCTCGACGTCACGACCGATTCGGCGACGCTCGGCAAGACGGCCGGCAAGGATGCGGCGAACGACAAGCCGACCTACGTATCGATCCTCGGCCTCGACGCGTCGCGTGAGCTCGCAGCCCAGCTGCGCGCCGAAGCGCATGATGCGCTGAAACCGTTCGGCGCACGCGCACAGCGTCTCGCCGAACTTGCCGACCTGGTGGTGAACCGGGTCAGCTGACGCGAAGCCCGCCGCTGCGCACACGCTACGGTGCGTGCAATAGAATGCGGGCGCGTTTGATTTCCTACAATGGAACGACGATGTACGACTTGCTGAAAACCATCGACGACCCGGCGGATCTGCGCCGCCTCGATCGTCGCCAACTCCAACCGCTCGCGGATGAACTGCGCGCGTTCGTGCTCGACAGCGTGTCGAAGACGGGCGGCCATCTGTCGTCCAACCTCGGGACGGTCGAGCTGACGATCGCGTTGCACTACGTGTTCAACACGCCGAACGACCGGATCGTCTGGGACGTGGGTCACCAGACCTACCCGCACAAGATCCTGACGGGCCGCCGCGACCAGATGCATTCGCTGCGCCAGTACGACGGCATCTCGGGTTTCCCGCGCCGCAGCGAGTCGGAATACGACACGTTCGGCACCGCGCACTCGAGCACGTCGATCTCGGCGGCGCTCGGGATGGCGATCGGCAGCCAGCTGAACGGCGACGACCGCTTCTCGATCGCGGTGATCGGCGACGGCGCAATGACGGCCGGCATGGCGTTCGAGGCGATGAACAACGCGGGCGTGTCGGAGGATGCGAAGCTGCTCGTGATCCTCAACGACAACGACATGTCGATTTCGCCGCCGGTCGGCGCGCTGAACCGCCATCTCGCGCGCCTGATGTCGGGCCGCTTCTACGCGGCCGCGCGTGCGGGCGTCGAGCGCGTGCTGAGCGTGGCGCCGCCGGTGCTCGAACTCGCGCGCAAGCTCGAGGAGCACGCGAAGGGCATGGTCGTGCCGGCCACGCTGTTCGAGGAGTTCGGCTTCAACTACATCGGCCCGATCGACGGTCACGATCTCGATTCGCTGATCCCGACGCTGCAGAACATCCGCGAACTGCGCGGCCCGCAATTCCTGCACGTGGTGACGAAGAAAGGCCAGGGCTACAAGCTCGCCGAAGCGGATCCCGTGCTCTATCACGGCCCCGGCAAGTTCAACCCGGCGGAAGGCATCAAGCCGTCGGCCACGCCTGCGAAAAAGACTTATACGCAAGTATTCGGCGAATGGCTGTGCGATGAAGCCGAGCGCGATACGCGCGTCGTCGGCATCACGCCCGCGATGCGCGAAGGCTCGGGCATGGTCGAGTTCGAGAAGCGTTTCAAGGATCGCTACTACGACGTCGGCATCGCCGAGCAGCACGCGGTGACGTTCGCGGGCGGCCTCGCGACCGAAGGGCTGAAGCCCGTCGTCGCGATCTACTCGACGTTCCTGCAACGTGCGTACGACCAGCTGATCCACGACGTCGCGCTGCAGAACCTGCCGGTCGTGTTCGCGATCGACCGCGCGGGCCTCGTCGGCGCCGACGGCGCGACGCACGCGGGCGCATACGATCTCGCGTTCATGCGCTGCATCCCGAACATGACGATCATGGCCGCGTCCGACGAGGACGAGTGCCGCCAGATGCTGCACACGGCGCTGCAGCAGCCGAACCCGACCGCGGTGCGCTATCCGCGCGGCGCGGGCACCGGCGTGCCGACGGTCAAGGAATTCACCGAGATCCCGCTCGGCAAGGGTGAGGTGCGTCGCCGTACGTCGCAGCCGGAAGGCAAGCGCGTCGCGATCCTCGCGTTCGGCACGATGGTCGCGCCGTCGCTCGCGGCGGGCGAGGAGCTCGACGCCACGGTCGCGAACATGCGTTTCGTGAAGCCGGTCGATGCGGCGCTCGTGCGTGAACTCGCCGAGACGCACGACTACCTCGTCACGGTCGAGGAAGGCTGCGTGATGGGCGGTGCGGGCTCGGCCTGCGTCGAAGCCCTGATGGAGAGTGGGGTTATCCGACCCGTAATACAATTGGGCCTCCCTGACCAGTTCATCGATCACGGTGATCCCGCGAAGCTGCTGTCGCAATGCGGCCTCGACGGCGCGGGCATCGCGAAATCGATTCGCGAACGCTTCCTGAGCCCGGCGGCCGATGTCGCCGATCAGGCGAAGCGCGTCGCATAAGCTGGCGCCGCCTGCGGGCGGCGTCGGTGCGACTGGCGCAACCGGTCTACATTGATGCGGAAAACATGGGCCTGCGGGCCCATGTTGCTTTTCCGGCTGCCGCGTGACGCGGCGTGCGCGTCGTCGAACGCGCGGCTTACAAGGATTGAACAAGATGAACCAGATGAATCCCGCCTTCGTGATGCCCGACGTGCAGAGCACGGTGGATACCCGCCAGATTCCGATTCAGCGCGTGGGCGTGAAGGCGGTCCGGCATCCGTTGACGGTGTGCACCGAGAGCGGCGACGTGCAGCCGAGCGTCGGCGTCTGGAATCTCGACGTGCGCCTGCCTGCCGATCAGAAGGGCACGCACATGTCGCGCTTCGTCGCGCTGCTCGAAGAGAACCGTGCGCCGCTGACGGTCGAGCGCTTCCGCTCGATGCTCGCGTCGATGCTGGAGAAGCTGGAAGCCGAGGCCGGCCGCATCGAGGTCACGTTCCCGTACTTCGTGAACAAGACGGCGCCGGTGTCGGGCGTGCAGAGCCTGCTCGACTACGAAGTGACGCTCGCGGGCGAATGCCGCAATGGCGAAACGCGCCTGTTCCTGAAGGTGCTCGTGCCGGTGACGAGCCTGTGCCCGTGTTCGAAGAAGATTTCGCAGTACGGCGCGCACAACCAGCGCTCGCACGTGACGATCGATGCCGAACTCGCAGCCGACCTGCCGGTCGAGGCGCTGATCCGCATCGCGGAAGAAGAGGCGTCGTGCGAGCTGTGGGGCTTGCTGAAGCGTCCGGACGAGAAGTTCGTGACGGAGCGCGCGTACGAAAACCCGAAGTTCGTCGAGGATCTGGTGCGCGACGTCGCGCAGCGTCTCGACGCGGACGAGCGCGTGATCGCCTACGTGCTCGAAGCCGAGAACTTCGAATCGATCCACAATCACAGCGCGTATGCGCTGATCGAGCGCGACAAGCGACACGCTGCGTAACGTCGGGGCACTGCGGCGCTGCGGCGCTGCGTCGACTTGCCGCTGCAATGAAGAAGGCCGCTCGAATCGAGCGGCCTTCTTGTTTTCCGTCCGGCGCGTGCGGGTGTGCGAGCGACGTTGCGCAGCGCCGCGCGACTCAGCGTGCGAGCGACGCGAGATCCCAGCGTGGCTTCACCGTGAACGCGTAGTCC
Organism: Burkholderia sp. Bp9099; assembly: GCF_003857805.1. Taxonomy (NCBI): domain Bacteria; kingdom Pseudomonadati; phylum Pseudomonadota; class Betaproteobacteria; order Burkholderiales; family Burkholderiaceae; genus Burkholderia; species Burkholderia sp. Bp9099. Next base: position 93,205 of record NZ_QTPU01000028.1, read on the forward strand.
GCATTCGCCTGCTCGGGCCAGCGGCCGAGCCGCAGTGCGCCGGCAAGCGCGATCATTGCGCCGTTGTCGGTGCAGAGCGCGAGATCGGGGTAGTGCACGTCGAAGCCGCGCTTGGCCGCGGCGGCCGACAGCGCCGAGCGCAACTGGCGGTTCGCACCGACGCCGCCCGCGACCACGAGGCGCTTGAGCTTCGTCTTCTTGAGCGCGGCGAGCGATTTCGCGACGAGCACGTCGACGGCTGCGTCGACGAAGCCGCGCGCGAGATCGGCCTTCGCGCGCTCGAGCGCAACGCCCTCCAGCTTCGCCGCTTCGAACTTCTTCATCTGCGTGAGCACGGCCGTCTTCAGGCCGCTGAAGCTGAAGTCGAGATCGCCCGAATGCAGCATCGGGCGCGGCAGCACGACCGCGCCCGGCGTACCCGTTTCCGCGAGCTTCGACACTTCCGGGCCGCCCGGATAGCCGAGGCCGATCAGCTTCGCCGTCTTGTCGAACGCTTCGCCGGCCGCGTCGTCGAGCGTCTCGCCGAGCGTCTCGTACACGCCGACGTCGGTCACGCGCATCAGTTGCGTGTGGCCGCCCGACACCAGCAGCGCGATGAACGGGAACGGCGGCGGTTCGTCGACGAGCAGCGGCGACAGCAGGTGGCCTTCGAGGTGATGGATGCCGACGGTCGGCTTGTTCCATGCGAGCGCGAGCGCGTTCGCGATGCTCGCGCCGACCAGCAGCGCGCCGGCGAGGCCGGGGCCTTGCGTGAATGCGATCGCGTCGATGTCGTCGCGGCGCGTGCCGCTTTGCGCCATGACTTCCTCGAGCAGCGGCAGCGCGCGGCGGATGTGGTCGCGCGACGCGAGCTCGGGCACAACGCCGCCGTATTCGCGGTGCATCGCGATCTGCGAATGGAGCGCGTGCGCGAGCAGGCCGCGCTGCGTGTCGTAGAGCGCGAGGCCGGTTTCGTCGCAGGAGCTTTCGATGCCGAGAACGAGCATGGGTCAGGGCGGGGCGCGCTGCATCGAGCGCGCCGCAGGAAGGTAAACGTAACCGCAAATTATAGCAGGGGATGGCCGGCCGCCGCCGGGTGCGGCCCGGGCGCGCTAGCTGAAGACGAGCCGAATCTCTGCCGCGCTGGGCGTGTAGACTGTTCCAGTTCTGCCCCTTCCAGCCCGTCAGGGAGTCTCGGGTACGCCGGTTCATGAATCTGAGTCATCGATACTGTTTTGGTCCTGGCAGGCTCCACAGACTGGTTAGTTTGATCAGCGCTTAGGTGGATCGAGATGCCCTGACAGCCCAGATGCGGCGAGGTCGGCATGGCTCGTGCGCATGATCTGGCAGATGGCGCTGTGGCGATGCGTTGGTCAGCGTCAGGATATGATCCTACGGCGCTGATCTGGATGCCTGCGCGAACACGCGCCGAAAACGGAGCCAATCATATCGACCAGGCGCCTGCTGCCCAGTTTGCAGGAAAACCCGCCGCACATATGGCAGGTTCGCAGCAGTGAGCATCGAACGTGGCCAGCCCGTGAATATGGAATGGGTCTTCGGCAATCATTTTCTCGATATCCCGTGGTTGGCCCGCATACGCGAGCACGAATCCGCCGTTTTCTTCATGCAGCGGGCCCGCGGCAAGGATATTTCCCGCCTGTGCGTATCTGACGAGCCATGCCTTGTGAGCATCGAGATGCGCCTGGATTTCTTCGATGGGACGGACGTAGCCGAGCTTGATGGCGAACAGCATAAGCGACCCCTGTTACTGGATGGTTTGCTCACCGGACGTGCGCACGTTGACGAGTACCTCGGTCAGGGACGCCATGGCGAGTGCGATGCCCTCGTCCCGGGCAGCTTGACCTTTCGACGCCCCCTCTGCTCGTACGAACCGGACGTCGGTGATGCCCAGGAAACCGAAGAACGCCTGCAGGTAGCTTTCCTGGAAATCCATGTGTGCGAGCGGCGCTTCCGCGTAAAACCCACCGCGCGCCGAGGCTACGATCACCTGCTTGCCGCCCGCCAGGCCGACCGGGCCGTTTTCGGTATACCGGAACGTGCGCCCGGCCTGGGCCACACGATCAAGCCATGCTTTCAACTGACTCGGTACCGAAAAGTTGTACATCGGCGCACCGATGACAATGACGTCGCTCGCTAGAAACTCCTTGACGAGTGCTTCGGACAGCTCATGTTCGTGCGCGGTGGCGTCGTCGAGAGCACCGACGTCGATCTGGCGAAATCCTGCTGCGATTGGGCCGCTGAGATGCCGGATTTCGTCACGGACGAGATCACGATACGTCACATGCGCCGATGGATGCTGCGCCCGGAGAACAGCTGCCACGGCCGCGGACAGCTCTCGCGTGATGGAACTGTTGCCGAGCATGCTCGAATCGAGATGAAGGATATTCATTGAAGCCTGCCTGTCAGGGGAGGAGTGAAGCGCGTCGAAACGCGCCGGAATTCATTGCGATGCCTTCCGGGCGGCCAGATCGATCAGCCTCGCGACCTCGTCCGGGTGAGATAGCATCGACATGTGGCTGGAGCGAATCGACCTGACCGTTGCCCCGATGTGCTGCGCAATGGCTTGCTGCACGGCGGGCTTCAGCGCATTGTCGTTGGTGGTTCGCAGATACCAGACAGGCTTGTCGTGCCAGGCCGCGTGCTGGATCTTCCCGGTGAAGCAGGCCGCCGCGACAGGCTGTTGAACCGATGCCAGGACGCGAGCCTGTTCGAGCGGAATGTCCGCCGCCATGACGTGCTGAAACGCTCGCGCATCGTCGAGCCAGATCAGCCCGTGGGCGTCCGGTGCGAGGCCGGTCATCGGCGCGTGGAGGCGTTGCAGAAGGTCGGCGACGGACTCGCCGTCGTCCGGTACCAGCGCGGACAGATAGACCAGGCCTTTCACATTGGCGGCATTGCCGGCCTGCGTGACGACCGCGCCGGCCCAGGAGTGGCCCACCAGCAGTACGTCGCCGGTTTGCCGATGCAGGACGCTTTCGGTGGCGGCAACGTCGTCTGCGAGCGAAGTGAGAGGGTTTTGCACAGCAGTGACGCGGTAACCCATGCGCTGTAGCCTGACGATCACGGGGCTCCAACTTGATCCGTCCGCAAAGGCGCCATGCACGAGGACAATGTTGCGCACAGCCGGCGCCGCAGTCGCTGCCGCATGAGCCGTCGTCAGCGTCGCCGTGAAGGTTACGGCAGCAACCAGTCGGCTGAACCATGCGGACCGACGGCGCGCGCGTCTCTGAAAGAGTGAGACCGGACAGTCGTGAAGGAATGGGAATTTCATGTGAAAGCGAATCGTTGAGGGGACGTGCCAAATTTATCCGGCTTCAGTGAACCGTTGCAGGTGGCAAACTCGCCAACATTCATGCAAAATTCGCCACCCCCCTGAGACACGGAGCGCGCCGTGCGCATAGGAATCGTTGCAGTCGAAGGCAGCCTGCTCTCCGCCATCAGCGGCCTTGCCGACCTGTTCTGGATGACGGAGCAAGCGTTACGCGCACCGCCTGCCGACGCGTCATATGACCTGCCCGGCCGAGCCCTCCCAACCTTCGAGACCGTCATCGCAAGCGCGGATGGGAAGGGCCTGCGCGATCCGCAGGGCCGGCTGATTCCGATCGATGCCTCGTTTCGGGAATTAACGCAATGCGACGTGGCGCTTGTCACCGGTATGGCACTGGGGCCGGACCGGCTACCCCCTGTATCCGCATCGATCGGCCACGCGGCAACGTGGCTGCAAGAGCGTCATCAGGCCGGTGCGCTGGTGGGCGCTGCGTGTGCAGGTACCTTCGTGCTCGGAGAGGCCGGCTTGCTGAACGGCAGGCGCTGTACGACCACGTGGTGGCTCCACCATGCGTTCAGGCAGCGGTTTCCCAAGGCACGCGCGGTGTGGGGCACGGCAGTGGAAGAGCAGGATCGGATCGTGACGACAGGCGGTCCGCTCTCATGGGTCGATCTGGCCTTGCACGTGATCAGGCGCGAGGCAGGGCCCGATGTGGCCCGTCTCGCCGCAGATATCTCCGTGGCCGACAGCTTGCCGCTGCCGCAACTGGTTTATGCGCCCCGCGGGTTCGTCAACGCTACTGACCCGCTGCTTCTGCAAGCAGAGCAGATCGTTCGCCATGCCAGCCCTGGATTGACCGCTGAAGCGCTGGCGAGCGCGCTGAGTCTCAGTGAACGGACACTGCACCGGCGGCTGAAGCGCTTGACCGACGAGTCACCCAAAGGGTTCATTACCCGCGTGCGGATCGAAATGGCTTGCGTGTTGCTCGAGCGGCCTGGAGCAAGCATTAAGCAGGTAGCACTGCAATGCGGCTACAGTGAGGAAACGTCGTTTCGGCGTGCCTTCAGCCAACTCACCGGCATGACGCCAGCCGACTACAGGCGCTGGTCAGATGGGCGGAACGTCAGGCGTCTACCCAGTCCCCACGCACTCGAGGCCAGCGGCGATTGAGGCCGCGGCTGTCGTGCCTGCAACGATGGCGGCGCTATTCGACTGGAGCCTCGCTGACGTTGCGCATCCCTGTCCTCAAGTAAGCCATTACGTCGGCGACCGCTGCGTCGCGCGCGTGCGCGCTCCTTAGCCAATAGGAATCAATCGATAGCCGTCCTGTTCTCGCGCCAAGTGGCCCAAAGCCGGAAATGGAAAGTGGAATCCTTGAATGAGCATCCCTTCCGCTACGGCCCGGTCATACAGTTTGATTCGTGCTTGCTGTGCCATCTCAGGATCCATGTCCGTGGCTCCGTGCCAGTGCGGATGGCGGATGAATAGCGCTGGATGTGTGGTCACGTCGCCTTGAATGACCACCTTATCGGCGCCAGATTCGACGACGAAGGACGTATGTCCCGGCGTGTGACCGTGTGTGGCCATGGACGTGACGCCCGGTGCAACCTCTGTGTCCGGCTCGAATGTTCTGACTGAGTCGCCGAGAATTCCGAATATGCGGCGTGCACGCTGGAAATTCGCCATTGTGGCTTCCGATTCCGCTCGAGCCATGTTTGCGTCGTTCAGCCAAAACGCGTATTCGGCAGCAGGTACCCAGATTTCGGAATTCGGAAATGCCGCGCGGCCATCTGCTGTCACCAGTCCACCAATGTGATCGGCATGGAAATGCGAGATCAATACCCTGTCGACTGCGGCCGCATCGTAGCCGGCCGCTTCAAGGTTGGTATGGAACTGTCCGCCGACGCCGTTGCTCTGTCTGAAGGCCGCTTCCCCGAGCCCGGTATCAATTACGATCACGCGCCCATTAGTCTTGAGGACGACGGGGGTGAACGTTAGCGTAATGGTGTCTGTCGGCAAACGAGCCGCCTGCAGTGCGCGGACGACGTCCGCTGGCGGAACATTCGAGACGAAGTTTTCTCGACGCGGAAAGCTGTTGGCGCCATCGGAGACGGAGAGCATCTCGATCTTCCCGACAGTCCGCTGGAATACTCCGGGTATGGGTGCGGTCATGGCCGGCGACGAAGCCTCGCGAGCCGTTGCGTATTTCCCCGGCGCCAGCGTCGCGACTGCGGCTGCTGCGGTTCCTGCGAGGAAAGTTCGACGCGAATGATTTGTCATGGCTGTTACGTCCGTGGTGGTTGGAGACCAGACGATGTGCGGGGAATATCGCTCGTCATCTGTTAAGTCTTGAACACCCTCATTTTGCGGGTTTACACCATTGAATTGCAGATATAAATAAGTAAAACAGTTATATTGGCAAATCATGAAACCGGGGCGGGAAACACATGAACCGAGATGACCTAATCGACCTGAATGCCTTCGTCGCTGTTGCAGAGGAAAGGAGTTTCACGCGCGCCGCAGCGCGCCTGCTGACGTCGCAGTCCGCTCTAAGCCACACTTTGCGGCGGCTTGAAACGCGGCTCGGTGTTCGTCTTCTGACGCGCACGACACGGAGCGTCGCGTTGACTCCGGCAGGCGAAACCTTCTTGCAGGGACTGAAGCCGGCTTTCGAAGCCATTGACCTGACACTTGGTACTGTCGGCTCTCTACGGGAAAGCCCCCGGGGCACTCTCCGCATCACTACTCCGCGGCATGCCGCGGTTAGCGTGTTATGGCCTGTGCTGCAGAAATTCGTCAGAGACTACCCGGACATACAAGTCGAGGTGAACATTGACGCGGCTTTCCGAGACCTCGCGGACGATCGATTCGATGCCGGTATCAGGCTTGGGGAACTGGTGGCGCCAAACATGGTTGCGGTAAAAATCGGACCTGACCTCCGCCTGGCGATCGTGGCCACGCCCGGCTACGTTGCCCAACGCGGCATACCTACCCATCCCCATCAGTTGGCCCAGCACGCCTGCATCAATTTTCGCCTGCCCGGCTCAGGGGCGCTTTATGCCTGGCAATTCAAAAAAGGCCGACAGGAAATGAAAGTGCGCGTTGAAGGACCTTTGACTTTCGATGACCCGGACATGATCCTGGCGGCTGCGGTGGACGGGCAGGGTGTTGCCTGCCTCGTCGAAGACCATGCTGCCCCGATGATTCGCGATGGTCGTCTCGTCCGTCTTCTGGAGGATTGGTGTTCACCCTTTTCCGGCTACCATCTCTATTACCCAACCAGAAAGAACAATTCTGCAGCGTTCCGCTTGCTGGTTGACCGACTGCGCACTCAGCCCTGACATTCTTCAGTGGCCGGCAGTCTTCCGCGCGTTGTGAATTCCGTGCTTGCCAGAATGACAAATTCGTTTGCCCGACAGGCCAGTTGTCAAACTGGCGGAACGTAAGAAGCCTGACGCCCCCAAAGCATGCGAGGTGGCCGCCATTGACGCTGCGGCGAGCCTGATTGCCGCGACGACGGGCTAGTTGCCCGGCGCGTCGCCGCCGCTACCCAGCACTGTCTTGAGATACGCCATCACGTCTACGATTGCCGCGTCGCGCGCCTGCGCATTGCCTCCAACGTGGGGGTCGGTCTGAACGCAATCGTCGTGAAAGGAAAAGGGTGAACCGGTGGCCTCGTTCATCAGTTCGCCGCTTTCGTTTTCGACGATACGGCACGCCCGTACCGTTTGCGCGCCCTTTACGACGACAGTGGGCATCGCGTACGGCATGTCGAACGCATGCGATGCGTGCGGAAAAACCGTCATGGTGGCGTCTTTGCCGGCCTGTTGCAGCCGCTCGAAGTATGCGGCACAGGCCGGCGCAGGGTCGTAATCGTCGTCTGCCCCATGGAATTCGCGGATTGGCCCGTTGACGTCGGTGTCCTCGCGATAACGGGTCATGCAGTCGGGATAGAAAGGCATATAGGCGCGAAAGCGAACACCAGACGTATTCCACAGGCGATTGAGTCGCGTCATGGCGGCGTAGAGCGTTGCCTGTCCACCTCTCGAAAAGCCCATCAGCATGATCTTGTCCGGATCGACGCGGGAATCATGCGAGAGCAGGTCCAGCGCCCGATATGCGTCGAGAACGAGGTTCAGCCGACCAAGCTGCGATTGATCCTGGCTGGTGGACCTGATCCCGCGGCCGGTGAATCCATCGATTGCGAATGTCCCGATACCGTTCTCGTTGAACGTGCGCTCCCACATTTCGATGTTCGCGCCCATTCCGCTCGAACCATGAATCAGCACCACTACCGGCTGTCTTCCCGTGTGCTTCGCGAGGCGCAGGATGCCGGCTACCGTCACGGCCTTTCCATTCTTGTTGCCGGTCAGCATCTGACTGTCGGTGAGGGTGAGTGAGGAAATCTGGTGGACCTCGACGTGTGCGGCCATGTCGGAACTGCTTCGCGCGTGTGCACACTGCGCGGCAATCCATAGCGCGGCGACGAGCAGCGCTTTGATGAGCTTCATTGATGCGTCTCCAGGATGACGGGCTGACGGCTGCGCTGCCTCAAGCGCCCGATTCTTTTGATTACTCCGTGGCGGTCGCGTATCGCCGGCCGGGCAGCCCGAGACAAACGCTCGGCGCCGCCCGCGCTCGATGTCGTCAATGTCCGGTTTGCAGCGTGCCCCGCGCGATTTGATCGCGTTCGAGTGACTGGAACAAAGCCTTGAAGTTGCCTTCGCCGAAACCGTCGTCGCCTTGTCGCTGAATGAACTCGAAAAACACGGGCCCCAGCAGCGTTTGAGAGAAGATCTGCAGCAACAGGCGTGGCTTTTCATCTGCCGTGCTGCCGTCCAGCAGGATGCCGCGCGTCTTCAACTGATCGACCGGCTGGCCATGCCCCGGCAATCGTGCTTCCAGCGCGTCATAGTAGAAATCGTTGGGCGCGGTCATCAACGGCACACCGGCGAACTGCAACCGGTCGATCGTGTCCACGAGGTTATCCGTAGCGAGGGCGATATGCTGTATTCCTTCGCCGTTGAACTGCATCAAGAATTCCTCGATCTGTCCGCTGCCGCGCGACGACTCCTCGTTGAGCGGGATGCGAATTTTGCCGTCAGGCGCTGTCATCGCCCGCGAAGCGAGGCCCGTGTACTCGCCCTGTATATCGAAGTAGCGAATCTCGCGGAAGTTGAAGAGCTTCTCGTAGAATCCGGCCCAGTGCGCCATTCGGCCGCGGTAGACGTTGTGCGTCAGATGATCGATGCGCGTCAAACCGTGCCCGACCGGATGTCGGTCAACACCTTCGATGAACGAAAAGTCGATGTCGTAGATGGACTGGCCATCTTCGAACCGGTCGATCAGGTAGATCGGTGCGCCGCCGATGCCGCGAATCGCGGGGAGCCGCAGTTCCATCGGCCCAGTCGGAATGTCGACGGGCTGGGCGCCCATTGCAAGGGCGCGATCGTAGGCACGGTGGGCATCGCGGACGCGGAACGCCATCCCGCAGGCGCTCGGACCGTGCTCAGCAGCGAAGTACGCAGCCTGGCTTTGTGGCTGACGGTTGACGATGAAATTGATATCGCCTTGTCGGTACAGCAACACGTCTTTCGAACGATGGTGCGCAACCAGCGTGAAACCGAGTTTTTCGAACACGGTTTCGAGGATGCCGGGAATAGGGGACGCGAATTCGACGAACTCGAATCCCGTCAGCCCCATTGGGTTCTCAAAAAGATCAGTCATTTTGCTTCTCCGCGAAATGTACAGGGTCAGGCCGCGTTACTGCAGAGTTCGCCGACGAGCTCCGGCACCAGAGAGAACAGATCGCCGACGAGGCCGTAGTCGGCCACGCTGAAGATCGGCGCTTCCGGATCCTTGTTGATCGCGACGATCACCTTCGAATCCTTCATGCCGGCCAGATGCTGGATCGCACCCGAGATGCCGACCGCGATGTACAGCTGCGGTGCGACGATCTTGCCGGTCTGGCCGACTTGATAGTCGTTCGGCACGTAGCCGGCATCGACTGCCGCGCGCGATGCGCCGAGTGCCGCCGACAGCTTGTCGGCCAGCGGCTCGAGAACCTTCGTGTAGTTCTCGCCGCTGCCCAGGCCGCGGCCACCCGACACGATGATGCTTGCCGACGTCAGTTCCGGACGGTCCAGCTTCGTCACTTCACGGCTCACGAACTGCGACTTGCCTGCGTCCGCCGCGGC
>NZ_QTPU01000029.1:0-101665 GCF_003857805.1 Burkholderia sp. Bp9099
AGCCACGTGATGCTGGTGGACCTGCGCGCGAAGAACATCACGGGCAAGGCAGCGGAAGCGGCGCTCGGCGCGGCGCACATCACGGTGAACAAGAACGCGATCCCGAACGATCCGGAGAAGCCGTTCGTGACGAGCGGCATCCGCCTCGGTTCGCCGGCGATGACGACGCGCGGCTTCGGCACGGCGGAAGCCGAGCAGGTCGGCAACCTGATCGCCGACGTGCTCGAGAACCCGGAAGATGCAGCGACGATCGAGCGCGTGCGCGCGCAAGTGGCCGAGCTGACGAAGCGTTTCCCGGTCTATCGCTGATCCGGCATGCGCTGCCCGTTCTGCCGGCATGAGGACACGCAGGTCGTCGACTCGCGCGTGTCCGAAGATGGCGCCGCGATTCGTCGGCGCCGTCGTTGCTCGGCTTGCGACAAGCGCTTCACGACGTACGAGCGGGTCGAGCTGAACCTGCCGGCCGTCGTGAAGAAGGACGGCAGCCGCACGGAATTCGACCGTCGCAAGATCGTCGCCAGCATGCAACTCGCGCTGCGCAAGCGGCCGGTTGCGGCTGACGCGATCGACGCGGCGGTCGCCCGCATCGAATATCAGCTGCTCGCAACCGGCGAGCGTGAAGTGCGTAGCGAGAAGCTCGGCGAGCTCGTGATGAACGAGCTGCGCGGCCTCGATACGATCGCCTATGTCCGTTTCGCGTCGGTTTACCGCCGGTTCGAGGACGTTTCCGAATTTGCCGACGTGATCGAAGAGTTCCGTCGCGCGTCCCCCTCCAAGCCTCCGCGTAAGCGCTGACGCGCTGCGTCCGTTCATCGTCTTCTCCGTGGTTCAGTTCGCGCCGATTGTGTCGGCTGCGATCGCACGTCGCCAGTCGGCCGTTCGGCCAATGGCGCGCGTTCGCTCGCGTCGCTACAGTCGACGCATCACGTTGACGGAGGGCGATCGCGATGGGACTGCACCGGCAGGGTGTTGAAAAACGCATGCGATGCGGCGGCTTCACGCTCGTCGAGTTGATGGTCGCGATCGCGCTGGCAGCCGCGATCGGACTTTACGCCGCACCCGCATTCGATCAGTGGCGCATGCGCGAACGCGTGGAGGCCCGCGCGCTCGCGCTGCTCGGTGCGCTGTCGTTCGCGCGCACCGAGGCGACGCGTCTCGGCGTGCGTGTCACGCTGTGCAGGGCCGGGCGCGATGGCGACTGCGTGCGGCACGGCGAGCGGTGCGATCCGGCGGAATGGTCGTGCGGCTGGATCGTCAGCGGGCAGTTCGACGGGCAGTCGCGCGTGCTGCGGCGCTATCCGCGCGATGCCGACGTCGCTATCGCGGGCGCGGCGCACGATCTGGCATTTGCGCCGTCGGCAGGCCAGGTGATCGGCGGGATCCGGCGTTTCGAATTGCGTCCGCAGCGTGCGCTGCCCGGCGATGACGCACGCGTATCGCGCTGCATCCGGATCGCGGCGGGCGGTCGGGCACGCGTCGTCGCCGGTCGTTGCGACGCGGCATGACGTGCGCACGCAAGTCGATGCGCGGCACGTCGCTGCTCGAAGCGGTGCTGGCCATCGCGTTGCTCGCAACCGTGATGCTGGCCGTGGCCGGCAGTCAGCTCGCGATGACGCGCACGCAGCGGGCGACGATCTGGCGTGAACGCGCGCTGTGGCTGGCCGACGCTCGCATCGAGCGCCGGCGCGCGGCGACGGGCGCCGACGACGGCATCGCGGCGCTCGCGGCTGCATCGCTGCCCGGCGGCACGATGACGCTCGACGATGGACCGGCCGGTGTCCGCTACGTGGTGGTCGGCTGGCGCGACACCAACGCCTACGCGGCGACTTCCACGCGATGTGAAGGTGCGGGCGCTACGGTCAAGCCGGCGTCGTGCGTGCGGATACCGTTTCGGGAGGCCCATGCCGATGCGGACGAACGCTGATCGCCGCAGCCGCGCGCATACGCTGCTCGAAGTGCTGATCGCGATGACCGTCGGCCTGCTCGTGCTTGCCGCGGCCGGTGCGCTGTACCACGCCCAGCGCATCGCGCAGCGGCGCGCGGAAGACGGGTTCCGGATGCGCGATGCGGCCGCGACCGCGCTGATGCTGATCGGCCAGCAGATCCAGATGGCCGGGTTTCGTCCGCTCGATGTCGAAGGGGCGTCATCGCTGCCGCCGGTGTTCGGTTGTTCCGCGGGGCGCGTGCGAGGCGATGGCGCGCAGGTGCGCTGCGAAGCCGTGCGCGCAGCGTCGGATGCGGTGCTGGTTCGGTATGTCGGCGATGCCGTGTCGACGTGGCTGACGGTCGGTGCACAGGTGTCGGATTGTCTCGGGCAGGGTGTCGGCGCTCCCGGTGAGCGGTCGCTCGTGGAAAACCGTTTCGACGCGCATGTCAGCCCGTCGACGGGCGAGCCCGAGTTGTACTGCGAGGGAAGCGGGCGCCCGGGTACGCCGCAGCCCGTCGTGTCCGGCATCGATCAGCTGCGGGTCCGTTACCTGCGTCGCGCAGGCGCGCGGTTCGTCAACGCGGAGGCGATGGGTGCCGGCGACTGGCACGATGTCGTCGCCGTGCATGTATGCGTGCGGGCGCGTGGCGAACCGATTGACGGGCCCGCGCGTCATGTCGATTGCGACGGCCGCACGGCCGTTTCGCGGGACGATCGCGCGCATCTGGTGCTGCATCGAATCGTCGCGTTGCGCAATGCCGCGGTCGCATTCGCGGATCCCGTCCGTGACGCGGCGCAGGACCACGAGGTAGCGCGATGATCCATGCAACCGAATTCGTCGGCGAGCTTGCGATGCGAATCGCGGCCGTCCGCGCAAGGGGGCGCATCGTTGCTTTCTTCGACTCGCAACATGCGGTGAGGGCCTCATGCTGAGCGGAAGAACGACGCGCGCACGCTTTCCATCCGCCAGCCGCGGCTGGCGTCGCGACGCGGGCCTTGCATTGCCTGCCGTGATCGCTGTCGGCGCGGCGGTCGCCGCGCTGACCGGCACATGGTTCGAATCCGCGCTGACGGAATCGCGCCGCACGCGTGCATTGTCGGACCGGTTGATTGCATTTCACGCGGCCGACGCAGCACTGGCAGCCTGTACCGCGCGATTGCTCCGCGGCGGGGCGCCGTACATGGACGAACCGCTATCACCCGGCGAGCCGGATGCATGGCGGCGTACGCCCGCGCTGGGCGTCGACGATGCATTCGCACCGTTCGCCTCCTGGCCGATGGCGGCCCAGCCGCCGCGTTGCCTGATCGAGGCCTGGCGAGGCGTCGGTCCGCAAGGGAGTCGCGCTTACCTCGTCACCGCGCGTGGTGTCGGCGGCCATGCGTCGAGCGTGGTCTGGCTGCAGAGCCAGGTCGCGCTGCGCGACGGACGCATTGTGGCGCAGCGCTGGCGTCGCGTCGCGGCGGTGCATCGATGAAAGCGCCTGGATTGCTGCGCCGGTCGGCGGCGTTCACGTTGCTCGAACTGATGATCGTGCTTGCGATCGTCGCTGTGCTGGCCGCGTGGGGCGTCCCGTCGTATCGCGAACATGTCGCGCGCATGCATCGCGCGTCCGCGGTTGCCGCGCTGTATCGCGCCGCTCAATATCTCGAAACGCTCGACGGCCCGGCGCCGCAGACGTTGCCGGATGCATACGCACAGGCACCGCCGGACGGGCAGGCGATTTACCGCGTGGGGCTGAAACGATCGGTCGGCGACGATGCGCAGGTCGTCTACGAACTCGTTGCGAACCCGCTCGAGGCAGGCCCGATGCGTGCCGATGCATGCGGCGCATTCACACTGCGTTCGGACGGCACGAAAGGCAATACGGGATCGAGCGACGCAGCGTCCGAGACACTGGGGCGGACATGCTGGGGCGTGCGCTGATCGCCCGATTACCCGATCGTCCGATCACGCACGGAAAACGCGCACCGCCGGATGGCCGTGCACGCCCGTCGTTGCGTATCAGTCGTCGTTCGCGGCCATTGCGCGTTCATCGCGCGACTGTTTCCAGATCCGGTAGAACTCCCACGCGGCGAAGCCGACGGTGCCCCACTTCAGCGCGGGGCCCGCGCTCGCGCGCAGCAGCGATCGAATGGGTTTCGCCAGCACGAGCGACGCGAGCGAACTCAGCATCGGATACTGGTTGACGAGCTGGCCGAGGTTCGCGTTCAGGTTCTTGGCGGACTGGCTCAACTTGCCGCTCGACAGGCCGGGGATGAACACCTTGAGCCAGCTGAAGCGCGTGACGGCGTGGCGCATTTCGGCGGCGGCTTCGGCAAGCTCGAGCCGCTCGACCTCGGATCGCAGGATCAGCAATTCCTTGCGGAGCGCGCGATGCTGCGACGCGCTCCACTTCGATCGCGACGAATGGGGGCGGGGCGAGTGGCCCGTGACGTTCTGGCTCATGGCGCGTCGGCGAAGTAGGTGAGAGGGGTGAACGCGACTGCGTTCACGGCTTGCCGCGGAAAGCCTCGCGGTCTTTCTCGAGCTCGGCGAGCGTTGCTTCGAACACGGTCGGCGCCTCGCGCAGGCCCGTGCGCGCCTTCAGCGCACATGCGATACCGGCGATCGCGTACAGCGCGGTGATGACCGCGAGCGATTGCCACCGGTAGGTGTCCCAGAACGCGATCGTGACGAGCACGGTCAGGCTGATGAGCGCCATCGTCGCGAGCATCATGGCCGCGAGCCCGAGGAACAGCACGCCCATCAGGCGTTCCTTCTCCTCGGCGAGTTCGATGCCGACCAGTTCGAGGCGCGTCTGCAGCAGGCCGATCGCGGAGCCGACGAAGCGGCGCAACGGTCCCTGGCCGGACGGCTGCGAGTGGGTGTCTGTCGTCATGAATAAGGCGCTTGCGCGCGCAGTGAGCGTCTAGGTCAAAGCTGGCCGGCGGCGAACCGCCGGCCGGCTTCGGCGCCCATGTGCCGCACCGGGCGGCGCATGGGGCGGAACGGCGCCGAGCGCGTTACTTGCGGTTGATCAGCAGGCCGATCAGCACACCGACGCCGGCGGCGACGCCGATCGACGTCCACGGATGCTCGTGCACGTAGTCGTCGGTCGCGCGCGCGGCCTTCTTGCCTTTCTCGACCACCACGACCTGGACGTCGGTTGCCTTTTCCTTGGCCTGCTTCAGGCGCGACAGGGCTTTTTCGCGCAGTTCCGCCGCACGGTCGCCCGTGCTGCTCGCCGCTTGCTTGAGCAGATCCTCGGCGTCCGCGAGAACGGTTTTGATATCCGACATCAGTTTCTCCTTGTTGATTTCCGACATTGCAACTCCCTTCATGCTGTCATGCTGCAGGTTCACATCCTAGCGAAACGCCTGCCCGCTGGCGAGCCGGGACAAATAAACGGCGGCAGTGCAAGACTGCATGGTAAACGACTCGTAATCGTCAACAGAGCTTCAGACGATACGAAAAGTTTCCCTGGACGCCATTCGTGCCGCGCCGCCACCCGGCAAAAATGACAAAAAAGTATGAATATCAAACGTAATAATCGTTCGCATGTCTCATTGCTTCCCGTAAGCTGATGGACTGTCCCGCGCCATCCAGCGCGCGGTTTCAACCAGCATCGTTCGAGGAGGGAACATCATGAGTCTGCGTCTTGGCGACATCGCACCGGATTTCGAGCAGGAATCGAGCCTGGGCCCCATCAAGTTTCACGAGTGGCTGGGCGACAGCTGGGGTGTCCTGTTCTCGCACCCGGCCGATTACACGCCGGTGTGCACGACTGAACTCGGGCTGACCTCGAAGCTGAAGGGCGAATTCGAGAAACGCAACGTGAAGGTGATCGCGCTGTCGGTCGACGGCGTCGAATCGCACAAGGGCTGGATCAACGACATCAACGAAACGCAGTCGACCGTGGTCGGTTTCCCGATCATCGCCGACGCGGACCGCAAGGTTTCGCAGCTGTACGACATGATCCACCCGAACGCGAACGAAACGCTGACGGTGCGCTCGCTGTTCGTGATCGATCCGAACAAGAAGGTGCGGCTCACCATCACCTATCCGGCCAGCACCGGCCGTAACTTCGACGAAGTGTTGCGCGTGATCGACTCGCTGCAGCTGACCGACAATTACAAGGTCGCGACGCCCGGCAACTGGAAGGACGGCGACGACGTCGTGATCGTGCCGTCGCTGCAGGATCCGGAAGAGCTGAAGAAACGCTTCCCGAAGGGTTTCAACGCCGTGCGGCCGTACCTGCGCCTCACGCCGCAGCCGAACAAGTAAGGAGCGGCTGCCGCCTCGGCGGCGCGTGACGAACGCGCGTCGATGAAAACGGCCCGCCCGGCAGCGATGCCGGGCGGGCCGTGTCGTTTCAGCGGCGACGATGCGACGCGAAGGGCGCCGCGCCGGGCAGGCGAATGATCAGAAGAATGCCTGGATGCCCGTCTGGGCGCGGCCGAGGATCAGCGCATGGATATCGTGCGTGCCTTCGTACGTATTCACCACTTCGAGGTTCACGAGGTGGCGCGCGACGCCGAATTCGTCCGAGATGCCGTTGCCGCCGAGCATGTCGCGCGCGAGCCGCGCGATGTCGAGTGCCTTGCCGCACGAGTTGCGCTTCATGATCGACGTGATCTCGACGGCCGCCGTGCCTTCGTCCTTCATCCGGCCGAGACGCAGCACGCCTTGCAGGCCGAGCGTGATTTCGGTCTGCATGTCGGCGAGCTTCTTCTGGATCAACTGGTTCGCGGCGAGCGGGCGGCCGAACTGCTTGCGGTCGAGCACGTACTGGCGCGCGGTGTGCCAGCAGGACTCGGCTGCGCCGAGCGCGCCCCAGGCGATCCCGTAGCGCGCCGAGTTCAGGCACGTGAACGGGCCGCGCAGGCCGCTCACGTCCGGCATCAGGTTCTCTTCGGGCACGAACACCTCGTCGAGGACGATCTCGCCGGTGATCGACGCACGCAGCCCGACCTTGCCGTGGATCGCCGGCGCCGACAGTCCCTTCCAGCCCTTCTCGAGAATGAAGCCGCGGATCGCGTCCTTGCCGTTTTCTTCCAGTTTCGCCCACACGACGAACACGTCGGCGATCGGCGAGTTGGTGATCCACATCTTCGCGCCGGACAGCGAATAGCCGCCGGGCACCTTCTTCGCGCGCGTGACCATGCTGCCCGGGTCGGAGCCGTGGTTCGGCTCGGTCAGCCCGAAGCAGCCGATCCATTCGCCGCTCGCGAGCTTCGGCAGGTATTTCTGCTTCTGCGCGTCCGAGCCGAATTCGTGAATCGGCACCATCACGAGCGACGACTGCACGGACATCATCGAGCGGTAGCCGGAGTCGACGCGCTCGACTTCGCGCGCGATCAGCCCGTAGCTCACGTAATTGAGACCGGGGCCGCCGTATTCTTCAGGAATCGTCGGGCCGAGCAGGCCGATCTCGCCCATCTCGCGGAAGATCTCGGCGTCGGTGCGCTCGTGGCGGAACGCTTCGGTCACGCGCGGCGCGAGCTTGTCCCGCGCGTACGCGTGCGCGGCATCGCGCACCATCCGCTCTTCTTCGGTCAGTTGCTGGTCGAGCAGCAGCGGATCGTCCCAATGAAAAGTTGCAGCAACCATCGTTTCATCTCCTGTCGGCCCCGGGTTGGCGCTTCGCCGCCTGGCCCGATGTCTAAAGTTCGCTTGACTCAGGTTCCGCTGTGCGGAACAATGTTTTGCAAAACGAACCCAGTGTAGCATCAGATGACGCTTTCAACCATCGACGAAACCACGATCGACGAACGCAAGTTCGTCGTTGCGCTCGCGCGCGGGCTCGACCTGCTGCGCGCCTTCCGGCCCGGCGAGACGATGCTCGGCAATCGCGACTTCGCGGAGCGCACCGGGCTGCCGAAGGCGACGGTGAACCGGCTCGCCTACACGCTGACCGTGCTCGGCTACCTGCGCTACGACGAGACGCTCGGAAAGTATGCGCTCGACGCCGGCGTGCTGTCGCTCGGCTACGCGCTGCTGTCCGGCTCGGGCACCCTCGATCTCGCGCGGCCGCACATGCAGGCGCTCGCGCGCGAGATCGGCGCGGCCGTGTCGCTCGGCTGCCGGGACGGGCTCGACATGATCTATCTGGAGACGATCCGCAGCGAAACGGCGCTGACGCTCGGGCTGGCGCCCGGCTCGCGGCTGTCGATGCTGACGAGCTCGATGGGGCGCGCGTACCTGGCCGTGCAGCCGGAGGACGTGCGCCGCGCGCTCTACGCGGATCTGCACCGGGCGGCGGGCGGCGCGGCCGATGCGGATGCACTCGTCGCGGCAGCCCAGGACGCGGTGGCCGAATTCTCCGCGGGCGGATGCTGTTATTCGTTCCGCGCGTGGCACATGGACGTGAACGCGGCGGCCGTGCCGTTTCGCGAGCCGCGCGAGGGGCGCTGGCTGATCCTGAGCTGCAGCGGGCCTGCGTCGTCGATGGACGAGGACGTGTTCCGCACGCAGGTCGGGCCGAAGCTGAAGGCGCTCGCGCAGCGGCTCGGGCAGACGGGCTGAAACAGGCCCTGCGCGGCGTGTCGCCGGGGCGCCCGGGCACGCGAGCGGGCGCGCCGACATCCCGATCCTCACCGCTACCCGCTCGCTGAATCGAATCCACGATCCTGCGCGGCGCTCCCCGCGCGCCGGCAGCCACACCGCCAATCAGGCCGTGACGACCTTCGCGAACACCGGCCCCTGCATGAACCGCACGTCGTGCTGGCGCAGCAGCTCGCACTGCGTCTCGTCGACGACGCCGTCGAAAATCAGCGGAATCCGCACGCGCTGCGCATACGCGACCAGCGCCTTCACCATCCCGTCGCGCAGCGCGATGCCCGCATCCATCTTGATGTAGTCGGGTCGCGCCATCTCCGATTCGACCGCGAGGATCCGGCCCGGGTCGGGCAGCTTGTCGGCGACCTTGAAGCCGTGATGCTGGTAGCTGCGCGTCAGGTAGCCGAGGAAGGTCTTGTGCGCGACCGCGACGGCCGGCAGCTCGATCACGATCCGCTCGGTCGGCAGCCCGAAGCGCTGCAGCACCGACGAGAAATGCTTGCCGTGGTCGTACTTCACGCTCTTGAGCAGCCGCTCGTGCACGCGCAGGAACAGCAGCCCGTGACGTTGCGCGCCGAAGAAGTTGATCGCGTGCAGCGCGCGCGACAGCCGGTCGATCGCGACGAGTGTCTGGTCGTCGACGGCCGAATCGACCGGGTCGTGCGGCGTGCCCGTGACCAGCGTGACGGCCTGGAAGCCGAGTTCGTCGCCGTAGCGCTCGATCGCGTCCGCGAACGACGTCGACTGCGGCGCGCCGGGCATCGTCACGTCGTAGATCGGTTCATAGGCGCTCGCGAGCGTGCGCTCCGGCAGATTGGCGCACGCGGTGCCGCCCTCGGCGAGCGCAAGGTGTTCACGCAGATACGGCAGTTGCCCGGCACGGACGACCAGCTCGGGAATGTTGGGCGGAATCATCGGCGTGGGAAGGAAAAAATGGCGGCCGAAAGGGCCGCCTCATCTCTCGATATTAGCAGCGCGAGCCCGGCTCGGCTTGGCGTTTCGCTCATATGGTTATCCCGTTCCGGAACCGGCGGCTAGGGTTTACGTTGATTTCACTATTCGTAATTGGTTTTACTATTCGTAAATCCAAGAATATGTCGCCGATCAAGAAAAGCGGCGTTCGGGCGCCCGCAGCGGTGCCGTTTCCCGAATCGGATCAACAGGAAGCAAGGAGCGAGACGTGGCGGTTGACAGGAAGTGGACGGAACAGGGCGGGCCGCGGCGGCGGCGGGCAACGGGCATGAGCGGAACGACGCTGCGCGCGCCGGCATGCGCACGGCAGGGTTGAGGAGCGGATGGCGACCATGAGCATCGATTACCAGACGCTGAAGTTCGACTACCGGCCGCGCGCGACGCGCGCCGCCGGCGATGACGCGACCCTCCACCCGGTGATCGTCGTCGGCGCGGGCCCGGTGGGCCTGTCGGCCGCGATCGACCTGGCGCAGCAGGGCGTGCCGGTCGTGCTGCTCGACGACGACGACACGCTGTCGACGGGCTCGCGCGCGATCTGCTTCGCGAAGCGCACGCTCGAGATCTTCGACCGGCTCGGCTGCGGCGAGCGCTTCGTCGACAAGGGCGTGAGCTGGCATGTCGGCAAGGTGTTCCTGCAGGACGAACAGCTGTATGCGTTCGACCTGCTGCCGGAGGAAGGCCACGCGCGTCCCGCGTTCATCAACCTGCAGCAGTACTACGTCGAAGGCTATCTGGCCGAGCGCGCGTTCGCGCTGCCCAACCTCGACATTCGCTGGAAGCACAAGGTGACGGGCGTCGCGCAATCGGCGGAACACGCCACGCTCACCGTCGAGACGCCGGAAGGGATCGAGACGCTGCGTGCGCAATACGTGATCGCGGCCGACGGCTCGCGCAGCCCGATGCGCGCGGCGATGGGCCTCGAGAGCCGCGGCCGCACGTTCAAGGACCGCTTCCTGATCGCCGACGTGAAGATGAAGGCGGAATTCCCGACCGAACGCTGGTTCTGGTTCGATCCGCCGTTCCATCGCAACCAGTCGGTGCTGCTGCACCGTCAGCCCGACAACGTGTGGCGCATCGACTTCCAGCTCGGCTGGGACGCCGATCCGGTCGCCGAGAAGCAGCCGGAACGCGTGATCCCGCGCGTGCGCGCGCTGCTCGGGCCGGACGTCGAGTTC
Source organism: Burkholderia sp. Bp9099 (assembly GCF_003857805.1). NCBI lineage: Bacteria > Pseudomonadati > Pseudomonadota > Betaproteobacteria > Burkholderiales > Burkholderiaceae > Burkholderia > Burkholderia sp. Bp9099. The sequence continues at coordinate 10,613 of NZ_QTPU01000029.1, forward strand.
GAGCTCGAATGGGTGAGCGTCTATACGTTCCGCTGCCAGCGGATGGACACGTTCCGTCACGGCCGCGTGCTGTTCGCGGGCGATTCCGCGCACGGCGTGTCGCCGTTCGGTGCGCGCGGCGCGAACAGCGGCGTGCAGGACGCGGACAACCTCGCGTGGAAGCTGAAGCTCGTGCTCGACGGCCGCGCTGACGACCGCCTGCTCGACACCTACGCGAGCGAGCGCGAGTTCGCGGCCGACGAGAACATCCGCAATTCGACGCGCTCGACCGATTTCATCACGCCGAAGAGCGCGGTGTCGCGCGTGTTCCGCGACGCGACACTGAAGCTTGCGCGCGACTGCGAATTCGCGCGCAAGCTCGTGAACAGCGGCCGCCTGTCGGTGCCTGCCGTGCTGACCGATTCGCCGCTGAACACGCCGGACCGCAACGGCGACGCGTTCGCGTGCGCGATGCGGCCGGGCGCGGCGGCGGCCGATGCGCCGGTGCGCGCGCAGGGTGCGTCCGGCTGGCTGCTGCGGCATCTGGGCGACGGCTTCGCGGGCATGCTGTTCGGGCTGCCGGGCGACGCCGCCGCGCTCGCGCAGGCGCTCGACGGCCTCGCGCTGCCGGTGCGGCCGGTGCTGGTCGTGCCGGCCGGGCACGCGCAACCGGTGGCCGGCGTCGACGTCGTGGAGGACGTCGACGGTTTCGTCGCGCAACGCTACGACGCGAAGCCCGGCACGTTCTACCTGCTGCGTCCCGACCAGCACGTCTGCGCACGGATGCGCACGCTCGAGCGCCAGGCGATCGCCGACGCACTGGCGCGCGCGACCTGCGCACGCGCAACCGCGCATTGACCACGACAACGATACCGGAGACACCCGTCATGCCCCGACTCGACACCCGCCCGCGCCTGGCCGATCCGGACGCGTTCTACGAAGCGCTGATCGACATGCATCGCGACCTGTCGGACGCCGACAGCCAGCTCGTCAACGCGAAGCTGATCCTGCTGCTCGCGAACCAGATCGGCGACGCCGACGTGCTGCGCGAAGCGATGGCGCTCGCGCGCCAGGGCGTGACGCCGCCCGTGCATCCGGCCGCCGAGGCGGCGCAATGAGCGCGGCGCCGGCCGACGCGCGCGTGCTCGAAGTCGAGCGCGTGATCGACGACACGCATCGCCCGGGCTTTCACTGGATGCTGCTCGTGTTGTGCGGGCTGTGTCTCGTGATCGACGGCTTCGATGCGCAGGCGATGGGGTATGTCGCGCCGAGCGTGATCGCCGAATGGGGCGTGCCGAAGCAGGCGCTCGGGCCCGTGTTCAGCGCGAGCCTGTTCGGGATGCTGCTCGGCGCGCTCGGGTTGTCGGTGCTGGCCGACCGGATCGGGCGGCGCCCGGTGCTGATCGGCTCGACGCTGTTCTTCGCGGTGACGATGCTCGCGACGCCGTTCGCGGGTTCGATCCCGGTGCTGATGGCGCTGCGCTTCGTCACGGGCCTCGGCCTCGGCTGCATCATGCCGAACGCGATGGCGCTGGTCGGCGAGTTCAGCCCGGCCGCCCATCGCGTGAAGCGGATGATGATCGTGTCGTGCGGCTTCACGCTCGGCGCCGCGCTCGGCGGCTTCATCAGCGCCGCGCTGATTCCGGCGCTCGGCTGGCGCTCGGTGTTCTTCGTCGGCGGCGCGGTGCCGCTGGTGCTGACGCTCGCGATGTTCGCGCGGCTGCCCGAATCGCTGCAGTTCCTGGTGCTGAAAGGGCGCGACGCGCAGGCACGCGCCTGGCTCGCGCGCTTCGCGCCGCAGGCCGGCATCGACGCGAACACGCGCCTCGTCGTGCGCGAGCGCGCGGCGAGCGGCGCGCCGGTCGCCGAGCTGTTCCGTCATGGCCGCCTGCCGGTCACGCTGCTGCTGTGGGCAATCAGCTTCATGAACCTGATCGACCTGTACTTCCTGTCGAACTGGCTGCCGACGGTGATGCGCGACGCGGGCTATTCGCCGGGAACGGCGGTGATCGTCGGCACTGTGCTGCAGACGGGCGGCGTGATCGGCACGCTGTCGCTCGGCTGGTTCATCGAACGCTACGGCTTCGTGCGCGTGCTGTTCGCGTGCTTCGCATGCGCGGCCGTGTCGGTGGGGCTGATCGGCTCGGTCGCGCATGCGCTGCCGTGGCTGCTGCTCGTCGTGTTCGCCGGCGGGTTCTGCGTGGTCGGCGGGCAGCCGGCCGTGAACGCGCTCGCGGGCCAGTATTACCCGACGTCGCTGCGCTCGACCGGCATCGGCTGGAGCCTCGGCATCGGCCGGATCGGCTCGGTGCTCGGGCCGCTCGTCGGCGGACAACTGATTGCGCTCAACTGGACCAACGGCGCGCTGTTCCATGCGGCCGCGGTGCCCGTGCTGTGCTCGGCGCTGTTCGTGCTGGGCCTGGCCGGCGTCACGCGGCGCAGCGGGGCGCAGGCGCCGAACGCCGCCTTGAATTGATGGAGAAAGGAAACGATGACGCTTGACCTGTCGAAACCGGCGACCGCCGGCTACCTGAGCGGATTCGCGAACGAATTCGCGACCGAGGCGCTGCCCGGCGCGCTGCCGCACGGCCGCAACTCGCCGCAGCGCGCGCCGTACGGGCTGTATGCGGAGCAGCTGTCGGGCACCGCGTTTACCGCACCGCGCAGCCACAACCGCCGCTCGTGGCTGTACCGGATCCGGCCGGCGGCCGTGCACCGGCCGTTCGAGCCGTTCACGGGCCCGCAGCGGCTCGTGTCGGAATTCGGCGATTCGGCCGACGTGCCGCCGACGCCGCCGAACCAGCTGCGCTGGGATCCGCTGCCGATGCCGGTCGAGCCGACCGATTTCGTCGAAGGGCTCGTGACGATGGCCGGCAACGGCTCGGCGGCCGCGATGAACGGCTGTGCGATCCACCTGTACGCGGCGAACCGCTCGATGCAGGACCGCTTTTTCTACAGCGCCGATGGCGAGCTGCTGATCGTGCCGCAGCAGGGGCGGCTCTTCATCGCGACCGAATTCGGCCGGCTCAACGTCGAGCCGTTCGAGATCGCGGTGATTCCGCGCGGCGTGCGTTTTTCCGTCGCGCTGCCGGACGGCGATGCGCGCGGCTACATCTGCGAGAACTTCGGCGCGCTGCTGCGCCTGCCGGACCTCGGCCCCATCGGTTCGAACGGCCTCGCGAACCCGCGCGATTTCCTCACGCCGCAGGCCGCGTACGAGGATCGCGAGGGCGCGTTCGAGCTGGTCGCGAAGCTGAACGGGCGCCTGTGGCGCGCGGACATCGGCCATTCGCCGTTCGACGTCGTCGCGTGGCACGGCAACTACGCGCCGTACAAATACGACCTGCGCCTGTTCAACACGATCGGCTCGATCAGCTTCGACCATCCCGATCCGTCGATCTTTCTCGTGCTGCAGTCGCCCAGCGACACGCCGGGCGTCGACACGATCGACTTCGTGATCTTCCCGCCGCGCTGGCTCGCGGCCGAGGATACGTTCCGCCCGCCTTGGTTCCACCGCAACGTCGCGAGCGAGTTCATGGGGCTCGTGCACGGCGCGTACGACGCGAAGGCCGAAGGCTTCGTGCCGGGTGGCGCGAGCCTGCACAACTGCATGTCGGGCCACGGGCCGGACGCGGACACGTTCGAGAAGGCGTCGGCGAGCGACACGACGAAGCCGCACAAGGTCGACGCGACGATGGCGTTCATGTTCGAAACCCGCACGCTGATCCGGCCGACGCGCTATGCGCTCGACACCGCGCAGCTGCAGGCCGACTACTTCGAATGCTGGCAAGGCATCAGGAAACACTTCAATCCGGAGCAACGATGAGCGATACCCAAGACTGGCGCGCGACGCTCGACCCGGCTCGCAAGAGCTGGGTCGAGACGGCGAACGATCCCGCCTGCGATTTCCCGATCCAGAACCTGCCGTTCGGGATCTTCAGCGATGCGAAGCAACCGGCGCGCCGCGCGGGCGTCGCGCTCGGCGACCAGATCGTCGACCTCGCCGCGCTCGCGCGTGCGGGCCTCGTGACGCTGCCGGCCGGCGCCGACGTGTTCGCCGCGCCGACGCTCAATGCGTTCATCGCGCTCGGCCGCGATGCGTGGCGCAGCGTGCGTGTGCAACTGTCGACGCTGTTTTCGCGCGACGACGCGCGACTGCGCGATGACGCCGCGTTGCGCGCGCAAGCGCTCGTCGCACAGCGCGATGCGACGCTGCACCTGCCGGTCGACATTCCCGGCTACACCGATTTCTATTCGTCGAAGGAGCATGCGACCAACGTCGGCTCGATGTTTCGCGATCCGAAGAATGCGCTGCTGCCGAACTGGTCGGAGATGCCGATCGGCTACAACGGCCGTGCGTCGTCGGTGGTCGTGAGCGGCACGCCGGTGCGGCGCCCGAATGGGCAGCTGAAGCTGCCCGACCAGGAGCGTCCGGTGTTCGGCGCGTGCCGCAAGCTCGACATCGAACTGGAGACGGGCTTCATCGTCGGCCGCGGCAATGCGCTCGGCGAGCCGATCGCGTGCGAGGATGCCGAAGCGCACATCTTCGGGATGGTGCTGCTGAACGACTGGAGCGCGCGCGACATCCAGCAGTGGGAATACGTGCCGCTCGGCCCGTTCAACTCGAAGGGCTTCGCGACGACGATCTCGCCCTGGATCGTCACGCTCGACGCGCTCGAACCGTTTCGCGTCGCGCAGCCCGAACAGTCGCCGCAGCCGCTCGCGTATCTGCGGCACGCGGGCAAGCATGCATTCGACATCGCGCTCGAAGTGACGCTGCGCGCCGAAGGTGCGCCCGAAGCGACGTCGATCTGCCGCACCAACTTCAGGCACATGTACTGGACGATGGCGCAGCAGCTCGCGCATCACACGGTCGCAGGCTGCAACACGCGCGTGGGCGACCTGATGGGTTCGGGCACGATCAGCGGGCCGACGAAGGATTCGTTCGGCAGCCTGCTCGAACTGACGTGGAACGGCAAGGAGCCGCTCGCGCTGAACGGCGGCGGCAGCCGCGCGTTCATCGAGGACGGCGACGAGCTCACGCTCGCCGGGTGGTGCCAGGGCGATGGTTATCGCGTCGGCTTCGGCACCTGTGCCGGCAAGATCCTTCCCGCGCGGGGCGCGTGACGGATCGCGGCGCGACATGTAGCGCGTAGTCCGGAAGGACAGGGCGGCCCGCATTAAGTGGGCCGTTTTCGTTTTGTCGGCGGGGTGTGGCGCGTGTGCGCCCGTCAGACCGCGCGCTGCAACGCGGCGCGTCGTTCCCACAGCGCTGCCGCGACGAACGCGGCGACGCAGACGACCAGCACGCCGATCAGCGCGTTGCTGCCGAGTTGCTCCATCAATGCGCCGGCGACCAGCGGACCGCCGAAGCTCGCGGCGCTCCACGACGCCGACACGAGCGAGCTCGCGGTGACGAGCGCCGCGCCGCGAAAGCGTTCGCCGCACGCGACGAGCGACAGCGTGTAGATGCTGCCGGCCGCCGCGCCCAGCACGAACAGCAGCGGCCAGCATAGCCACGGGTTCGCGATCACGAACGGCAGCAGCGGCAGGCCTGCGAGCACGATCCAGCCGGCGCCGAGGTGCACGCGTTCGCGGCCGAGCTTGTCCGCGAGCCAGCCGATCGGGAACTGCATCGCGGTGTCGCCGAACAGCATGATCGACGCGAGCAGCACGGCGGTCGCGCTCGCGACGCCGTGATCCATCGCATAGAGCGGCAGCAGCGACAGCGCGAGCGTATCGAACAGCGCGAAGAAGCCCGTGCCGATGATCAGCGCGGGCATGCGCGGCAGCACGGCGAACCAGCTGTCGTGCGCTGCGTGATGTGCGTCGTCGCCGGCGAGCGGCGCGCGCCGGATCGTCGCGAGCGCCGGCAGCGCGAGCAGGAACAGCGCGCCGCACAGCGCGAAGCGGATGCGCGTCGCGCCGGCGATCTGGCTGACGAGCACCGGGCCCGCCATCTGGAACAGCGTGAAATTGGTCGCGTAGATCGCGACCACGCGGCCGCGTGTCGAGTCGTCGGCGAGCTGGTTGACCCATGCCTCGCCGATCGTGAACAGCAGCATCAGCGCCGCGCCGCACAGCACGCGCAGCGCACCCCACACGATCAGGTTCGACGTGAACTGCATCAGCGCGGTGGCCGCGGCGAGCAGCACGACCGACACGACGATCGCGCGGCGCGCGCCGATGCGCCGTGCGAGCGCGGTGACGAACGGGACGATCGCGAGGCCGCCCAGGGCCTGCGCGGCCGTCAGCATGCCGACGACGTTGGTGCCGTGTCCGGCTTCGGTCAAGGCGAGCGCGGTGAGCGGCATCGTGGCGCCGGTGCCGAGACCGACCACCGCGACGCTGAGGATCAGCGCGAGGAAATCACGATTGAGAATGGCTTTCATCGGCCGCGATGCTACACCGTGGCCCCTGAAAGGTCCATGAAGGCCGTCAGGATCGAATGGGGTTGCGTGCGCAACGATCGCGGCGGCGCGCGGGCGCGGACGCGCGCCGTGCCGCCGCGCACGCGTCATACGTATCCGGTCGGCCCGCTCACCGGGCGGCGTTCGAGCGACGCCGACCACAACGTGAGCGCGAGCGCGGCGACCGCCATCGCCGCACCGACCCACGGCAGGTTCACGAGCGACACGCCGGATCCGATCGCCATCCCGCCGAGCCAGGCGCCCGTCGCGTTGCCGAGGTTGAACGCGCCCTGGTTCAGCGTCGACGCGAGGTTCGGCGCGTCGCTCGCGCGATCGACGATCAGGATCTGCAGCGGCGGCACGATCGCGAACGCGAGGATGCCCCAGACGAAGATCGTCGCGAGTGCCGCGAACGGCAGGTGCATCGTGCCTGCGAACAGCGCGAGGACGATGCCGATCAGCGCGAGCGTCGCGATCAGCGACGGCATCCGGCGCCAGTCGGCGAGCTTGCCGCCGAGCGTGCCGCCGACGGTCAGGCCGAGACCGAACAGCAGCAGCACGTAGGTGACCTGGCGCGGCGAGAAGCCCGTCACGTCCTCGAGGATCGGCGTGATGTACGTGAACACGCTGAACAGGCTCGCCGACGCGAGCACGCTGATGCCGAGCACCATCAGCACCTGCGGGTGCTTCAGCACGCTGAATTCGCGCGTGATGCTGCTGTCGGGCATCGCGAGGTGCTTCGGCAGGCACACCGCGAGCGCGGCAGCCGCGGCGATGCCGATGCCGGTGACGGCCCAGAACGTCGCGCGCCAGCCGTACGCCTGGCCGAGCGCGGTGCCGAGCGGCACGCCGAGCACGTTCGCGAGCGTGAGGCCGGTGAACATCAGCGCGATCGCCTGCGCGCGGCGGTTCGGCGCGACGAGGTTGCTCGCGACCACCGAGCCGATCCCGAAGAACGCGCCGTGGCAGAACGCCGTGACGACCCGCGCGGCCATCAGCACCGCATAGCCGGGCGCGATCGCGCAGAACAGGTTGCCCGCGATGAACAGCCCGATCAGGCCCATCAGCGCGCGCTTGCGCGGCATCTTCGCGGTGACGATCGCGAGGATTGGCGCGCCGATCGTCACGCCGAGCGCGTAGCCCGACACGAGCATCCCGGCGGCCGGGATCGACACGCCGAGGTCGCGGGCGACGTTGGGCAGCAGCCCCATGATCACGAACTCGGTGGTACCGATTCCAAATGCGGCGACGGCAAGGGCGAAAAGAGGTAATGGCATCGCGGTGGGCTACGGAAAAGGCCGCGGCCCGAGATCGGCGCGGCATGCGCGGAAGGGGCGAGGCGCGGAGATGTCAGCCGCGATTCTACTTCAGTGAAAACCCCTATGCTCGGGGTCAAAATGGTTGTTGCCGGCGTGCGACGGGTGGCGGCCAAGGTGCGCCCAAAGTGTGGGATTGGGCGGTGCTCAGTGCTCAGTGCTCGGCGCTCGGCGCTCGGTGGCAAGGCAAGGGCGAGAGCGAGGGCGAGGGCGAGAGCGAGGGGAGGCGTAATATCGGGTCGGAGCAAGACCGGCGAAACGGCCGTTCCGCGCCTCGTGCATCCCGTCAGCGGTCGGACAGGGCGCCGGCGGGTGTCGAGCCGGAGCGGTCGTCGGGTGCGGCAAGCTCGGGCGACGGCGACGATCCGCCGGTCGCGCCGGATGCTGCATTGCCCTCGGCGACCCCGGCCGCCGACGCATCCCAGCCGTTTTCGAACAGGCACGCCTCGATCGGCATCCGCGCGGCCCACCGCTCTTCCTCGAGCATTGGCTTCGCATAGAACGCGTCGACGTGCCCGACGCACAGCACGGCGATCGGCTTCGCGCCGGCCGGCATGCCGAGCAACGTGCGCAGCGCGTCGACATCGAACAGCGACACCCAGCCCATCCCGAGCCCTTCGGCGCGCGCGGCGAGCCACATGTTCTGGATCGCGCAGGCGGCCGACGCGAGGTCCATCTCCGGCAGCGTGCGGCGGCCGAACACGTGGCGCTCGCGGTCGTCGGTCAGCGCGACGACCAGCAGTTCGCCGCATTCGCGCACGCCTTCGACCTTCAGCCGCATGAATTCGTCCTGCCGCTCGCCGAGCGCGTCGGCGGTCGCGCGGCGCTCGGCCTCGACCAGCGCATGGATCGCGGTGCGCAGCGCGGGATCGGTGATGCGGATGAAGCGCCACGGCTGCATGAAGCCGACGCTCGGCGCGTGGTGCGCGGCGCGCAGCAGCCGCGCGAGCGTGGCCGGATCGACGGGTGCCGGCGTGAAGTGGCGCATGTCGCGCCGTTCGAAGATGGCGCGGTAGACCGCGGCAATGGCGGAGTCGTCGAAACGCATGAGCGGCAGAAGCAGGGGGAAGTCGGCGCAACGATAGCAGACGCCGCGCGCGCAGCGTTACATCAGTCGAAATAAATTGACGAATCGTTGATGGATCGCGTGCGCTCAGGCGCTGCGCCAACGCCGTGCGGAACGACGTGGCTCAGCGCCCCGTCGTGACGACGTTGGTCGGCGTGCCGGCGTGCCACGCCTCGATGTTCAGCAGCGTCGTGTGCGCGATCTCGGCGAGCGCCTCGCGCGTGAAGAACGCCTGGTGCGACGTGACGATCACGTTCGGGAACGTCAGCAGGCGCGCGAGCACGTCGTCCTGCAGCGGCAGGTCGGAGTGATCCTCGAAGAAGAGGCCGCTCTCCTCCTCGTACACGTCGAGCCCGAGGTGGCCGAGCTGCCCGCTCTTGAGCGCGTCGATCAGCGCCGGCGCATCGACCAGGCCGCCGCGGCCGGTATTGATCAGCATCGCACCGTGCTTCATCCGCGCGAGCGTCTGCGCGTTGATCAGATGGTGCGTCGACGGCAGCAGCGGGCAGTGCAGGCTGATGATGTCGGCATGGTGCAGCAGTTCGTCCAGCTCGACGTAGCGCGCGCCGTACGCGATCAGCTCCTCGTCGTACGGCGGCATCGAGTGTGCGAGCACATGCATCCCGAAGCCCATCATGATCTTCGCGAACACGCGGCCGATCAGGCCCGTGCCGATCACGCCGACCGTCTTGCCGTGCAGGTCGAAGCCGAGCAGGCCGTTCAGCGAGAAGTCGCCTTCGCGCGTGCGTGCGACCGCGCGCGGCAGCCGGCGGTTGAGCGCGAGGATCAGCGCGACCGCGTGTTCGGCGACCGCATGCGGGGAATACGCGGGCACCCGCACGACCGCGATGCCGAGCCGCTCGGCGGCCGCCAGGTCGACATGGTTGAAGCCGGCCGAGCGCAGCGCGATCAGGCGCGTGCCGCCGTCGGCGAGCCGTGCGAGCACGGCCGCGTCGACGGTGTCGTTGACGAACGGGCAGACGACCTCATAGCCGTGCGCGAGGATCGCGGTTTCCGCGTCGAGGTGCGACGGCTGGAAGTGCAGCCGATAACCGAATGGCCGATTGGCGGCGGTGAACGATTCGTCGTCGTACTGCCGGCTGCTGAACAGGATCACACGCACGCTGCACCTCCGATGGCTGTCGCGTGCAGTTTACTGCAGGCCCGTCTGCCGGCCCGCGACGATCTCGGCGCGATCGGGCGTGTGCAGGAAGCCGTAGCCGGTTCGCTCGCGGGCCGCCTGCGCGCCGAAATGCTCGAGCGCATGCTCGACGAAGCTGCGCGTGCGGGCCGGCACGTACTGGCGGTTCGGGTAGACGAGCGACAGCTGCGCGTCCGGGTCGTCGATCCGGTAAGCGGGCAACAGCCGCACCAGCGTGCCGGTGGCGAGTGCATCGGCGACGCTCGGCTCGGGCAGTACCGCGATGCCGGACCCGGCGACGGCTGCCGCCTGCACGAGCGCCAGCTGGTTGACCGTGCAGGTCGGGCGCACCGTGACCGAATGCGTGACGCCGTCGTGGCCGACCAGCCGCCACGCGGGCGCATGCTGGTGCGGCGCGAGCGCGACCCAGTCGTGGCCCGGCAGGTCGTCGGGTGCGCGCGGCTCGCCGCGCCGTTCGAGATAGGCGGGCGCCGCGCAGGCGACGAACGGGTTCGGCGTGAGCGCGTGGCCGATCAGCGTCGGGTTGCCGTCGAGCCGGTTGCCGGTCACGATGCCGACGTCGTAGCCCGAATCGAGCACGTCGAGCGGCCCCTCGGCGACGGTGAGCTGCACGCGCAGTTCGGGGTAGCGGTGCCGGAAACTGCTGACGAGCGGCGTCAGCGCGAGCGGCGACAGCAGGCCCGATGCGACGACGCGCAGCGTGCCGGCCGGCTCGCGCACGGCGTGCGCGACGGATGCCTCGAGGTGGTCGAATTCCTCGAGCAGCGCACGGCAGCCGTCGAGGTAGCGCAGGCCGGCCTCGGTCAGCGACAGGTTGCGCGTGGTGCGGTGGATCAACCGCGTGTTCAGGTGCGACTCGAGCATCGCGATCGAGCGCGTGACGAGCGCGTTGGACACGCCTAGATGGTGCGCCGCGCGCCGGAAGCTCTGCTGCTCGGCGACGCAGACGAACACACGCATGGTCTGAATCTGGTTCATGGCTCGCGAATTTCTGGCCCGGTTGATTGATTTTGGTTGGGATTTTTCGTCAAACGACCTGGAAAACCGTCGCGCCACCCCCGGGTCTCGTTCGTCTCGAAAAATCGGTTTTCGATTCTGCAGACGATTGTTCATTACGGAAGCGATATCGTCAACCTGAGAAAAGGGGCGGCTTGCGTAAAATCGAAATCGCGGGTATCGATTTAACGGATCGGCGGCGCTGGTATGCACCTGGGTTAGTCCGGCGTGTATTCGGAAGGTCCGCCTTGTATTTTAATATTGCTCATATAAATCAATATGTTGATGCGGTCTGGATGCGACGTCGTGCGGTAATGGGTGAAATCGCTCACCAATAGATGCTGCGATAGTGGATGTTTTTGTGCCGGTCTGGTTTTCGTGTGCCGATGCCAGTCGCGCGATTTTTATCGTGGTGACCGGTATTCCGGTAGATGCATGCGGCATGCTGAACTCGGGCGTCAGGATGCGCATCTCAATATTGCCGGAGAAAATCGCGGGCATCGACCGTCCGTTGGAACCGTTTCGCATGCGGCCGGCAATGCCACGGCAATACGAAACCCGGTCGTGCGGCGCGGGCGCGGCCGGCTGGCCCGGTCCGTCGACCGGGCCAGCGTCACGCTGTCCGGGCGCGCGTGCCTCTTGCGCACGGGCGCGGAACGCGGAATGATCGATCAGTTCGCCGTGCCGTGCGGCGAACGACGTCCGAGCGTTTTCTCCGTTCCTCTTTTACCAGCCATGTCCATCGATTACTCGCCGATTCCCTGTCCCGTCGTCGTGCCGCTCGACGCGATCCTGCCCGAAGAACCGCTGCTGATGATGGGGGCCGGCCCGGTCCCGATCCCGGCCGCCGTCGCGAAGGCGAACACGATCGTGATCAACCACCTCGGCGCGACGATGGCGAAGATCATCGAGCAGGTGAAGGAGATGGCGCGCTACGTGTTCCAGACCCGCACGAAGTGGGTGCTCGGCGTCGCCGGCCCCGGTTCCGCCGCGATGGAAATGGCGATCTCGAACCTCGCGTGGCGCGGCACGCGCGTGCTGTCGATCCGCAACGGCTTCTTCAGCGCGCGGATGGCCGAGATGGCCACGCGCGTCGGCGCCGACGTCGCCACGCTTGAAGTGGCCGACCGCTCGGTCGCGAGCCTCGACGAGATCGCGGACGCGATCGCGCGCGAGCGGCCCGAGATCGTCACGATCGTGCAGGGCGAGACGTCGAACACCGTGTGGAACCGCGAGCTGCGCGACATCGCGGCGCTCGCGAAGGCGGCCGGCGCGCTGGTCGTCGTCGATGCGGTGTGCACGCTGTCGACGATGCCGCTCGAGATGGACGCGTGGGGCATCGATGCGGTGATCACGGGCGGCCAGAAGGGGCTGTCGTCGATTCCCGGCGTATCGCTGATCGCGTTCTCGGACGCCGCGTGGGACCGGATGAAGCAGCGTCCGGAACCGAATGCGCACTGGTGCCTCGACATGGCGCTCGCGGAGAACTTCTGGCACAACGCGGGCTACCACTACACGGCGCCGGTGTCGGGCGTGCTCGCGCTGCACGAGGCGCTGCGGCTCGTCTGCGCGGAGACGCTCGAAAGCCGCTTCGCGCGCCACCTGCGCTGCTCGCTCGCGTTGCAGGCGGGCGTCGAGGCGATGGGGCTCGCGCTCTATGCGCCGAAGGACTGCCGGCTCAATTCGGTGGTCGGGATCGAGACGCCCGAAGGGCTCACGCCCGGGATGGTGTGCGGCCATATCTCGAAGCAGTACCAGGTCGAGATCTCGGGCTCGTTCGGGCTGCCGATCGTGCGGATCGGGCAGATGGGCGAACAGTGCCGCGAACACAACCTGTTCCGCACGCTGCATGCGTTCGGCCGCACGATGATCGACCTGAAGGTGCCGGTGGACCTGCCGGCCGGCGTGGCCGCGCTCGAGCAGGAATTGTCGCAGCGGGGCGCGTAAGCAGGGAGACGGTGATGCGTGCCGGGTGCGCGCTGCGCCAGCCGGCACGTTGAAGGTGCGCGCGGGGCTCAGCCGCCCTGCATCGCGCGCCGGTACGCGTTCGGCGTCGTGCCGTGCGCGTCGCGAAAGCGATGGCTGAAGTGGCCGGCGTTCGCGTAGCCGCATTCGGCCGCGACCTGCGCGAGCGGCAGCGCCGTCGTGCGCAGCAGCAGGCGCGCCCGCGCGAGCCGCTGCTCGGCCACCCACGCGTGCGGCGCGCGGCCGAACGACAGCCGGAACATCCGCGAGAAGTGATATTCGGACAGCGCGGCGACCTCCGCCAGTTCGCCGAGCGTCAGCGGTTGCGACAGGTAGCTGTCGATGTAGTCGCGCACGCGGCGGCGCACGGCCGGCGCGAGTCCGCCGCGGAACGGCACGTCGGTGCGCGTCGTGCTCTGGCCGCGCAGTAGCAGGCTCAGTACGTCGTGCGCGGCCTCGTTCACGCGCAGCCGCCCGTCGGCATCGTCCCAGCGCTCCAGCGCGAGCGAACGGAACTGCGCCGCGACGCGCGCATCCTCGAAATAGGTGCGGTCGGCGAGCTTCAGCTCGCGCGGCTCGCGATCGAGTTCGCGGATCGCGCGCTGCGTGAAGTGCTCGGGCAGGAAGTACAGGTGGATGAAGTGCATCTCGCCGCGCACCCACCAGCGCGATTCATGGTCCCCCGGCAGCGTGCACAGCAGGCTCGGCGCGCCGTAGCGCGGCACGCGTTCGCGCTCCGTCCGGTAGCCGCCGTCGAGATAGCACGACAGCGTGTGGTGGCCCGGTTGTTCGTAGATCGTCTCGCTTTCGTCGGTGATGCGCGTCCATTCGGCGATCGCGAGATGATCGCCGAGCCACGTGAAGCGCTCGAGCGTCGCGTTCGCCTCGGCGAGCGTGCGGCACACCGACTGCAGGCCGAACGGCATCGCACCGCCGGCAAGGGCGGCGGCGTGATCGGCGGGCGGGGCGTACAGGGGCGGACTCATGGTGCGACGAGTATAAGCGCGCGCGCGACGCGCCGTGCGGCCGCCCGAAAAAGACCGCAATTCCGGACAATCCGCGCGGGCGGGGCGGCGGCACAGTCTGAGTCCGTTTCACTCGTTTCGCTTCGTTGCCGCCATGAACCTGTCGCTTTATTTCGTCACCGTGCTGATCTGGGGCACCACCTGGATCGCGATCAAATGGCAGCTCGGCGCCGTGCCGCCGCCCGTGTCGATCGCGTGGCGCTTCTGGCTCGCGGCCGCCGTGCTGTTCGCGCTGCTGCGCGTGATGCGCCGGCCGGTGCGTCCGCCGCGCGAGGCGTGGCGCTACCTCGTCGCGCAGGGCTTCGCGTTGTTCTGCCTGAATTTCCTGTGCTTCTACTACTCGGAGCAGGTCGTGCCGAGCGGCCTCGTCGCGGTGATCTTCTCGACCGCGCCGCTCTTGAATTCGATCAACGGCCGGCTGTTCATGGGCCGCCCGCTGCGGCCGTCCGCGATTGCCGGCGCGCTGCTCGGGCTGACCGGCATCGCCTGCCTGTTCTGGCAGCAGATGGCCGGCCACCTCGACGATCACGCGACCTGGACGGGCCTCGCGATCGCGTTCGCGGGCACGATGTGCTTCTCGGCCGGCAACCTGCTGTCGAGCCGGATGCAATCGATGGGGCTGCATCCGCTCGCGACCAACGGCTGGGCGATGCTGATCGGCGCGGCGATCCTGACGGTCGGCAGTGCGGTGGCCGGGCTGCCGTTCATGATCGACCCGAGCCCGCGTTATCTCGGCGCGCTCGTCTATCTGGCCGTGCCGGGCTCGGTGATCGGGTTCACCGCGTACCTGACGCTCGTCGGGCGGATCGGGCCGGAGCGCGCGGCGTACTGCACGGTGCTGTTCCCGATCGTCGCGCTGGCCGTGTCGACGGTCTTCGAGGGCTACCAGTGGTCGCCGCTCGCGGTGATCGGGCTGCTGCTCGTGCTGGCCGGCAATCTCGTTGCGTTCGACCTGACGCGCCGGTTGTTCCTGCGCGTGGCTTGACCGGGGCATCAGGCACTCTTGCGCATTCGCGGAGACGGTGCTGCACGACGAAGTCGCCGATCTGGTGCTGGGCGGTTTCCCGCTCGTCACGACCGAGCTCGATCGCTACGTGCTTTCATTCGACGGTGCGCCGTTGGCCGTGGCCGTCCTGCATGGCTTGCCGCTGAAGAACCTTGGCGGCGACGGTGCGTTGTCGACGATCGTGCCTTACGACGTTCCGCAGCAGTGGTCGCTGACCGTCCACCGGCATCAGCGGCGGGTCGACGGGTTCCTGTACATGTCCCGCCATCTGAACACGTCGGAAGCCCTCGTGCTCTTCGATCGTGCCGAACCCAAGCTCTCGCTCCGGGACGCCGTTCCGTTCCGGCGTCATCCTCAAGCCGTCCGCGTATTGCGCGACTTCAACGTGTTGCTGCGTTGAACGGCGTTGCGCGCGCGGCAGCACGACTCACGCCGCCGCGCCGCTCCCGGCGAGCCGCGCCTGCCGCTGGTACAGCACCATCGACAGCGCGACGCCGGCCGCCGCGGCCACCGCCGCGAACAGGAACACCTGCGGATAACCGAACGCACCGGCCACATAGCCGGCGAGCGGGCCCGTGATGCCGAGCGACAGGTCGAGAAACACCGAATACGCGGACAGCGCCGCGCCGCGGCTCGCCGGCGGGACGAGCGCCACGGCCTCGACGCCGAGCGCCGGGAAGATCAGCGCGAAGCCGAAGCCGGTCAGCGCGGCGCCGACGAGCGCGACGTGCGGCACGGGCGCGAGCCACAGCAGCAAGAGGCCCGAGCATTCGAACGCGAACGACACGATCGCGACGCGGAAGCCGCCGTGAGTCTTGATCGTGTTCGCGAACAGCAGCCGCGCGCCGATGAACAGCGTGCCGAACACGGTCAGCGACAGCGCGGCGTTCGGCCAGTGGCGCGCCGCGTAGTACAGCGTGACGAAGGTCGCGATCGAGCCGAAGCCGGCCGAGCCGAGCGCGAGGCCGAGGCCGTGCGGCAGTACGCGCGTGAACACGCTCGCATACGACATCCGTTCGCCGTGCACGAGCGGCACGGAAGCGATCAGGCGCGCGAGATAGAAGCCGATCGCGGCGAGCGCGATCACGATCACGCCGATCAGCGCCGGATTCAGCGTGTGCGCGATCGCGACGCCGACCGGCGCGCCGAGCGCGAGCGCCCCGTAGGTCGCGATGCCGTTCCACGAGATCACCTTCGCGTTGTGCGCGACGCCGACCCGCCCGATGCCCCACAGGATCGCACCGGTGCCGCACAGGCTCTCGCCGACGCCGAGCACGAGCCGGCTCGCGACCAGCAGCACGAGGCTCGCGACCGGCCAGTGAGCCAGCAGCAGCGCGACGAGCAGCAGCACGCCCGACACGCCGCAGCCGATCAGCCCGCGCAGCACCGTCTGCTTCGGCCCGAGCGTATCGGCGAAGCGCCCGGCGAGCGGGCGCGACGCGAGCGTCGCGAAATACTGGACGCTGATCGCGCCGCCCGCGACGATCGCGGAAAAACCGAGGTCGTCATGGACGAAGCCCGGCAGCACCGCGAGCGGCAGGCCGATGGTCAGATAGCAGATGAACGTGAAACAGACGACGGACACGATTTGCAGCGTGACGGCAAACCCGCTGCGCGGCGGTGTGGCGGAATCGGTTGACATGGGGTCGGATCGAATGGACGAAACGGAGCGGAAAGCGGCGAAAAACGGAATCGGGATTTTCCCATGGAACCGGTTTTCACGCAGGTACCATTTAGTTAATCGCGACCCATTTTCATCGTCGAAGAATGGCTGACGGACCGCTGCGGGCAGGCCGGAACCCAGGCCGGGCAAGGCGCCCGACGCCTGCCGGGCGGCCGCGGCGCGCATATCGCGGCAGTTATATGGGCCCCATGCGTGATGGGCTATGGGTTGCGGAATTTGACGGTGATAGCGTGCAAACTGTCAGAGAAACGTCGGTCGAGCGCCCCGCGCAGGCCGCCTTGCCCCCACCGGAAGAACGATAGAGACATGAGTGAGCCGATCCGCTTCTACCATCGTCACGCGGTCCGCGAAGTCAGCGGCGCGGACGTCACCCGCACCGTGCTGCAGTACCTGCGCGAGGATGCGCACTGCACCGGCACCAAGGAAGGCTGCGCGGAAGGCGACTGCGGCGCGTGCACGGTCGTCGTCGGCGAGCTGACCGACACGGGTACGGTCGCGTTCAAGGCCGTCAATGCCTGCATCCAGTTCCTGCCCACGCTCGACGGCAAGGCGCTGTTGACGGTGGAAGACCTGCGCCAGCCGGACGGTTCGCTGCATCCGGTGCAGCAGGCGATGGTCGATTGCCACGGCTCGCAATGCGGGTTCTGCACGCCCGGTTTCGTGATGTCGATGTGGGCGCTGTACGAGAAGCACGGCCATGAAGGCTGCGCCGGCACGTGCGCGAAGGCGAAGGACGTGCCGACGCGCACCGAGATCGCCGATGCGCTCACCGGCAACCTGTGCCGCTGCACCGGCTATCGCCCGATCGTCGATGCGGCCGTGCAGATGTTCGGTGCGCCGGCGCCGACGGCACCGGTCGATACGGCCGCGCTGGCCCGCACGCTCGCGTCGCTCAAGCGTGACGACACGTTCGACTACACGACGCGCGACGGCGCGCGCTTCGCCGCGCCGCGCACGCTCGACGCGCTGGCCGCGCTGAAGGTCGAGCGCCCGGATGCACGGCTGCTCGCTGGCAGCACCGACATCGGCCTGTGGGTCACCAAGCAGATGCGTCGCCTCGACGACCTGATCTACGTCGGCCAGATCGCCGAACTGCGGACCGTCGTGCACGGCGACGACTGGATCGAGATCGGCGCGGGCGTGACGGTCGAGGACGGCTATGCGGCACTCGCCGGCACGTATCCGGAACTGACCGAAATGTGGAAGCGCTTCGCGTCGCTGCCGATCCGCAACGCGGGGACGATCGGCGGCAACGTCGCGAACGGCTCGCCGATCGGCGACTCGATGCCGGGCCTGATCGCGCTCGGCGCGCGGGTCGTGCTGCGCGGCGGCGACACGGTGCGCGAGCTGCCGCTCGAGGCGCTCTACACCGGCTATCAGCAAAAGGACATGGCGCCGCACGAATTCGTCGTCGGCCTGAAGGTGCCGACCCGCACCGGTGCGCGCGCGAAGCTGCAGTTCCGCACCTACAAGCTGTCGAAGCGCTTCGACTCCGACATTTCGGCGGTGTGCGCGGCGTTCGCGTTCATCGCGGACGGCGAGCTGATCCGCGAGCCGCGCATCGCGTTCGGCGGGATGGCCGCGACGCCGAAGCGCGCGACGCATACGGAGAGCCTGCTCGACGGCGCGCAGTGGCACGAAGCCACCGCGCAGGCCGCGATGCAGGCGCTCGAGCGCGACTACCAGCCGCTCACCGACATGCGTGCGACGAGCGCGTATCGCCTCGATACCGCGAAGAACCTGATGTACCGATTCTGGCTGGAGACGCGCCCGCACGACCCGCTGCCGCCGCAGGCGCTGAACGTGCGTGAAGTGGCCGCCGAAGTTGCCGACGACGCGGCGCGCGTCTGACGAGGGAGAACACCGAACATGAACCAGCAAGCAGAACCGTTCCTGAACACCCTCGACCCGCAGGCCGACGCCGCGCAGGTGCACGTCTCGCGCGCGCACGAATCCGCGCACCTGCACGTGAGCGGGCGCGCGACCTACACCGACGACATCCCGCTCGTCGCGGGCACGCTGCACGCTGCGCTCGGGTTGTCCGCGAAGCCGCACGCGAAGATCGTGTCGATGAATTTCGACGCGGTGCGCGCGACGCCCGGCGTGGTCGCCGTGTTCACGGCCGACGACATCCCCGGCGTCAACGATTGCGGCCCGATCATCCACGACGATCCGGTACTCGCCAAAGGCATCGTGCAGTTCGTCGGCCAGCCGATGTTCATCGTCGTCGCGACGTCGCACGAAACCGCGCGGCTCGCCGCGCGCCGCGCGCAGGTCGACTACGAGGAGCTGCCCGCGATCCTGACCGCGCAGGAAGCGCGGCAGGCCGAAACCTATGTGATCCCGCCGCTGAAACTCGCGCGCGGCGACGCGGCCGCGCGGCTCGCCGCCGCGCCGCATCGCGAGTCGGGCGAGATGCTGCTCGGCGGCCAGGAGCAGTTCTACCTGGAAGGGCAGATCGCGTACGCGGTGCCGAAGGACGACGACGGGATGCACGTGTACTGCTCGACGCAGCACCCGAGCGAGATGCAGCACCTCGTCGCGCACGTGCTCGGCGTCGCGTCGCACAACGTGCTGGTCGAATGCCGCCGGATGGGCGGCGGGTTCGGCGGCAAGGAATCGCAGTCGGGCCTGTTCGCATGCTGCGCGGCGCTCGCCGCGTGGAAGCTGCTGTGCCCGGTGAAGCTGCGTCCGGACCGCGACGACGACATGATGATCACCGGCAAGCGACACGACTTCCATTACCGCTTCGACGTCGGCTACGACGACGACGGCCGCCTCGACGGCGTCGCGCTCGACATGACGTCGCGCTGCGGCTTCTCGGCGGACCTGTCGGGCCCGGTGATGACGCGCGCGGTGTGCCACTTCGACAACGCGTACTGGCTCGGCGACGTCGACATCGCCGGCTACTGCGGCAAGACCAACACGCAGTCGAACACC
This sequence comes from Burkholderia sp. Bp9099, assembly GCF_003857805.1. Lineage (NCBI taxonomy): Bacteria > Pseudomonadati > Pseudomonadota > Betaproteobacteria > Burkholderiales > Burkholderiaceae > Burkholderia > Burkholderia sp. Bp9099. The sequence goes on from NZ_QTPU01000029.1 coordinate 30,162, forward strand.
GCGTTCCGCGGCTTCGGCGGGCCGCAGGGCGCGTTCGCGATCGAATACATCCTCGACGACGTCGCGCGCGCGCTCGGCCGCGATCCGCTCGACGTGCGCTACGCGAACCTGTACGGCAAGACCGAGCGCAACGTGACGCCTTACGGGCAGACGGTCGAGGACAACGTGCTGCACGAACTGCTCGGCGAACTCGAGTCGACGAGCGACTACCGCGCGCGGCGCGCGGGCGTGCGCGAATTCAACGCACGCAACACGGTGCTGAAGAAGGGCATCGCGCTCACGCCGGTGAAGTTCGGCATCGCGTTCAACGTCACGCACTTCAACCAGGCGGGCGCGCTGGTGCACATCTACACCGACGGCTCGGTGCTCGTGAACCACGGCGGCACGGAGATGGGGCAGGGGCTCAACACGAAGGTCGCGCAGGTCGTCGCGCACGAGCTCGGCATCCGCTTCGGCCGGATCCGCGTGACGGCGACCGACACGAGCAAGGTCGCGAACACGTCCGCGACGGCTGCGTCGACGGGCTCCGACCTGAACGGCAAGGCCGCGCAGGATGCGGCGCGCCAGCTGCGCGAGCGCCTCGCGGCGTTCGCGGCGAAGCAGTTCGGCGACGGCAAGGTCGATGCGGCCGACGTGAAGTTCGGCAACGACTTCGTGTGGATCGGCGGCGCGAGCGTGCCGTTCGGCGAGGTGATCGCGAAGGCGTATCTCGCGCGCGTGCAGCTGTGGTCCGACGGCTTCTACGCGACGCCGAAGCTGTACTGGGATCAGTCGAAGCTGCAGGGCCGGCCGTTCTATTACTACTCGTACGGCGCGGCCGTGTCGGAGGTCGTGATCGACACGCTGACGGGCGAGATGCGCACGCTGCGCGTCGACGCGCTGCACGACGTGGGCGCATCGCTGAACCCGGCGCTCGACATCGGCCAGGTCGAAGGCGCGTTCATCCAGGGAATGGGCTGGCTCACGACCGAGGAGCTGTGGTGGAACAAGGGCGGCAAGCTGATGACGCATGCGCCGTCCACGTACAAGATCCCGACGGTCAACGACACGCCGCCCGAATTCAACGTGCGGCTGTTCCAGAACCGCAACGTGGAGGACAGCATCCATCGTTCGAAGGCCGTCGGCGAACCGCCGCTGCTGCTGCCGTTCTCGGTGTTCTTCGCGGTGCGCGACGCGATTGCGGCGGTCGGCGACTACCGGGTGAATCCGCCGCTCGACGCGCCGGCCACCGGCGAGTCGATCCTGCGCGCGATCACTGCGGTGCGTGCTGCGCGCGCCGGTCAGGCAGGTTGAGATGAACGGGCCTGCACGTTCGTTTCGCACCGCGACGACCCCGGCATTCGCGCAGGGTACCGGCCAGCGCAACCGCGCGACCGGTACGTCCGCGCCGATGCACATCGTGCTGTTCGGCGCGGGGCACGTCGGCCATGCGCTCGTCACGCTGCTCGGCGCATTGCCGTGCGTCGTGCAGTGGGTCGATACGCGCGACGAGCTGTTCCCGGACGAATGTCCGCCGAACGTGCAGCCGGAGCCGACCGACATACCCGAGGCCGTCGTCGACGCGGCGCCGCCCGGCGCGTACTTCCTCGTGATGACGCACAACCACGCGCTCGACTTCTCGCTCGCCGTGCAGATCATGCGGCGGCGCGACTTCGCGTACTTCGGGATGATCGGTTCGCGTACCAAGCGCGTGAAGTTCGAGCGCCGGCTCGCCGCGCGCGGCGTCGATCCGGCGCGGCTCACCGAGATGGTGTGTCCGATCGGCGTCGCGGGCATCGTCGACAAGGCGCCCGGTGCGATCGCGGTGGCCGTCTGCGCGGAACTGCTGCAGGCCCGCTCGGGCATGCCGGTGGCCGATGCGAAGGCGGCCGCGGCGGGGCGCTTGCGCGACGACGCGCGCTGCGCACGGTAACGATCAGGGGCGGCACGCCCGACCCACGTCCGCGCGTTTTTGCCTACACTGCACGGATCGCGCGGCAGCGGGCCGCGCGTTCTTTCGTGCAGGTACCATGTCCGATCATCAGGTCTATCTCGATGCGCTCGATGCGAGCCTCGTCGTCATCGAGCGCTGGCTGTCCGGCGCCGATACTTCCCCCGCGGCGCTCGATGCGCTGCTCGCGCCTTTCTCCGCCGAATTCACGATGATCATGACCGACGGTCGCGCGTTCGACCGCGACGACACGCGCGCGCTGTTCGCGAAGCTCGGCGGCGCGAAGCCGGGGCTGCGCATCAAACTGTCGGACATCCGCGTGCTCGCGGCAGACGCGTCGCATGCGGTGCTCACCTATCTTGAAGCGCAGCAGGCGGCGTCGGGCGAACTGCCCGCGCGTCGCGCGACCGCCGTGTTCGCGCGCGACGCGGCAGGCGTCGTGCGCTGGACCCATCTGCAGGAAACCTTCTGCACGGCCTGAGCGGCCGCGCCGCGTGATCGTGCGCGGGCGATTCCGCGGGGGGGCAGCGCCGCTTCAGCGCTTGCGGCCGCGTGCGGCGGTCAGCTCGTCGGACACGCTTTGCATCAGCGCACACAGCCACGCGATGTCGGTCGGGCGATCGGGGTGCGGGTGCGTGAGCAGGTAGCTCTTGATGCGCGGGAACGGCACGGGCGGCGCGACGACGACGAGCGGCAGCAGCTGCGCGTAGTGCGTCGCGAAGCGGCGCGTCGTCGTGAAGATCAGGTCCGACTGCAGCAGCACCTGCGGCACGATGCCGAAGTACGGCAGCGTCGTCACGATCCGTCGCGTGAGGCGGGCGCGGGCGAGGCCGATCTCGATCGCGTTGCGCTTGTCGCCGGTGTACGGCGTCGGCGCGACGTGCGCGGCCGACGCGTACGCTTCGCGCGTGAGCGGTTCGCGGGCGAGCGGATGCGCGTCGCGCATCAGGCACACGATCGTGTCGGAGAACAGGTCCTGGCGCGCGAACCGCGGGTCGGGCTTCGGCCAGTTGCCGATCACGAGATCGAGCGCGCCCGATTCGAGCGCCTCCGCGTGATCGAGCGCGGGATTCAATGAGTCGATTTCCAGATGCGCATGCGGCGCCGCGTCGCGAAAGCGCTCGATCAGCGTCGGCATGAAGAAATCGTTGAGGTAGTCGGGCGCGGCGACGCGGAACGTGCGCCGCGCGGACGATGGATCGAAGTCGCCGTGCGGCGTCGCGATGAAGTCGACCTCGCGCAGCGCGCGCGACGCGGCACCGAGCAGCGATGCGCCGTACTCGGTCGGCACCATCCCGGATTTGCCGCGCACGAGAATCGGGTCGTTCAGCGTCTCGCGCAGCTTGCGCAGCGCGGTGCTGATCGCGGGCTGGGTCTGGTTCAGGCGCAGCGCGGCCTGCGTGACGCTGCGCTCGAGCAGCAGCGTGCGCAATACGCGCACGAGCCAGATATCGAGCGAGGCGGTACGATCGTCGTCTTCCATCGGCGAGCGGTGTTCGGGAGAAGCGTAACCTTACCGCAGCCGCACGTTGCCGTGCGTGATACCGGCCATCACGTGCGCCCCTTCGGCAGCACGCTGATCCGCTTGACCTCGCGCGACTCGAGCCAGTTCGGCGTGCGCGCGCAGTACAGCACCATCGGCAGCGCGTCCTCGCCCCAGAACAGCTGCTGGTTCATCCAGAAGGTCGGTACGCCGAACACGCCGAGCGCGATCGCGTCGTCGGTGTTGCGGCGCAACTGCGCGCTCGTCTCCTCGAATTCGATCAGCTCGTCGCCGTGCCCGACGCCGACGCGCTCGCACAGCGCCGCGAACCCGTCCGGCGTCGACGGATCGTTGCCGTCGTGCCAGATGAAGCGGAACATTTCCAGCACGGTCGCGATGTCGGCGCGCAGCGCGATCGCGAGGCGCAGCACCTTGTCGGAGTCGAACGGATGCGCGGGCGGCATCTTGAAGCGGATGCCGAGCTGTTCGGCGCGAAACAGCGCGTGGCGGTACGTGAACACGCGCTTGGCCGGCACGTCGGCGCTCGGGCGCTGCCCCCAGTGGCGCTGCAGGTCGGGCAGCGACACGGCGACGGGGTCGAACGGCACGTCGGGCCACTTGTCGTGCTGTTCGAGCAGCAGGTAGGAGAACGGCGACACGAAGTCGAAGAACCAGGCAGGCTGGGCAGTGTCGAGGCCGGTTGTCATGGCGATCTCCAGAGGGTGGGGCGTGCGCGCCTGGCGGCGGCCTTCATGTTACGTTGCGGCGCGCGGATGCAACCGCGCGGATGCAGCAATGATCGCGGATCGGCCGCTCATGCGGAACCGGGAGTCGCCCGGGGGGGCTCGCCGGCCGGCGCCGCCGCGCCGCCGCGCGCCGCTGCACGGCCGCCGGCGCCGGGTGTGCCCGGCGTGCCCGATGCGACGTCGTGATCGTGCGCGGTGAGCCGCTCGCGCACGAAGCCGATGTGCTCGCGCAGCACGTAGAACTGCCCCGCGTACGCAAGCGGCATCTTCATCCGGTTCACGGCTTCCTCGATGTCGTCGAGTTCGTCGAGCAACTGGACGCGCTCTTCGGCCGTATGCTCGCCGAGCGCGCGGCGCTCGAGCGCGATCAGCGCGCCGTACCAGCGGTAGATGCGCGAACGCACGCGCCAGCCGTACAGCGACGGCACCAGCCGCAACCCGGGGATCAGCACGACGATCAGCGGCACCACGACGACGAGCAGCCGGTCGACGAGACTCGCGACCCAGAACGGCAGCCGCCGGTACAGGAACGACTTGCCCGACTTGTAATAGCGCCCCGCGTCGTCGGACAGCGGGAAGCCGCGCGTGACGGCCGACGGGAATTCGCCCGCGTGCTGCAGGATCGTCGCGTGGCCGTGCACTTCGCGCGCGGCCTCGATCAGCAGGTCGGACAGCGCGGGGTGCAGCGTATCGCGCGCGACCAGCTCGATCGTCGGCGCGACCGTGTGGATGTCGGCGGGCGGCAGGTTGAGGCCGAGATCGTAGACGCCCATCGGCAGCGTGATCGCGGTCAGGTACGGAAAGCGCCGCGCGTAGGCCTCGGCTTGCGTGAACGAGTACACGTGCACGCCGGGCGCGCGGAACAGCTTCGCCATCACCGGGATCTGCGTCGAGTCGCCGGACAGGAACGCGGCGTCGATCTTGCCGTCGAGCAGCGCGGCCGCGGCGTCCTCGCCGGCGGTCGGCAGCAGCTCGGTCGAGCCGCCCGGCACGATGCCGTTCATCTTCAGCAGCGCCAGGCTCAATTCGCGCGCGCCGCTGCCTTCCGCGCCGAGCGCGAGCCGCTTGCCCTTGAAGTCGGACAGGCGTGCGACCACCGGCCCGCGGTACATGATCGCGAGCGGCACGTAGCCGATGCTGCCGAGCGAGACCAGGTGTTCATCGCGCTCCTTCGGGCCGATGCCGCTCTGCACGAAGCCGACGTCGACCGGCGCGTCCGGATTCGACAGCCGCGCGAGGTTCTGCGCGGATCCTTCGGATGACTGGACGTCGAGCGTGACGCCGTTCTTCGCGAGGATCGCCTTGTATTTCTGCGCGGCGTTCCAGTAGGTGCTGCCGGGCGGGCCGGACGAAATCACGAGCGTGGACGGCGGCGCCGGCTGGATCAGCTTGACCGCGAACCAGACCGCCGCGACCGCGAGCAGCACGGTGGGGCCGATCGACAGCGCGAGGTCGCGCCACGACACCGCGACGAAGCGGGCGAGGATGCGGCGGGGCGGGCGGGGGCGGGCTGGCTTCATGGAGTCGGCGGATGACACGGGCGTGACGCATCGATGACGGCCGTCGCGGACAAGGCACGCGATGCGCGTTCTGGCGGCGATGGTACCCGGTTTCGCCCGGCGTGCGCGAGTCCGGCGCCGTCGCGCGGCGGCGGACACGGGCGCGCGCGGGCGGATGGCGGGCGGCCACGCGTCAAAAGCTTTGCGCTTCGGCTGGCGCTGGATTACATTGTGCGACGCAGCCGCGCCCGATTCGCGCACGACCCGGCACGTTATGAGACCGGGCGCGCCCGGCCGGCGGCTGTCCGGCCCGGCCGGCCCGCATTCGCGCGCGCCGGCCGCCGGCCCGTGTCGCCTCTCTCGCATCGCCGTGGAAATCATCGGCCGTCCCGCCCGTTCGCGCGCGGGCCGGCTGCCTTTGGGGGTATCCGGCCGTACTGTGCACGGCCGTTCCGGAGTTACAAGGAGATAGCATGAAGTCGATCGTGTTGAGAGCGTTGGGTGTTGCGGCCGTGGCGGCCTGTCTGACGGGCAGCGTGTACGCGCAGTCGAGCGATGCGGCGGCCACCGAAGCGCCGGCCGCGGCAGCGAGCTCGCCGAAGGCGGCGGCCAAGACCGCGAAGAAGGCCAACCGCCAGCTCGGCTATGCGGTGCGCAAGGCCATTACGAAGGCAGGCGGCATCGACGTGGCGAACATCGTCGTGCGCTCGAAGGGCGGCGCGATCTCGCTGGAGGGCACGGTGCCCGACCAGGCACAGATCGACAAGGCGGAAGAGGCGGCGAAGGGCGTGAAGGGCGTGACGTCGGTCACGAACAAGCTGACGGTTCAGCAGCAATGATGCCGGGCGGCGGCGCGCCAGCGCCGCGCGCCCGCTTTCACGCGGGCCCCGGCGTGCCGGGGCCCGTTTGCACTTTTGAATGCCCCCAGGGCCCGCCGCTTCGCGCCAGGCCCCGGAGCGGGCGTCCCCCAAGGAAACTTCCTTCGGGGCGGAAAACCTTGGGCGGCCCGGCGTTTTCCCGACAGGCCGCGAGCCGCGCACGACGCAGCGGCGCACCGATAACGATATCGAGAGGGCGGCAATGACAACGCACGGGTGGGGCAGTCGGATTCTTTGGGGCGCGGCGCTGGTCGCGATCACGTTGCTCGGCGCCTGCAACGGCGACGAGTCGTCCGAACGCAATCGGCTGCCCGGGTTCGTGTCCGGCAGCGTGCGCACCACCGCCTACGACGGTACGGGCGACGACCTGCTGACTGCCGGTCTCGGCAAGACGGGCCTCGCCGCCGCCACCGCGCCGGCGTTCGCGAATCCGTCGCGGCCGACGAGCGCCGAGCTGCGCCGGCTCGCGATCTGGTCGAACTACCGCGCGCTCGTCGACATGAGCGCCAACGGCGGCTACGGCCGTTTCTGGGGACCGAACGTCGACCTCGACGGCAACGACACGCTCGGCGAAGGCAAGATTCCCGGCACCGAATATCTCGCGTATTCCGACGACGGCAGCGGCCGCAAGAACGTGACGCTGCTCGTGCAGGTGCCCGCGAGCTTCGACCCCGCGCAGCCGTGCATCGTCACCGCGACGTCGTCCGGTTCGCGCGGTGTGTACGGCGCGATTTCGGCGGCCGGCGAGTGGGGCCTCAAGCGCGGCTGCGCGGTCGCGTACAACGACAAGGGCGGCGGCAACGGCGCGCACGAGCTCGGCACCGACACGATCACGCTGATCGACGGCACGCTCGCCGACGCGGTGCTCGCCGGCAATGCGAGTCTCTTTACCGCCAATGTGACGAGCAGCGACCTGGCCGCGTTCAACAGCCGCTTCCCGAACCGCTACGCGTTCAAGCACGCGCATTCGCAACAGAATCCCGAGCAGGACTGGGGGCACGCGACGCTGCAGGCGGTCGAATTCGCGTACTGGGCGCTCAACGAACAGTTCGGGCCGTTCGTCGACGGCTCGCATCACGGCGTGCGCTACCGCCCGGGCGACATCACGACGATCGCCGCGTCCGTCAGCAACGGCGGCGGCGCGGCGCTCGCGGCGGCCGAGCAGGACACGCGCCGCTGGATCACCGCGGTCGTGGTCGGCGAGCCGCAAGTCAACGTGCGGATGGCGCCGAACGCGGTCGTGCGCGAGGGCGGCCAGCCGGTGCCGTCGTTCGGCCGGCCGCTGGCCGACTACGCGACGCTCGCGAACCTGCTGGAGCCGTGTGCGGCCGCGTCGTCGTCGCTCGCGGGCGCGCCGTACCTGAGCGCGCTGCCGGCCGCCACCACGCAGTCGATCCGCACGCAGCGCTGCGCGACGCTCGCCGCGGCCGGGTTCGTGTCGGGGGCCGATACGCAGAGCCAGGCCGCCGACGCGCTCGCGCAACTGCACGCGGCCGGCTATCTCGCGGATTCCGACCTGCTGCAGGCGCCGATGTGGGATTCGCAGGCGATTCCGGCGATCGCGGTCACCTATGCGAACGCGTACACGCGCTCGCGCGTGACCGACAACCTGTGCAATTTCAGCTTCGCGACCACCAATGCGGCGACGGGCGCGGTGGCGCCGCCCGCCGCCTCGCCGATGCCGGCCGTGTTCGGCCTCGGCAACGGCGTGCCGCCGACGGCAGGCGTCAATCTCGTGTTCAACACCGGTGCGGGTGTCGACCACCGGCTCGCGACGCCCGACGCGAGTTTCGCGGGCGCGCTGTGCCTGCGCCAGCTGTGGACCAACGGGATGCTCGACATGCCGGCGAACGTCGATGCGGTGCGCGTGAACGCGAACCTGCAGGGCAAGCCGGCGATCATCGTGCAGGGCCGCAGCGACGCGCTCGTGCCCGTGAATCACGCGTCGCGCGCGTACGTCGCGCAGAACGGCATCAGTGAAGGCGGCCGCAGCCAGCTCGTGTTCTACGAGGTGACGAACGGGCAGCACTTCGATGCGTTCCTGCCCGTCGCGGGCTTCGACACGCGCTTCGTGCCGGTCCACTACTACAACCTGCAGGCGCTGAACCTGATGTGGCGGCACCTGAAGAACGGTGCCGCGCTGCCGCCGTCACAGGTGGTCCGCACGCTGCCGCGCGGCGGCACGCCGGGCGCCGCGCCGGCGCTGACGAGCGCGAACCTGCCGCCGATCTCGGCGTCCCCCGGCGCGAACGCGATCACGGCCGGCGCGGGCGCGATCGATGTGCCGCTCTGACGGCACCCGCCCCACCGCGATACGGAAGCCGGACGCTCGTCCGGCTTTTTTATTTTCAGCGTCTGGAATCGGTCCCGCATTGCCCTTGGTCCGAATGGCATGCGCTGTAACAAATTATCGCTTTACGGCGGAAAATCCGGAATCTATTATGCGCCGATATTTTAACTTAATTTAATAAATTCCCGTAAAGACAATATTCCTTTCCGTATAGTTAATCGATCCTTTCGATTTTATTAAATCGGCTCGAGTTGCGGTTGGTCGCCCTTTCGCGATTGACCGGCATTTCGTCGAGGGAGTCGTTCGTCTGTTCGAAGCGAAGGCGCCTTGTCTGGCGGCCTTTGCAGGGGATGCTTTTGCTTGCGGTTTCTCGCGCGTGCGGATGGCGAGGGCGAATTCGCAGTGCCGCACATTATTGAATCGTCGTTTGCAATGGAATTGATTCCATTGTGCGATCGCGGAATATGGGTGGGGTAAATCATGCCGGTCGGTATTCGCCGATGCGGTAAAAAACTCGGGGTGCATCGCAAAACGAATGCGCTCCCGGTGCGGAGCGCCGGCGCAAATGATCCTTTGCGACCGGCGGTATTTATCGTTCTGTTCGAGAGGCAATAATGACGACACTGAAGTCCTTGAAAGACGGTTTCGCGCTATTTGGAACGACGCTGAGCGTGCCGCTCGCCGCAGCCGCGGCCGCGGCGCTGCTCGTCACGGGATGCGGCGGCGACGACGGGGCGGGCCCGACCGCCGCCACCGCGGCAGCCGCGACGACGTCGAACGGCAGCACGTCGGCCAGCACCAATGCAACGGCCGCCGTCCCGGCCGACCAGCCGTACGTCGACAACGACGTGTACGGCACCGGGCCGAACGACGCGGTCACGGATTCGACCGAAGGGGCCGCGGTCGTGCACCGCCAGGTCACGATCGGCGGCAAGACCGTCCAGTACACGGCCACCACCGGCCACCTGACCACGATCGACCCGATCACGTCGGCGCCGAACGCGAAGATGTTCTACGTCGCGTACACGCAGGACAATCCGGACCCGTCGAAGCCGCGCCCGGTCACGTTCTTCTACAACGGCGGCCCCGGCTCGTCGTCGGTCTACCTGCTGCTCGGCTCGTACGGGCCGAAGCGCCTGCAGTCGTCGTTCCCGAACTTCACGCCGCCGGCCCCGTACAAGCTGCTCGACAACCCGGACAGCCTGCTCGACCGTACCGACCTCGTGTTCATCAACCCGGTCGGCACCGGCTACTCGGCGGCGATCGCCCCGGCGAAGAACAAGGATTTCTGGGGCACCGACCAGGACGCGCGCTCGATCGACCGCTTCATCCAGCGCTACCTGACCAAGTACTCGCGCTGGAACTCGCCGAAGTTCCTGTACGGCGAGTCGTACGGCACCGCGCGCAGCGCGGTCGTGTCATGGGTGCTGCATGAGGACGGCATCGACCTGAACGGGATCACGCTGCAGTCGTCGATCCTCGACTATGCGAATGCGCTGTCCGCGCCGGGTACCTTCCCGACGCTCGCGGCCGACGCGTTCTACTGGAAGAAGACGACGCTCAACCCGACGCCGACCGATCTCGACGCATACATGGTGCAGGCCCGCAACTACGCGGACAACACGCTCGCGCCGCTCGCGCAGAAGCCGAACCCGCAGGACGGCGGCTTCGTGAACGTGCGGCTGAACCTGAACCTGCAGACCGCGCGGCAGATGGGTTCGTACATCGGCACGGATCCGACGTCGCTGATCCAGACGTTCGGCAACCCGGCCGCGCTCGGCAACGTGCCGTCGTCGGACGACAACCCGCCGTACACGTTCTTCCTGACGCTCGTGCCGGGCACGCAGATCGGCCAGTACGACGGTCGCGCGAACTTCACGGGCAAGGGCATCGCGCCGTACATCCTGCCGAACTCGGGCAGCAACGATCCGTCGATCACGAACGTCGGCGGCGCGTACACGGTGCTGTGGAACAGCTACATCAACACCGACCTCAAGTACACGTCGACGTCGTCGTTCGTGGACCTGAACGACCAGGTCTTCAACAACTGGGACTTCAGCCACACCGACCCGACCGGCGCGAACCGGGGCGGCGGCAATACGCTGTACACGGCCGGTGATCTCGCGGCGACGATGAGCGTGAACCCGGACCTGAAGGTGCTGTCGGCGAACGGCTATTTCGATGCGGTCACGCCGTTCCACCAGACCGAGCTGACGCTCGCGCAGATGCCGCTCGATCCGACGCTCAAGGCACAGAACCTGACGATCAAGAACTATCCGTCGGGCCACATGATTTACCTGAACGACGCGTCGCGGACCGCGCTGAAGGGCGATCTCGGCAACTTCTACGACGGGATCCTCGCAAACCGTACCGCGCTGCAGCGCGTGCTGAAGCTGCAGGCGCGCACGCAACAGATGAAGCAGCAACAGTTGAAGCAGCAGGGGCAGTAAGGATCGCGAGCGACTTGCGCTGCCCGGCCGTGGGCCGGGCGGCCCGAGTTCGCGAGGCCCCGGATGGACGACAGCCCGATCGGCGCAGGCCGGTCGGGCTGTTTTTTTGCGGCGGGGGAAGCCGGCGGCGCGTGCTGGCCGGTCATGCATCACATCGCGCATGCGGCTCGCGATGCTGTGAGCTTCCACGGTGCCCGTGAGTCGTCGACCGACGGGGCGTTGTCGGGTCCGCGTGAGATTCGCGGCGGCTTGATCCTCGCAAGGGGGATGCATGCCCCTGTATCGAGGGAAATTCTCCACCGACAAATCGTGCCGATCTCTTCCGTCAGGGGCGGGAAGATGGCGGTGTCTGCCGTGGCGGGCGGCAGCCGCGCCGCTTACGCGAGCACGAGCCGCACGCCGACCGCGACGAGCGTCGAGGCGAGCAGGTTGCGCAGCAGCCGCTCGGGCGCGCGCGCCGACAGCAGGCTGCCGAGCACGATGCCGGGCAGCGAGCCGAGCAGCAGCGACAGCAGCATCGACCAGTCGACCGAGCCGAGCAGCCAGTGGCCCATGCCGGCGACGAGCGTGAGCGGCACCGCGTGCGCGATGTCGGAGCCGACGATGCGCGCGGTCGCGAGCAGCGGGTACAGTAGCAGCAGCACGGTGACGCCGATCGCGCCGGCGCCGACCGACGTCATCGACACGAGCGCGCCCAGCACGGCGCCCGTCAGCACGGTCGACCAGAACGTGCGCGCGGGATTCGGCGGGAGCGGGTTGCGCGCGGCGAGCGCGGTCAACTGCGGGCGGAAGATCAGTGCGAGCGACGTGAGCAGCAGCGCGATGCCGAGCACCAGCTGGATCATTCGCGCGGTGCCGGGCGAGTTCATCCCGTGCGTGTGCAGCAGCCACAGCGTGACGGCCGCGGCCGGGACGCTGCCGGCCGCGAGCCGGCCGGTAATGCGCCAGTCGATCGACCCCTTCAGTCCGTGGACGAGGGTGCCGGTGGCCTTGGTCGCGGCCGCGTACAGCAGATCGGTGCCGACCGCCGTCGCGGGATGGACGCCAAACAGCAGCACGAGGATCGGCGTCATCAGCGAACCGCCGCCGACGCCCGTCAGGCCGACGAGAACGCCGACGAACAGGCCGGACAGGGAGTACAGCAGATCGATATGGGGAAGCGACATCGGAAGCAGGCGGTTATGCGGCGTTCGGCGGCGGCGCGCGGCCGCGGCGCGCGCATCAAAGTCCGCCATTGTCGCAAAAGTGGCGCTTCGGTGTACGACTACGTTAAAAATCGGCCGGGAAGGCCCGCCGGACGGGCCGTTCCCGGCGGGTCAAACGAACGTTTGAACGGGCGCCGGGCCGGGCGGGGTGGCGTGCCGGCGTTGCCGGGTTGCGACGCCGATGGCGGGCCATCGGGTGCGGCGGGGCGGAACTCTCCCCGATTCAGGCCGGACGGCCGTCAATGCATCGCGGGGCCGGCGCCCGCAACGGCGTCCTGGCGGCGGATGCGCAGCGCGAGACCGAGCAGCCCGGCCGCGGCCGCAAATGCGGCGCCGACGGCGAACGCGGCGTGGTAGCCGCCGTTCAGCGCGTCGAGCGGCGAGGCGTGTGCCGCCGCGAGCGCATCGGTGCGCGCGGCCGCGAGGCTCGCGAGCACGGCGAGGCCGAGCGCCCCGCCCATCATGAACGCGGTGTTGACGATGCCCGACGCGAGCCCCGAATCGGCCGGATCGACGTCGCTCATCGCGGCGAGCAGCACCGGATTGAACGCGACGCCCGCGCCGATGCCGAGCAGCGTCATGCCCGGCAGCACGTGCCAGACGAAGCTGCCGTCGGCCGGCGCGCGCGCGAACAGCGCGAGGCCGCACGCCGCGATCAGCAGGCCGGCGGCGATCGGGCCGCGGATGCCGAAACGCATCACGATCCGCGCCGACAGCCCGAGCGAGAACGCGGCCATGATCAGGTTCGCCGGCAGGAACGCGAGCCCGACCTGCAGCGGTCCGTAGCCGAGCACGCGCTGCATGTAGAGCGCGGACAGGAAGAACCACGCGAACATCGCGGCCGCCCACAGCACGCCGATCACGTTCGCGAGCGCGACGTTGCGCGCGGCGAACAGCGTGAGCGGCATCAGCGGATGCGCGACGCGCGCCTCGATCGCGACGAACAGCGCGAGCAGCACGACGGCCGCGCCGATCAGCACGACTGTTTGCGTAGACAGCCAGCCGGCCTCGTTGCCCCCGACGATCCCGTAGACCGCGAGCATCAGCGACGCGGTCACGGTGATCGCGCCCGCGACGTCGAGCCGCGCGGCGCCGGCCGGCGCGCGCAGGCGCGGCAGCAGCGCGACGCACATCGCATAGACGGCGATGCCGATCGGCAGGTTGACGAGGAAGATCCAGTGCCACGACAGCGTGCTCGTCAAGAGCCCGCCGAGCAGCACGCCGATGCTGCCGCCGCCCGCGCAGACGAAACCGTAGACGCCCATCGCGCGCGCCCGTTCGCCCGGCTCGGTGAACAGGTTCATGATCAGCGACAGCGACACGGCCGACACGATCGCGCCGCCGAAGCCCTGCACCGCGCGCGCGGCGATCAGCATCGTCTGCGATTGCGCGAGGCCGCAGGCGAGCGACGCGAGCGTGAACACGACGAGGCCGGCGAGGAACATGCGCCGCTGCCCGTACAGGTCGCCGAGCCGGCCGCCGAGCAGCAGGCAGCCGCCGAACGTCAGCAGGTAGGCGTTGACGACCCACACGAGGGCCGTCTCGGTGAAATGGAGGTCGGTGCTGATCGACGGCAGTGCAACGTTTACGATCGTGCTGTCGAGCACGATCATCAGCACGCCGAGGCAGAGGACGATCAGCGCGTACCAGCGCTTCTCGCCGTGGATCCCGTGGGTCATGGCTGGCAGCCTTCTCTCTGATAGTTATTTGAAAGGCTGAATTGTAGACGTCGTTCGCGTGCGCTTCCTGCCGGTTTGTGGCAGGAGCGACGCGTAGCGGCAGCGCGTGTCGCGCGGCGCCGGACGTTATCCGCGCGGCGGGAGTTCGCAGCCGTCGGGGCCGCAAGCGGCGGCGTCGTCGCCGGCGAATTCGACGATGGCGCCGTCGCGCCATGCCTGCTCGAGCGCCTGCGCGAACACGTCGGCCGGCTGCGCGCCCGATACCGCGTAGCGGCCGCCGAACACGAACAGCGGCACGCCGCGTCCGCCGATCTGCGCGGCGCGCGCGATGTCGGCCTCGACTTCGTCACGGTATGCATCGCTGCGCAGCACGGCTTCGACGGCCGAGCGCTCGAGCCCCGCTTCGACCGCGAAGTCGATCAGCGCCGCATGGTCGAACAGCGAGCCGTGCTCGCAGAAATAGGCGCGGTACAGGCGCTCGGTCAGCGCATGGGCGCGGCCGGTGGCTTCCGCGAGCTTCACGAGCCGATGGCCGTCGAGCGTGTCGCCGACGAACGTGCCGGGCAGGTCGTAGCTCAGCCCGACGCTCGCTGCCGCGTCGGTCACCTGGCGCAACATCTGGTCGACCTGCGCGGGCGACATCCGGTACTTGCCCGCGAGCATCGCCTCCACCGGTTCGACCGGCTGGCCCGGCATCAGCCGGTACGCACGCAACGCGACGTCGACGTGCTCCGCGTGCGCGAATGCGGCGAGCGCCTCGTCGAAGCGGCGCTTGCCGATCCAGCACCACGGGCAGATCAGGTCGGACCAGATTTCGACGGTCAGGATCGGGCGGGCAGTCGGGGCGGGAGTGGTCGTCATGGGCGGTCCGGGGCGGCAAATAAATGTAACCGGGACTATAGCATTTTGTGCTTCGACGCTTCGACGCTTCGACGCTTCGATGCTTCGCCGTGGGCTGGCCCGCGTGGAACGGGCCGGCCCCTGACGTATCACGAAGCATAGTCACGGACCGCGCGAACCGGTAGCGGGGCTGATGTCAGTGATGGTGAACGGTGAAGGCGGCAAGCTTGGCGACCAAGCGACCAAGCGACCAAGCGACCACGCCCGCAGCACAGGTCGCTCACACGTCGCTCACACGTCGCTCACACGTCGCTCACACGTCGCCCTGCGTTTCCTTCAGATGCTTCAGGTGCTTGTAGACGGTCGCGCGCCCCATCCCGAGCACGTTCGCGACGTAGTTCGCGGCGCTCTTGCCGCGGAACGCGCCTTCCGCATAAAGCGCCTCGACGAGCTCGCGCCGGTGCTCGCGCGTGAGGCCGTTCAGGCCGACCTGCCGCTCGCGCAGCCAGCCGTGCAGGAACGTGTTGATGCGCTCCTGCCAGTCGTCGCGGAACAGCTCGTCCGGTTGCGCGACGATGCCCGCGCCCTTGATGAACACGTCGAGCGTCGCGCGGACGTCGTCGAACACCGCGATGTTGAAGTTGATGCACATCATCCCGGCCGGCCGGCCTTCGTCGTCGAACAGCACGTTGCTCACGCAACGCATGCGCCGGCCGTCCCAGTTCAGTTTCTCGTACGGGCCGATCACGCGCTCGCGCGCCGAATGATCGATTTCCTCGAGCGCCGAATCGTCGCCGACCTCGCGCTTCGACAGGTTGTTCGCGAGGTACAGCACGGTCTGGTCGTGCAGGTCGTGGATCACGACTTCCGCGTACGGGAAGAACAGCGCCGCGATGCCGTCGGCGATCGGTGCGTAGCGGGTGAGCAGCAGGTCTTTGACGGGGGATTGCTTCTTGCGCATCGGAATCGCCATCTCGGGTGAGCGGGAGCCGGGCGGTGCGTCGGCACGGCGCGCCGGCGTGCCGTCCACCGGCTCGCCCGTGCGCCCCCGCGCTGCCGCCGCGGCGGTTGCGCCATTGTATCGGCCCCGCGTGCGCGTGCCGCTCATGCGCGCGTCAGATGCATGTACAGCGCGTGTGCGATCGCGATGTCCTCGAGCCCGAGGCCGATCGAGCGGAAGAACGCGTGACGCGTGCGCGACGGCGCCGCGCAGGTGCCTGCGACGAGCGCGGGCAGGTCGCCGACGATCCGCTCCGGCGTCCAGCCGTGCCCGGCCGCCGCGATCTGCATCTCGCCCGCGCTCGCGGGCGTCGTGTGCCGGTAGTCACAGTACACGTCCATGTCGGGCAACCATGCGGGCGGGATCTCGTGCGCGCGCGCGACGTTGGTGCTGATCGAGGTGACGAGCGCGGGGCGCGTGAGCATGCCGTCGGCGAGCACCGGCGTGCCCGACGACGTGCACAGCATCACGACGTCCGCGTCGCGCACGCACGCCTCGACGCTGGCGGCCGCACGGGCGCGCGGATCGATCCGCGCGAGCGTCGCCTGCAGCGCCGGGTCGCCGGCGAGCGCGGGCGAATGGACGCTGATCGATGCCCAGTCGCGCAATGCCGCCGTATGGCGCAGATGTGCGAGGCCCACCGCGCCCGCGCCGATCACGGCGAGCCGGCGCGCATCGCGCGGCGCGAGGCAGTCGACCGCGAGCGCCGTCGTGCCGGCCGTGCGCTCGACCGTCAGCAGCCCCGCGTCGCACCACATCAGCGGCTGGCCGGTGCGCATCGACATCAGCGCGGTCCACGCCGTGACGATCGGTTTGCCGCCCGTCACGACGTATGGCGACAGCTTCGCGCCGAACACTTGCTCGTCGGCGAGTGCGCCGAGATACGTGATGAAATCGCCGGCCTGCTCGGGGAACAGCGTGAGGGTTTGCGGCGGCTGCACCGCGCGGGCCGATGCGAGCGACGCGAACATGCGGCGCAGCGTGCCGAGCACGTCGAGCGACGGCAGCGCCGCGCGCACCGCGGCTTCGTCGACGGTCAGCGGCAGGGTCGGGGCGGGTTGCGTCATGGAACTTCTCCGGTCGGGGCCGGACAGGACAGTCTCGAAAGCGGGCGTCCGGCGGTGTTCGTGATGGATTAAAAGTCTAATATAGACAAAAGAAGTCGGGTGAATTTTTCTTTTCAGGACAGGCCCGAGCCGCTGTCAGTCGAAAAAACATCGATGAATCAAAGGCATTTTGTGTAATCGACGGAATCTCGATGGGCAGCAGCGAGGCCGCGATTATCGTATCCCCTATAGTCTATAGTAGACTAAGAGTCTATATTTCACATGCGGACCGGCATGTTGCCGCCCGGCGGCCGGCATGCATCGCATGCCGATCCGGCGCCCGGCGACGGCGTCGCGCGAACGGTCTTCATCGCCTCAATCCGGAATCGAAGGACATCGTCATGAACTGGAAGCTTTCCCTCTGCGCCGTCGCGGCGCTTGCGTGCGCGGCCGTCACCGCCCACGCGGAACAGACCACGCTGCGCTTCGGGATCGAAGCCGCCTATCCGCCGTTCGAGAGCAAGACGCCGGCCGGCCAGCTGCAGGGTTTCGACGTCGACGTCGGCAATGCCGTCTGCGCGAAGCTGAACATGAAGTGCGTGTGGGTCGAGAATGCGTTCGACGGGCTGATCCCGGCGCTGCAGGCGCGCAAGTTCGACGCGATCAATTCGGCGATGAACATCACCGCGAAGCGCAAGCAGAGCATCGATTTCACGCCGGCGATCTACGTGGTGCCGATCGTGATGGTCGCGCACCGCGGCTCGCCGCTGCGGCCCGATGCCGCGAGCCTGCGCGGCAAGCACGTCGGCGTGCTGCAGGGCTCGTCGCAGGAGGATTTCCTGAAGGCGCACTGGGCCAATGCGGGCGTGGACGTCGTGTCGTATCAGGACCAGGACCAGATCTATGCCGATCTCGTCGCCGGTCGTCTCGACGCGGCCGTGCAGGAAGCGCAGACCGCGCAGGACGGTTTCCTCGACAAGCCGGCCGGCCGCGACTACCAGATCGTCGGCGAGCCGCTGAAGGATCCCGCGACGCTCGGCGAAGGCACCGGCTTCGGGTTGCGCAAGGGCGACAAGGCGCTGCAGGCGAAGATCGTCGGCGCGCTCGACGCGCTGAAGAAGGACGGCACGCTGAGCGCGCTGTCGCAGAAGTATTTCAAGCGCGACATCGTCGCGAAGTAAGCCAGGCCGCGCGCCGGCCGCGGTGCCGGCGCGCGTCGCACCGAATCTCGACGCAGTACGGGGAAGCATGGATTTCGACGTCATCGTTCTGGGGGCCGGCATCGTCGGCGTGTCGTCGGCGCTGCATCTGCAGGATCGCGGGCTGCGTGTCGCGCTCGTCGACCGGCGCGCGCCCGGCGAGGAAACGAGCCATGGCAATGCGGGGCTGATCGAGCGCTCGTCGGTCGTGCCGTACGCGTTCCCGCGCCGGCTCGGCACGCTGCTGCGCTACGCACGCAACCGCTCGGTCGATCTCTATTGGGACTACAAAGCATTGCCCGCGTACGCGGGCTGGCTTGCGCGTTTCTGGCGCGAATCGTCGCCGCAGCGGCTCGCGGCCGCCGCACGCGACATGCTGCCGCTCGTCGCGGCGAGCGTCGTCGAGCACGACGCGCTGCTCGCGCGCACCGACGCGCAGCCGCTCGTGCATGACGGCGGGTGGATCGAGGCATTCCGTTCGCCCGCGCTGTTCGACGCGGAAACGCGCGCGCAGCAGCGGGTGGCCGACGCGCACGGGTTGCGGATGAGTGTGCTCGACGCGCGCGCGTTGCGCGAACGCGAGCCCGGCATCGGCGACGCGTTCTGCGGCGCATTCCACTGGCAGGACCCGAAGACGGTGTCGAGCCCCGGCGGCCTCACGAAGGCGTACGCGCGGCTGTTCGAGCACGACGGCGGCACGTTCGTACGCGGCGACGCGACGACGCTCGCGCAGGTGCGCGACGGCTGGCAGGTCGATACCGAGCACGGGCCGATTGCGGCCCGTTCGGCCGTGGTTGCGCTCGGGCCGTGGTCCGATCACGTGTTCGCGCCGCTCGGCTACCGGATTCCGCTGCGCGCGAAGCGCGGCTATCACATGCATTACCGGCCGACCCGCGCGTCGCTGAACGTGCCCGTGTGCGATACCGAGGAGGGTTTCGTCGTCGCGCCGATGGAAGGCGGCCGCCTGCGGCTCACGACCGGCGTCGAGATCGCGTTGCGCGGCGCGCCGCCGACCGGCGTGCAGCTCGCACGGGCAGAGCCGCTGGCGCGCGACGCGTTCGGCATCGGCGAGCGGCTCGATCCGGCGCCGTGGCTCGGGATGCGGCCGTGCACGCCCGACATGCGGCCCGTGATCGGGCCTGCGCCGCGCCATCGTCATCTGTGGTTCGCGTTCGGGCACTGTCACCACGGGCTCACGCTCGGCCCCGCGACCGGGCGTCTGCTCGCCGAGATGATGACGGGCGCGCCGACCTTCATCGATCCCCATCCGTACCGGCCCGCGCGCTTCGGCTGAACCCGTTGCGATACGACGGCCGCCGCGTGTGCGGCCGTCACAGTTTTTCATTCGGCTGTCCGTATTGAGTGAAGTCTTGCAGCCGGAAATGATCTGCGCAATTGACCGGAAAGAAATCGCGAAATAAGCAAAACAGAAAACACGCGATTTATTAATGCAATTTCATGAAGATGAAATGCGAAGCAGGCGGTCCGTCCGGGCCATCCGGCGACGTTTCGCAACGGACGTTCCGATGTGACCCGGGATGTACCGGAACACGTTACTTCCGGCCTCGCAAACGTTACGTTACATCCGCGCTCCCGACACATTTATCGTCAGATGATTGCGGCTGCGCGACCCGTTTATTTACCCGGAAATCCATATAAAACCGTTATTGGCTTGCAATAGGCCAACGAATCAATCCGTTTTATCCGGATGGCACACTTCGTGCAATCGATCCCCATGCTTTATCAACGTAGTGCCAACGAGATGGGGTAAGGATGAGACAAAACTTTAAATTGACGGGCGTGGCGCTGTCGGTCACGACGGTGTTCGGGGTACTGGTTTCCGGTTCGGCTGTCGCCGGGCCGCTCGATGCGCTGCCGATTCCGCAAGTCGTCGTGAATCCGCCGACCAACAGCGTATCGATCGGGTTGGCCGCGACCGGCACGTCGCCGCTGGGTTCGGTCACCGTTGCGACGGGTGGGGCCGGCGCGATTCAGACGTCGCTGGGCAATCCGGCGCAGGCGTTGTCGGGCGCGGTGAACGCGCTGCAGGGCGCGCTCGGCGGCGGTGGCGGCGCGGTGACGCCCCTCGCGCCGGTACAAGGCGTGGTGAACCAGGTGACGGGAGCGCTCGGTGGCGGCAACCCGGCCGGTGCGTTGAGCGGCGCGCTGAATACGGCGACGGGGACGTTGAGCAATGCGGTCGGCACGGTGACGGGCGGGCTGGGTAACGTCGGCGGCGGTGCGAATCCGCTGGCGCCGGTTCAAGGTGTCGTCAATCAAGTGACGGGGGCGCTCGGTGGTGGCAACCCGGCCGGCGCGCTGACCGGCGCCCTCGGTACGGTCACGGGTGCGCTGGGTAACGTCGGTGGCGGGTCGAATCCGCTGGCACCGGTTCAAGGTGTCGTCAATCAAGTGACAGGGGCGCTCGGTGGTGGCAACCCGGCCGGCGCGCTGACCGGCGCGCTCAATACGGCGACGGGTACGCTGAGTAACGGAATCGGTACGGTGACGGGCGCACTGGGCAACGTCGGCGGCGGCGCGAATCCGCTGGCGCCGGTTCAGGGCGTGGTGAATCAAGTAACGGGTGCGCTTGGCGGCGGCAACCCGGCCGGCGCACTGACCGGCGCCCTCGGCACGGTGACGGGTGCGCTCGGCAGCGTCGGCGGCGGCAACCCGGCCGGCGCACTGACCGGCGCTCTCGGCACGGTGACGGGTGCGCTCGGCAACGTCGGCGGCGGCAACCCGGCCGGCGCACTGACCGGTGCTCTCGGCACGGTGACGGGTGCACTCGGCAACGTCGGCGGCGGCAACCCGGCCGGCGCGCTGACCGGCGCCCTCGGCACGGTGACGGGTGCGCTCGGCAACGTCGGCGGTGGCAACCCGGCCGGCGCACTGACCGGCGCCCTCGGCACGGTGACGGGTGCACTCGGCAACGTTGGCGGCACGAACCCGCTGGCGCCGATCCAGAACGTCGTCGACCAGGTCACGGGCACGCTGGGCAGCGGCAATCCGGCTGGTGCGCTGAGCAACGCGGTCAATACGATCACGGGTACGCTCGGCAACATCGGTGGCGCGTCGAGCCCGCTGGCCCCGGTGCAAGGCGCCGTCACGCAACTCGCCGGCACGCTCGGCAATGGCAACCCGGCCAGCGCACTGACGGACGCTGTGAACTCGGTGACGGGCGCGCTCGGCAGCCTCGGCGGCACGAACCCGCTGGCGCCGGTACAAGGCGTCGTGAACCAGGTCGTCGGCACGCTATCGGGCGCCGGCGGCGGCAGCCCGATCGCGCCGATCACGAACCTCGTCAGCGGCCTGCAAAACGCGCTGCCGACGGGCGGCAACCCGGCCGGCGCACTGGGCAACGCGGTCAACTCGGTCACGGGCGCACTCGGCAACCTCGGCGGCACGAACCCGCTGGCGCCGCTACAGGGCGTCGTGAACCAGGTCGTCGGCACGCTCGGCGGCAGCAACCCGGCCGGCGCACTGGGCAACGCGGTCAGCTCGGTCACGGGCGCACTCGGCAACCTCGGCGGCACGAACCCGCTGGCCCCGGTACAGGGCGTCGTGAACCAGGTGGTCGGTACGCTCGGCGGCAGCAACCCGGCCGGCGCACTGAGCAACGCGGTCAGTTCGGTGACGGGCGCACTCGGCAGCCTCGGCGGCACGAACCCGCTGGCGCCGGTGCAGGGCGTCGTGAACCAGGTCGTCGGCACCCTGTCGGGCGCAGGCGGCAGCAGCCCGATCGCGCCGATCACGAACCTCGTCAGCGGCCTGACCGGCGGCAGCAACCCGGCCGCCGCGCTGACCGGTGCGCTCGGTTCGGTGACGGGTGCCCTGGCGAACGGTCCGGCGGCCCTCGGGCAGGCGGCCGGCGCGTTGTCGGGCGCGGCCGGTTCGACGGCTGCAGCGGGCGGCAGCCTGCTCGGCTCGGGCGCGAGCGCGGCGGGCAGCACGGCGGGGGCAGCCGGTTCGCTGCTGTCGACGGGCGGCAACGCGACGGCGACGGTCGTCAATGCGGCCGGCACGACGCTGGGCACGGCGCTGGGTTCCACGCCGAGCCTGTCGGTCACGCCGCACTCGGGCAACAACTCGGCGAACAATCCGCTCGCACCGGTGTCGACGCTGCTGCAGGCGGTGACGGGCGCATTGCCGAGGTAACCGGCCGGCGCGCGCGGCGACGGTTCATCGCCTGCCGCGCGCAACGGGTCGCACAACGCGGCATGACAGCAATGTCATGCCGCGTTTTTTTTGGGTTCCCGGTCTGTCTCACGGGAGGAATGGCACTGAATTGCGGGGCGGAATGGAATAACCGGCCGGATTCGTCCGTTTACTTACCGAGTCGCGGCGCAGCCGGACAGCGGGATAATGGTCATGACGTAGTCGACGTCCCGTCCGGCGCCGCCGTGCCGCGATGCCATGCCAAGGAGAACGGGAATGAAGACGATGCTGTTCGCCATCGCGCTGATGGCCGCGATCGTGCGGCCCGCGGCCGCCGAGCCGCCGCAGGCCGGTGACGGGAAACTGGTCGACGAAGATCACATGACGCTGTACGTGTTCGATCACGACGCGCCGGGCAAGAGCACGTGCACCGGCACCTGCGCGGCCAACTGGCCGCCTGCGCTCGCCGACGGATACGACAAGGCGTCGGGCGCACTGAGCCTCGTCACGCGCGACGACGGCAAGAAGCAATGGGCGTACCGCGGCCGTCCGCTGTACCGCTGGAAGATGGACCACAAGGCCGGTGACGCGGGCGGTGACGGCGTCGGCGGCATGTGGCACGTCGCGCGCCCATGAGAACGGACTGACGGGCTGACGGCGCGGCGACGCGCAAGGCATCCGGATGAGCTACGAATCGGACCTGCTGGTGTGGCTGCCGCATCTCACCCGTTATGCGCGCGCGCTGACGGGCGATCGGGCCTGGGCGGACGATCTCGTGCAGGACACGCTGGAACGCGCGCTGAACCGGCCGCCGCGTGACGGCGGCAACCTGCGCGCGTGGCTGCTGACGCTGCTGCGCCACCGCTTCATCGACCAGTTGCGCGCGCGGCGCGAGATCGCGGTCGACGATGCGACCGCGCCGTGGCAGACGATGGCCGCGCCGAACGACGAGATCGGCGGCCTGCTGCTGCGCGACGTGCAGCGCGCGCTGTACCGGCTGCCGGTCGAGCAGCGCGAGGTGCTGCTGCTGGTGGCGCTCGAGGAGCTGAGTTACCGCGACGCCGCACAGGTGCTCGGCGTGCCGGTGGGGACTGTGATGTCGCGGCTGTCACGGGCGCGTGAACAGATGCGTGCGCTGTTGTCCGGCGAGCCGCCGGCGCACGGCGCGGCCGCGTTACGGGTGATCGGGAAGACATGATGGACGACGACGATCCGCGCAAACCTTCGAACGATCGGGACGATGCCGTGTCGGCCCAGCTGCTGTCGGCGCTGCTCGACGGCGAGCTGTCCGGGCAGGAGCGCCGCGAGGTGCTCGAGCGGCTGCGGTCCGATCCGCGGGAGGCCGACCGGTTCGCGCATTACGGCGCGCAGCGCGATGCGTTGCACGCGCTGTTCCCGCTGCCGGCTGCCGCACCCGCGCTGTTCGTGCAGCGGCGCGCGCCGCGCTGGCGTGGCCTTGCCTATGCGTTCGCGGGGCTGGCGGCCGGGCTGGTGATCGGCATCGCGCTGCACGCGGGCTGGACGACGTTCGGCGCCGAGCCGGCATTCGCCGCACGCGCGGACGTCGCTTACGCCGTGTACGCGGCCGAGCGGGAGCATCCGGTCGAGGTCGACGCACGCGATCCGGCGCGCCTTGCCGCGTGGCTGTCCGCGCATCTCGGGCGGCCCGTGCGCGCGCCGTCGCTCGACGAATACGGCTATGCATTGCTGGGCGGCCGGCTGCTGCCGGGCGACGCGGGGCCGGCGGCGCAACTCATGTACCAGCGCGCGGACGGCAAGCGCGTGACGCTCTACATGACGGCCTACGACGCGCGGCGCTTCGCGCCCCAGGCGATGTCGGCCGACGGCCGCCATACGTATTTCTGGTCGGATCGCGGCATGGGTTTTGCGCTCTCCGGGCGCGCCGACGAACGACGCCTGCGCGAACTCGCGATCGAGGCATGCGGCGCGCTCGGCGGGCCGACCGACGCGTGGAAGGGGTGATGCACGCGGCATCCGCAGGGAGCCAATGATGAACGCAAAGGTGGCGATGGTGACGGTGGCGCTCGCGGCATGCGCCGGGCTCGCGCGGGCGGACGGCGATGCCCCGGTGCGCGTGCCGGTCGACGCCGACGGCGTGCAGCGGGTGGCGATCGTCGGCGGCAGCTATTTCTTTCGCCCGAACCACGTGATCGTCCGCGCGCACGTGCCGGTGGAACTGACCGTATCGGCCGAACCGGGCGTCGTGCCGCACAGTTTCGCGATCGACGCGCCGCAGGCCGGCATCGCGGTGCGCACCGAACTCGGCACGACGCCGCGCACGTTGCGCTTCACGCCAACGACGCCCGGCCGCTTCGCCTACTATTGCACGCATCGGCTGCTGTTCTTGCGCAGTCATCGCGAGCGCGGAATGGAAGGCGTGCTCGACGTCGAGGCGGCGCCGTGATCGCCGCGTTGCTGGCCGCGAGCCTGATAGGAGCGAGCATGACAGCCGATCCCGTGACCGTCGCGCAGACGCATTTCGACCAGGTCCACTCGTACCGCGCGACGATCCGCTCGTCGGCGCGAAGCGGCGAGCACGCCGAATTCCACTATGCGTACCTGAAACCCGGTTTCGTCCGGATGGACTTCGTGTCGCCGCATCACGGCGCGGTGCTCGCGTACGATCCCGGCGACGGCAAGGTCCGGCTGCGCCCGTTCGGCGAGCATGCGCTGCCCGCGTTGACGCTGTCGCCGTCCAATCCGCTCCTGCGCAATCGCAGCGGCCATCGCGTCGACCGGTCGGACGTCGGCGTGCTGCTGCGCAACGTGCATGCGCTGCAGCAGGGCGGTGCGACGGTGACGGAGGGCCAGGAAACCGTCGGCGGCCGCACCACGCTGCGCGTGTCGGTGACGGGCGCACCCGCGCACGTGGTCGACGGCGTGCATCGCTATCGTCTGTGGCTGGACACCGAGGACGGCTTTCCGCTGAAGGTGGTCAGCTTCGCGGACGACGACGGCGCGCCGCTCGAGACGGTCACGCTCGACGACGTCGAGATCGACGTCGCGTTTCCCGCCCGCTTTTTCTCCCCCTGATTCCTGATCCCGACGACTCATGCCGGAGGCAGCATGGCGGAATACCGGTTTTCGACGACGTGGCGCGTGGACGCGCCGCTCGCGGCGGTCTGGGACGCGATCTACCAGGTCGATCGCTGGCCCGACTGGTGGAAGAGCGCCGTGCGGACCGTCGAGATCGAACCCGGCGATGCGCGCGGCGTCGGCGCGCTGCAGCGCTACACGTGGAAAGGCGCGTTGCCGTACCGGCTGACCTTCGACATGCGCGTGCTGCGCGTCGAGCGGCTGCATGCGCTCGAAGGCCGCGCGAGCGGCGCGATCGAAGGCGACGGCTGCTGGTCGTTCGCCGGCGACGGCACGCGCACCGTCGTGCGTTACGACTGGCACATCCGCACGCGCGAGCGCTGGATGAACTGGCTGGAGCCGGTCGCGCGCCCGCTGTTCGCCTGGAATCACGACGTCGTGATGCGCGAAGGCGCGAAAGGGCTCGCGCGCCGGCTGGGCGCGACGGTCGAGACCGACGGCCGGACGTTCCAGCCGGTCGCCGGCTGTCCGGACATGTGACGATCTCGCGGTCTGTCCCGGCCTCGTTGGCGTCCGAGCGGCCCTTTTCATGCGATACCGGACGACCGCGGGAACTCGGTGCCTGCCCCGTGTCAAATTGGGGCGATGGTCGGGATATCCCGTATCCTCGTCCGCTCCCGGTGTGCGAGGTTGATGTGTATGTGATTGTTTTGAATGGCCTTTTTTGATTTATCCCCGTTTTTCCGCCGTTCCGCCCCGCACGAAAAAACCTCCCGCTCCCCTTCTTGAATTTGTCAAAACCCGTCCATATAATTAGCACTCGCTGCACGAGAGTGCTAACAATTCTCTGCCGGGCGACCCGCCGGGCAGATTCCCTAAGCGTTCTTCAATCTCAGTCAAGAGAGGAGTGAATATGAACCTTCGTCCTTTGCACGATCGCGTGATCGTCAAGCGCCTGGATCAGGAAACCAAGACCGCCTCGGGCATCGTGATCCCCGAAGCTGCTGCTGAGAAGCCGGATCAAGGCGAGATCCTCGCGGTCGGCCCGGGCAAGCGCGACGACAAGGGCGCGGCGATCGCGCTCGACGTGAAGGTCGGCGATCGCGTGCTGTTCGGCAAGTACGCTGGTCAGACCGTCAAGGTCGACGGCCAGGAACTGCTGGTCATGCGCGAAGAAGACATCATGGCCGTGGTCAACGCGCAGTAAGCGTCCACCGACGGTACATATTCCCAAGAATTCAAGGAGTTAGAAGATGGCAGCTAAAGACGTCGTATTCGGCGATTCCGCCCGTTCGAAGATGGTCGAAGGCGTGAACATTCTCGCCAACGCAGTCAAGGTCACGCTGGGTCCGAAGGGCCGCAACGTCGTGCTCGAGCGCAGCTTCGGCGGCCCGACGGTCACCAAGGACGGTGTGTCGGTCGCGAAGGAAATCGAGCTGAAGGACAAGCTCCAGAACATGGGCGCGCAAATGGTCAAGGAAGTCGCTTCCAAGACCAGCGACAACGCAGGCGACGGCACGACGACGGCAACCGTCCTCGCGCAATCGATCGTTCGCGAAGGCATGAAGTACGTCGCATCGGGCATGAACCCGATGGACCTGAAGCGCGGCATCGACAAGGCAGTCGCAGCGGCTGTCGAAGAGCTGAAGAAGATCAGCAAGCCGTGCACGACGAACAAGGAAATCGCACAGGTCGGCTCGATCTCGGCGAACAGCGACACGTCGATCGGCGATCGCATCGCTGAAGCGATGGACAAGGTCGGCAAGGAAGGCGTGATCACCGTCGAAGACGGCAAGTCGCTGGCTGACGAACTCGACGTCGTCGAAGGCATGCAGTTCGACCGCGGCTACCTGTCGCCGTACTTCATCAACAACCCGGACAAGCAAGTCGCCGTCCTCGACAACCCGTTCGTGCTGCTGCACGACAAGAAGGTGTCGAACATCCGTGATCTGCTGCCGGTGCTCGAGCAAGTCGCGAAGGCTGGCCGTCCGCTGCTGATCATCGCAGAAGACGTCGAAGGCGAAGCGCTCGCAACGCTGGTCGTCAACAACATCCGCGGCATCCTGAAGACCGTTGCGGTCAAGGCGCCGGGCTTCGGCGATCGTCGCAAGGCGATGCTGGAAGACATCGCGATCCTGACCGGCGGTCAAGTCGTCGCGGAAGAAACCGGCCTGACGCTCGAGAAGGCAACGCTGGCAGAACTGGGCCAGGCGAAGCGCATCGAAGTGGGCAAGGAAAACACGACGATCATCGACGGCGCAGGCGAAGCCGTGAACATCGAAGCGCGCGTCAAGCAAGTTCGCACGCAAATCGAAGAAGCGACGTCGGACTACGACCGTGAAAAGCTGCAAGAGCGCGTGGCCAAGCTGGCCGGCGGCGTGGCAGTGATCAAGGTCGGTGCTGCGACCGAAGTCGAAATGAAGGAAAAGAAGGCACGTGTCGAAGACGCACTGCACGCAACGCGCGCAGCTGTGGAAGAAGGCATCGTGGCAGGCGGCGGCGTTGCGCTGATCCGCGCTCGCACCGCGATCGCAGGCCTGACCGGCGCGAACGCCGACCAGAACGCCGGCATCAAGATCGTGCTGCGCGCAATGGAAGAGCCGCTGCGCCAGATCGTCACGAACGGCGGCGAAGAAGCGAGCGTCGTGGTGGCGGCAGTGGCTGCAGGCACGGGCAACTACGGCTACAACGCAGCAACGGGCGAGTACGTCGACATGGTTGAAGCCGGCGTCGTCGACCCGACCAAGGTCACGCGCACCGCGCTGCAGAACGCAGCTTCGGTTGCAGGCCTGCTGCTGACGACGGACGCAGCTGTCGCAGAACTGCCGAAGGAAGACGCACCGATGCCGGGCGGCATGCCGGGCGGCATGGGCGGCATGGGCATGGACATGTAATCGACTTCGGTCGATGGTGTCCGGGGCGCGCAGCGATGCGCGCTCCAGCCAAAGAAAAAGACCCGCAGCGATGCGGGTCTTTTTTTATGTGCGCGCAAAAAGGGGCGGACATTCGCGGGCGGACCTGCCGCCCCCGCGCGAGGGTGAGCCACGTGCAACGGCGGCGCGGGGCCGCCGTGCGGGTTCAATGCCGGGCGATCCGCGGGGAGGTTTTGCTGCTTTCCGTCACCGGGCGTCCGCCTTCCTCATCGTTGCTGCGGGCCCAGAAGAACCGGTCGGGCAGGTACGCGCCCATGCCGGGCCGGAACGCGTCGCGCACGGCCTGGTACAGGTATTCCTGCGCCTCGCGCACCGCTTCGGGCGGTTCCTGGCCATTCGCGAGCAGGGCCGCGATCGCCGCGCCGAGCGTATCGGTGATGCCCATCAACCGGTGCGGCGAACGATCCCACATGTCCTCGCGAAGCTGGCCTTCCTCGCCGTACAGCGTGTTGACGAGCCGGTGCGAGCCCGTCTCCGACGACAGGATGTACTCGCAGCCCTGCGACAGCAGGTGCGACACGGCCGCGTCGAGATTCGGCGCCTCGGCATCGCCGTCCGGCTGCGCGAGCGCGATCAGCGTCGCGTGGTCGGCGACCAGCAGCGTCGTCTGCGGCGCGAGCAGGTCGGCGATCGATTCGCGCAGGTCGTCGGCGGCGAGCACGTGCTCGTCGTCGAGCGTGAAGTCCGGCGCGAGCACGAGCGGCACGCCGTCGTAGTCGGCGACCACTTCGGCGATCGCGCTCACGACTTCCGCGCGCGTCGCCGCGCCGATCTTGAACGCGGCGACCGGCATGTCCTCGAGCAGCATGCGCGCCTGGGCGGCGACGACATCGGGATCGAGACCGGTCACTTCGTCGCAGGCGGCCGAGTCGCGCACGGTATAGCCCGTCAGGACGGACACGCCGTGGCAGCCCATGCTCGCCAGTGTCATCAGATCGGCTTGGAGGCCGGAGCCGCCGGTGGGATCGGACAGGCCGAAGGTGAGGACGATCGGAGGGGCGTTGCTGGACATGTAAAAATGGGGCAAGAAAAAAACGGGGAAGCGACGGAACTGCGGACGGCGAGGCGAAGTGGGCGTTTGGGCCCTGTGTTGCCCGGCAGGCCGCACTTTCCAGCCATTATGCGGCGGAATCCGGCCCGCACGACGGATTTTTTAGCGCAGCGCAACGTAGTCGCCGTACTCCAGCGCGATTGCTAGGCAGTCCGGCCCCGACACGGTACCATCATGGCTCCCGAATTTACCGACTTTTCCCGACGCGGCTTAAGATGGAATACAAGAGCTGGATGTGCCTGATTTGTGGCTGGATTTATGACGAAGAAGCCGGGCTGCCCGAAGAGGGCATCGCCCCGGGCACGCGCTGGGAAGACGTCCCGATCAACTGGACGTGCCCCGAATGCGGCGCTCGCAAGGAAGACTTCGAGATGGTCCAGATCTGACCGGACCCTTGGCCAACGGACACCCGGCTGCGGCCTCGCGGTTGCCCGGTGCTTGCGCGCCGAGGCCGGCGCGAGCGACTTGACGATGACAGGCGCGCGTGTCCATGACGGCCGATCCGGCGAACGTTCCCCACCCTGACGCATTACCCAACCCGCGCGGCGGGGCCGTGCGCGCGGCCGACGCGTGGCTCGCGGCGGCCGCCGACGCATTCGAGCGTCGCGACGACGCGGCCGCGCCGCTGTCGGCCGCTGCCGCCGTGCTGGCGGAGGCCGGCTGGCTGCCGGCTGCCCGATTCGCGGGGCAACTCGCCGCCGCGGCGCCGCTGGTCGCCGCCGAACCGGCTTGCGCCGCCTGGCGCCTCGCGTTGCGCGATTTCAGCGCGGCGGTCGGGCGCCACAATCTTCGCGAGCTGGCCTGCTCGCCCGTCCTGTTCGACCATTTCCGTGCGCTGCGTGCGCAAAGCTCGGCCGACCTGCACGCGAGCGTGCCGCTCGACACGCTGGCACTCGTCGGGCGCGCGACGCCGCCGGCGACGCTGCGCGCGTTGCCCGACGCATTCGCGAGCCGCGCGCGGGCCCGTTACGAGCAGGCGCTGCTCGGCGTGCTGCGCGCGCCGCACGGCACGCCGGACGCGGCGCTCGACGAGCTCGACACGACCCTGACCGCGCTGGCCGACGACGCGCCGTACGACTTCTGGCGGCTCGCCGCCGCGTGCCTGCGCGCGCTGCGCGCGAGCGCCGCGCCCGAACTGAAGCGTTTCCTCGCACGGACCAACCTGCTGCTCGGCGAGCACGCGCAGGGCAGGCGCCGCGCGCCGCCGGCGCTCGTGCGCGAGACGGTTGCGTTGCTGTGGCGCGATTTCGCGCTGTTCGGCGCGGCCGCGGAAGACGTCGCGCTCGTCGACGTGCTGCACGACTATGGGCTGACCGTGGACTGGCACGTCGCCGGCACGCCCGCGTCCGAGGCGCTGTGGGAAGCCGGCGCGGCGCAGGCCGAGCATGAGGCGGTCGCGGCGGCGCCCACCCGCATGCTCGGCGTCGTGACCGTCAACGCGCACGCGTATGAGGATTTCCTGCAGACGGCCGACGCGTCGATGGCCGATCTGGCCGTCGATGCGGCCACGGCCGATGCGGGGGCCGCATGGCGCGCGTCCGCGGCCGCCTACCGGGTCGGTACGGCCGCATGCGCGCTCGGGCTCGGTCACGCGGCGCTGCTGGCCGACACGCTCGGGCTCGCGTGGCGCCGTGCCGCACACGGCCTGCCGCTCGCCGACGGCGGGCTCGACGCGCACGGCCGGGCATCCGACCTGCTGCGCGGCGCGCTGCTGAAGATCGCCGCGGGGGTGGCGCCGCCGGACCTGACCGCGGCGTCCGAGGCGCTCGGCGCGGCGCTTGCCCCGAGCTGACGCGCAACGGGGCGCGACCGCGGCGGCAGCCCTTGCCACGCGGGCCGGCAACACGCTGCCGACAGCGCCCGCGCGCGTGTTAGAGTGCCATGTGATCCGCGCGCGTCGTTGCCAGCGTCGTGCGGCGTTGCTTGTTGATCGCGGCCCGGTCAGGCCGCGGCGTCTTTGCTAAAATTCAAACCATGTCAAAGCCTTCCGATCGCATCAATCTCACCAACCAGTTCCTGATCGCCATGCCGAACATGGCGGATCCGACGTTTTCAGGAACGGTGGTCTATCTTTGCGATCACAGCGAGCGCGGTGCGCTCGGCCTCGTCATCAATCGGCCCACCGACATCGACCTCGAATCGCTGTTCAGCCGCATCGACCTGAAGCTCGACATCGAGCCGCTGCTGCACATTCCCGTGTACTTCGGCGGCCCGGTCCAGACCGAGCGCGGCTTCGTGCTGCACGAGCCGGTCGAGGGCGCGAACTACAACTCGTCCATGTCGGTCGAGGGCGGGCTCGAGATGACGACGTCGAAGGACGTGCTCGAGGCGGTCGCGACGGGCACCGGCCCGAAGCGCTTCCTGCTGACGCTCGGCCATGCCGGGTGGGGCGCCGGGCAGCTCGAGGAAGAAATTTCCCGCAACGGCTGGCTGACGGTCGCCGCCGATCCGCGCATCGTGTTCGACACGCCGGCCGAGGAGCGTTTCGAAGCCGCACTTGGCCTGCTCGGCGTCAGCTCGTCGATGCTGTCCGGCGAAGCAGGGCACGCATGAGCGGCGCGAGCGCGCGCGATGCGACGCTCCTGGCGTTCGATTACGGCGAGAAGCGGATCGGCGTCGCGATCGGCAATGCGCTGACGCGCTCGGCCCGCGCCCTCGTCGTGATTCCCAACCTGAACCGCGAGCACCGCTTCAAGGCGGTCGGCGAACTGCTGGCCGAATGGCGGCCGGACGCGCTCGTCGTCGGCCTGCCGATGCATCCGGACGGCACGCCGCACGACATGACGCAGCAGGCGAAGCGTTTCGGCAACCAGCTGAACGGCCGCTTCGGGCTGCCCGTCACGTGGGTCGACGAACGCTATTCGTCGGTCGAGGCCGAGGCCGGGCTGCGCGAGCGCAACGTGCGCGGGCGCGCACGCGCCGAGATACTCGATGCCGAGGCCGCGCGCGTGATCCTTCAACAGTATCTCGATCAATTGTCCGACCATGAGCACCATTGATGCCGACGCGCTCTACTGCGTCCTGCTCGACCAGATCCGCGACGCATACGGCACGGCCTTCGCCGAGCCGGGCGGCCCGCGGCTCGCCGGCATTCACAGCGGCGGCGCCTGGCTCGCCGAGCGCCTCGCGCGCGATCTCGGCGCGCCGGGATTCGGCGTCGTGAACGTCGCGCTGCATCGCGACGACTACGCGAAGAAGGGGCTGCACAGCCAGGCGAGCCCCACGTCGCTGCCGTTCGAGGTCGACGGCGCGCGCATCGTGCTCGTCGACGACGTGCTGTACACCGGCCGCACCGTGCGCGCCGCGCTCAACGAACTGTTCGACTACGGCCGTCCGGCCGCGGTCGAGCTTGCGGTGCTCGCCGATCGCGGCGGCCGCGAACTGCCGGTCGCCGCGCGTTTCGCGGGCGGCACCCTCGACGTGCCGGCCGATGCGACGCTCGTGCTCGCGCGCGACGAAGCCGCGCAGCTCACGCTGCGCATCGAGGCCCACGGCGCCTGAGCGAACCGCGCAACCGTATCCCGGGCCGCCGGTTCGTACCGCGGCCCGTTTGCATAGTTGGAATCACGCACACCATGACCACCGACACCACTGGCCGCACCGGCAATCCCGCCGCGGCCGCGAGCCCCGAGCGGTTCCGCTACGGTTTCCTGAAGGGCAACCCGCAGCTCACGAAAAACGGCGAGTTGAAACACCTGCTGTCGATCGAGGGCCTGCCGCGCTCGATCGTCAACCACATCCTCGACACGGCCGAGCAGTTCGTCAGCGTGACGGACCGCGAGGTGAAGAAGGTGCCGCTCCTGCGCGGCAAGTCGGTATTCAACCTGTTCTTCGAGAACTCGACGCGCACGCGCACGACCTTCGAGATCGCCGCGACGCGCCTGTCGGCCGACGTGCTGAACCTGAACATCAACGCGTCGTCGACGAGCAAGGGCGAGTCGCTGCTCGACACGATCAACAACCTGTCGGCGATGCATGCCGACCTGTTCGTCGTGCGCCATGCGTCGAGCGGCGCGCCGTACCTGATCGCCGAGCACTGCGCGCCGCACGTGCACGTGATCAACGCGGGCGACGGCCGGCACGCGCACCCGACGCAGGGCCTGCTCGACATGTACACGATCCGTCACTACAAGCGCGACTTCACGAAGCTGCGCGTGGCGATCGTCGGCGACATCCTGCATTCGCGCGTCGCGCGCTCGGACATCCACGCACTCACCACGCTCGGCGTGCCGGAAGTGCGCGCGATCGGCCCGCGCACGCTGCTGCCGGGCGGCCTCGAGCAGATGGGCGTGAAGGTGTTCCACAACCTCGACGAAGGCCTGAAGGGCGTCGACGTGATCATCATGCTGCGCCTGCAGAACGAGCGGATGAGCGGCGCGCTGCTGCCGTCCGCGCAGGAATATTTCAAGACGTGGGGCCTGACGCCCGAGCGCCTCGCGCTCGCCGCACCCGACGCGATCGTGATGCACCCGGGCCCGATGAACCGCGGCGTCGAGATCGACTCGCAGGTCGCCGACGGCCCGCAGTCGGTGATCCTCAACCAGGTCACGTTCGGTATCGCCGTGCGGATGGCGGTGATGGGCATCGTCGCCGGCAACAGCGACTGAGCCCGCTTTCGCGCATCCTTATTCACGCAATCAACGCATTTACAGACAGCGCATGAAGATTCATATCAAAGGCGGCACGCTGATCGACCCGGTCGCCGGCACCGAGCGGCAGGCCGACGTATTCGTCGCGGACGGCAAGATCGCCGCGCTCGCGGCAGCAGGTACGGCGCCGGCCGGTTTCGACGCGGACAAGACGATCGACGCGTCGGGCCTGATCGTCGCGCCCGGTCTCGTCGACCTGTGCGCGCGGCTGCGCGAGCCCGGCTACGAGCACAAGGCGACGCTCGCGTCCGAGATGGCCGCGGCCGTCGCGGGCGGCGTGACGACCCTCGTGTGCCCGCCGGACACCGACCCCGTGCTCGACGAGCCGGGCCTCGTCGAGATGCTCAAGTTCCGTGCCCGCAACCTGCGCCAGGCGAACGTCCATCCGCTCGGCGCGCTCACCGTCGGCCTCAAGGGCGAAGTGATCACCGAGATGGTCGCGCTGACCGAATCGGGCTGCGTCGGCTTCACGCATGCGAACGTGCCGGTGCGCGACACGCAGGTGCTGCTGCGCGCGCTGCAATACGCGAGCACCTACGGCTACACGACGTGGCTGCGGCCGCTCGACGCGTTCATCGGCCGCGGCGGCGTCGCCGCGAGCGGCGCGCTCGCGTCGCGGCTCGGGCTGTCCGGCGTGCCGGTCGCGGCAGAGACGATCGCGCTGCACACGATCTTCGAACTGATGCGCGTGACGGGCGCGCGCGTGCACCTTGCGCGCCTGTCGTCCGCGGCCGGCCTTGCGCTCGTGCGCGCGGCGAAGGCCGAGGGGCTGCCCGTGACGTGCGACGTCGGCGTGAACCACCTGCACCTGATCGACGTCGACATCGGCTACTTCGATTCGCAGTTCCGGCTCGATCCGCCGCTGCGCGGCGAGCGCGATCGCGAAGCGATCCGCGCGGCGCTCGCCGACGGCACGATCGATGCGATCTGTTCCGATCACACGCCGGTAGACGACGACGAGAAGCTGCTGCCGTTCGCCGAAGCGACGCCGGGCGCGACGGGGCTCGAACTGCTGCTGTCGCTCACGGTGAAGTGGGCCGATGAAACGAACACGCCGCTCGCGCAGGCGCTGCGCCGCATCACGGCCGCGCCGGCCGACGTGCTGCAGTTGCCGGCAGGCCGCCTGGCCGAAGGCGGCGCGGCCGACCTGTGCGTGTTCGACCCGCGCGCGCACTGGCGCGTCGAGCCGCGCGTGCTGAAGAGCCAGGGCCACAACTCGCCGTTCCTCGGCTACGAACTGCCGGCCTGCGTGCGTGCGACGCTCGTGGCGGGGCAGGTCGCGTTCGAGCGTCACTGAACCCAGCCGGATCTTCGCCATGACCGCTCTTCGCAAGCTGCGTCTCGTCTTTCACCTGCTGCGCGGTATGGCGATCGTCGCGCTGCGCTTTTCGCATGTCGGCCCCGCGCGGCGCCTCGAACTCACGCGCCGCTGGTCGCTCAAGCTGCTGCGGATCTGCGGGATGCGCCTCGTCGTCCACAACGACGGGGCGCGTCTCGACGCGGGGGCGCTCGTCGTCGGCAACCACGTGTCGTGGCTGGACATCTACACCGTCAACGCGTGGCGGCCGACGCCGTTCGTGTCGAAGGCCGAGGTGCGGCAATGGCCGGTGGTCGGCTGGCTGGCGGAGAAGCTCGACACCGTGTTCCTGCAGCGCGAGAAGCGCACCGAGGCGATGCGGGTCATGCACGAGATGGCCGACCGGTTGCGCAACGGCGGTGTGATGTGTGTGTTTCCGGAGGGCACGACGTCGGACGGGCAGGCGCTGCTGCCGTTCCACGCGAACCTGTTTCAGGCCGCGGTGTCGGCCGGCTGCGCGGTGCAGCCGATCTGCCTCATGTACGAGGACGCGCAGCGGCGGCAGTCGGTCGCGCCGGCCTATACGGGCGAACTGTCGCTCGGGACGTCGCTCGACATGGTGCTGCGCGGCGGCCCGCTCGTCGCGCATCTCTACGTGTGCGAGCCAATCGCGCCGGGCGGTGATCGGCGCACGACGTCGGCGGCGGCCCGCGATGCGATCGCCGCCGCGCTGGCGACGTTGCAGGAGAAGGTCGGCAAGCCGTCGGCCGAGTCGCTCGCGGAGCTGCAGAAGCATGCATATCCGGCGACCGAGCTCGGTGGCGGTGCGGCGGGTGAGGCGGCGGCCGAGGAGCCGGTGCCGGGGCGGGAGGGGTGATGCTTCATTCCGCCCGCACGCCGCGCGTGCGGGTCATTCGCCGCCCGGCGTGCGGCACGCGTCGCACTGCACCTGCGTGACCGTACGCTGTGCCGGGTCGGCCGTCAGTCGCACGGCCGACAGCTGATTTCCCCATACGCACCCCGAATCGAGCGCGACGACGTTGTCGCGCAGCATCAGGCCGAGCGCGGCCCAGTGCCCGAACACGACCGTTACGTTTTCGGTGCGGCGCGCCGGTACGTCGAACCACGGCAGGTAGCCCGGTGGCGCGCTGTCGGGGCCGCCGTTCGCCTTGAACTCCATCGCGCCATCGGGCGTGCAGAACCGCAAGCGCGTGAACGCGTTGAACGCGACGCGCATCCGGTCGCGTTTTTTCAGGTTCGGACTCCATTGATT
Organism: Burkholderia sp. Bp9099; assembly: GCF_003857805.1. Lineage (NCBI taxonomy): Bacteria > Pseudomonadati > Pseudomonadota > Betaproteobacteria > Burkholderiales > Burkholderiaceae > Burkholderia > Burkholderia sp. Bp9099. The sequence continues at coordinate 66,825 of NZ_QTPU01000029.1, forward strand.
CGGTTCGTTGCCGTACAGGCCTTGAAGCGTGTCGCGCCAGTCGGGGGCGCGCAGTGCGCGCTGGAGTTCGTCCGCGAGTTCGAGCGCGAGCGATGTGTCCCATTGCGGCAGTACGCCCGCGTGCACGAGCAGCATGTCGTTTTCGAAGTGCGCGAACGGGCGGTGGCGGACCCAGTCCAGCAGCGCGTCGGCGTCGGGTGCGTCGAGGATTTCGCCGATCGTGTCGCCCGGGCGTTCGGTGCGGATGCCGGCTGACACCGCGAGCAGATGGAGGTCGTGGTTGCCGAGCACGACGGTCGCGCGCGGGCCGAGGTCGACCAGCGCGCGCAGCGCGGCGAGGGAGTCGGGGCCGCGGTTGACGATGTCGCCGGCGATCCATAGCGGGGTGTCGGCGGGGGCTGAAAGCTTTTCGGACAGCGACTGGAAAGCTGAATGACAGCCTTGGATGTCGCCGATGGCGATGGGGGGGCGGGTCATGAGAGGCAGTTGTTACAGGTCTTGACACTGGATGGGAAAAGGCGCACTGCGGAAGCGCGCCCATGCACAATATTGTGCCAGTTTAACGTATTGATTTAAAACATAATTTCATGCGTTCTGCCGATGCGGACCACTGTTTCAAGTTGTTAGCAGCGTGGCTTTTGCGGAGGCTTGCTTCCTATAATTGCGGCTTCCTCGACAGAATTAGCATTTCATGACTTTGACGGTCACGGTGAGAAGTTAGAATTCCCGCCTTGAGCGACGCGTACATCGATGCCGTCGCTGTTCGAAATGATGGCGGCTCGTACTTGAGGCCTGCCGTGTATGACTAGAGGGAGCCTCATGATCCTGGTGACGGGGGGCGCGGGTTTTATCGGCGCCAATTTTGTACTCGACTGGCTGCGTCAATCCGACGAGGCCGTGCTCAATGTCGACAAGTTGACCTACGCCGGCAATCGTCGCACGCTGCAGTCGCTGGACGGGAACCCGGAACACGTGTTCGTACGGGCCGATATTTGCGACCGGGCAGCACTCGATGCGCTGTTCGCGCACCACAAGCCTCGCGCAGTCCTGCATTTCGCTGCGGAAAGCCACGTCGATCGCTCGATTCACGGGCCGGCGGATTTTGTTCAGACCAATGTGGTGGGCACGTTCACGCTGCTCGAAGCCGCACGGACATACTGGAACGGCCTCGGCGAAGCGGACAAATTGGCCTTTCGTTTTCTGCACGTATCGACGGATGAAGTGTTCGGCTCGTTGTCGGCGACTGATCCGCAGTTCTCGGAAACCACGCCGTATGCGCCGAACAGTCCTTATTCGGCGACCAAGGCCGGCTCCGATCATCTTGTGCGCGCCTATCATCATACGTACGGCCTGCCCACGCTCACCACGAACTGCTCGAACAATTACGGCCCGTACCAGTTCCCCGAGAAACTCATTCCGCTGATGATTGCCAATGCGCTCGCCGGCAAGCCGCTGCCCGTCTACGGCGACGGGCAGAACGTGCGCGACTGGCTGTATGTCGGCGACCACTGCAGCGCGATTCGTGAAGTGCTCGCGCGCGGCGAGCCCGGCGAGACGTACAACGTCGGCGGCTGGAACGAGAAGAAGAACCTCGAGGTCGTGCATACGCTGTGCGATTTGCTCGATCAGGCGCGTCCGAAGGCAACCGGTTCGTACCGTGATCAGATCACCTACGTGACGGACCGTCCCGGCCATGATCGTCGTTATGCGATCGATGCGCGCAAGCTCGAGCGCGATCTCGGCTGGAAGCCCGCCGAGACGTTCGAGACCGGTCTCGCGAAGACGGTGCGCTGGTATCTCGACAACCAGGTATGGGTCGACGAGGTGGCCTCGGGCGAATACCTCAAGTGGGTTGAAACCAACTACGCGGAACGCGCGTAAGGGGAACGGACATGGCGCGCAAGGGCATCATTCTCGCCGGCGGTTCCGGCACGCGACTGTATCCGGTCACGCACGTCGTATCGAAGCAGCTCCTGCCGGTGTACGACAAGCCGATGATTTACTACCCGCTTTCGACACTGATGGTCGCGGGCATCCGCGATGTGCTGATCATCTCGACCCCGCAGGATACGCCGCGCTTCGAAGCCATGCTCGGCGACGGCAGCCAGTGGGGGATGAACATCCAGTATGCGGTGCAGCCGTCACCGGACGGCCTTGCGCAGGCTTTCATCATCGGCCGGGATTTCGTCGGTAACGATCCTTCGGCGCTCATCCTCGGCGACAACATCTTTTACGGGCACGATCTCGCGAAGCAACTCGAGCGCGCATATGCGGCCGAGGCCGGGGCTACGGTGTTTGCCTACCACGTGCACGATCCCGAGCGTTATGGCGTCGTCGAATTCGATGCGTCGTTCCGTGCATTGTCGATCGAGGAGAAGCCCGCGAAACCGCGTTCGAACTACGCGGTCACGGGGCTGTATTTCTACGACAACCGCGTGTGCGACATCGCCGCCGACATCAAGCCGTCGGCGCGCGGCGAGCTGGAAATTACCGACATCAACTCGCGATATCTCGCGGATGGTGCGCTGAACGTCGAAATCATGGGGCGCGGTTACGCATGGCTCGACACGGGTACCCACGATTCGCTGATCGAAGCGGCAAGCTTCATCGCGACATTGCAGAAGCGGCAGGGACTGGTCGTTGCATGCCCTGAAGAGATTGCGTACCGCAGGCACTGGATCGACGCGGAGCAGGTGCTGAAGCTGGCGCAACCGCTGTCGAAGAACGCTTACGGGCAGTACCTCAGGAACCTTCTCACGAATCAGGTCGCATGGCTATCCAGGTAACGGCAACGGCGCTGCCCGAAGTCAAGATCATCGAACCGAAGGTGTTCGGCGACGCGCGAGGGTATTTCTACGAGAGCTTCAACGAGCGCGAATTCGCGGAGCAGATCGGGCCACGCATCGAGTTCGTTCAAGACAATCATTCGCGTTCGACGAAGGGCGTGTTGCGCGGGCTTCACTATCAGATCGAGCACGCGCAAGGGAAGCTTGTGCGTGTGGTGGAAGGTAAGGTATTCGATGTCGCGGTCGATATCCGGCGCAGTTCGTCGAACTTCGGCAAGTGGGTTGGCGTGATGCTGTCGGCGGACAACCATCGCCAGCTTTGGGTGCCGCCCGGCTTCGCGCACGGCTTCGTTGTGCTATCGGCGGCAGCGCAGTTCCTTTACAAGACGACTGATTACTGGTTCGCCGAGCACGAGCGCTGCATTGTATGGAACGATGCGGAGATCGGCATCGAGTGGCCCATCGATGGCGAGCCGCTACTGGCAGCGAAAGATGCGGCGGGCAAATGTCTGAGCGAGGCCGAAGTCTATGCGTGAGGGCCACATGCGTCCTGCCCCGACCATTCTCGTGACGGGTGTCAACGGGCAAGTGGGATTCGAACTATTGCGTACGCTGCAGGGGCTCGGCCATGTGGTGGCGTGCGACCGGACGATGCTCGATTTGTCGGATCTGGATCAGGTGCGGGCCGTGGTGCGTGACCTGAAGCCGGCGGTCATCGTGAATCCTGCGGCTTATACCGCCGTGGACCAGGCCGAAACGGCCATCGATGCCGCACGGCGCCTGAATACCGATGTGCCGCGCGTGCTTGCGCAGGAAGCGTTGCGGCTCAACGCGTTGCTCGTTCATTACTCGACCGACTATGTGTTCGACGGCACGAAGGAAGGGGTCTATGTCGAAACGGACGAGACCAATCCGCAGAATGTGTACGGCCTGACCAAGCTTGACGGCGAGCGGGCCATTGCAGCGACGGGTTGCGATCACTTGATATTGCGTACGAGTTGGGTCTACGGGCGTCGAGGCAAGAACTTCCTGCTCACGATGCTCAAGCTTGCTGCCGAGCGATCCGAACTGCGGGTTGTGGTCGATCAACTCGGGGCGCCGACCTGGTCGAATTCGATTGCCGCTGCAACCGCACATATTCTGGCGCAGTGCCTGGCACCGAATGCCGGTAACGTTCGAGCGCCACAATCGGGTGTCTATCATCTTGCTGCCGGCGGGGAGACATCATGGCATGGCTTTGCGCAGGAAATTTTCCGACTGGCGCTGGGCGACAAGGCGCCGCGAGTGTTGCCGATCGCCGCGAGCGAATACCCGACGCCGGCGCGGCGCCCCGCAAACTCGCGCATGTCCGGGGCGAAACTGGCCGGTACGTTCGGCATACGGATGCCGGCATGGAATGAGGCGCTCCGACTATGTCTGGATTCCTGAATGGATGGCGATCTGGTTGCGGTTGGGCAAAGCGACCGTTGCGATAAACTAATCGGCTCCGTGTGCGTTGCCCTGTCGGTCCGCCGGCGAGTGCGCCGCAATTGCGTGCGGATGTCTCGAGGTCGGATGCGTCGGCATTGTCGATGGGAGACAATGCCCGGCGAATCGATTCAATGAATGGTGCTGTAGCGATGGACTCAACGTCACAAAATTTTGCTTCCGGCGAGCCTGCTCAGTCGGCCGATGCTCTCGCGGTGCTGCAGACTCGCATAGAGGAGCTCGAGGCCGAGCTTGTCCAGGCGCGGGCGCTGGCTCGTGAGGCAACGATGCGTGCGCGGCGGAACAGTTATCAGGCATCCGCAGCGCAGGCGCATGCAGATGCGGCAGAGCGCCAACTGAGTTCGGTTCTGTCCAGTTCGTCCTGGCGCATCACCGCTCCGGTTCGCGTTGTGGCGCATGTCGCGAAATCTGCAATCCGGTTCGCGCGTGATCCATCGTGGTCGGTATTGAAGCGGCGCAGCATCTCGCTGCTTCGCGAAGCAGCGCGCCGGAGCGCATTGGCGCGGGCGGTGGTGTTTTGGGTGCGCGATCGCCATCCGCGACTTTGGGCGCGACTTGCGCCGCTGGCGGCTCCTCGCTTTGCCGGGGCGCAGTCCATCTCGGTTACACGCTGGAAGGAAGGGAGCGTGTCTCGCCGGAACTACGCTGAACTGGTTGCCGCACGGGCGCCGCAATGTGATCGAGCCACCATCGATGGTTTTCTCGACGCAAGCATGAGAGGCGTCGACTCCCGAAAGCTTGCCGGACGCCTTGCCGAAATCTGTGCCGCTACCATGCCGGGCCGCGATAGCGGAACGGCTGCGCCTTGACTGCGACGAAATCAGGTAGCAGTTCTTACATCATGCACAACGGAGTAACACGCGCAGTGGGTTCATCAAACACCGTATCGGGAATCATGGCCGACATCGAGGGTAAGTCATTCCCTGCGCAGTCACGGCGAACGGGCGCCATCCATCAGTTTCATTCCGGAAGTGCCGTTGCGGATGCCGTGACCAATAGTATGTTCATGATCCAGGCGCTGCTGCGCGAGCTGGGTTTCGAATCCGATATCTTTGCCGAACACGTCGCGCCGGAACTGACGGGCAGTATCCGCTATTTCAGGGAGTACGCCGAGTCCAAAGAAGACGTAATGTTGTTGCATCATTCGATGGGACATGATCAGGACGAGTGGGTCATGAATCTGTCGTGCACGACGATTCTGATCTATCACAACATTACGCCCGAATCGTTTTTCGACGAGCGTTCTCCTTTCAGACATTATTCGGCCAAGGGCCGTGCCCAACTCGATGCGTTTCGTGAGCACTTCGCGGCAGCAATCGCGGTGTCCGATCTCAATGCGCGAGAGCTGACCGAACGCGGCTACGAAAAGGTTACGACGATTCCGCTCCTGATCGATGCGGCAAAGATTCGCTCGGCAGAATGGAACGATGTGCTCGTTCAGGAGCAGTCACAGGTGATGACGGTCTTGTTCGTCGGCCGCATCTCGCCGAACAAGGCGCATCGGGATCTCGTCGAAGCAGCGGCCCAACTGCGGGCAATGATGCCCCGGCCGTTCCAGTTCGTGTTTGTCGGGGGGTACGGAGAAGAGGAGCCTTACTATCTCGAACTGCGGCAACTGATCGACGAGCTCGAATTGGGCGAGATCGTTCGGTTTGCGGGGAAGGTTCCTGATGCGGATCTTTATGGCTGGTACCGGGCGGCAAGTGCGTTTCTGTGTCTCAGCGATCATGAGGGGTTTGGTGTTCCGCTAATCGAGGCGATGACTTTCGACGTACCGGTGATCGCGTATGCGAGTAGCAATATCGAGTCGACGCTTGGCGGCGCCGGGCTGCTCATTCACGACAAGCACCCGCAAGCCGTCGCCGCGCTTTTGCGCGCCGTATCCGAAGACCGCGCGCTGCGTCGCGCGATAGTTGTCGAGCAGCGCAAGCGGGTTCGACAATTTGAGCGTCCCGCGCTGCTGGAGCAGTTGCAGCAGTTCCTGCGCCAGCACGGTGTCGAGATTCCGCAGCCGATCGACACGTACCCTCGTACCGATGGGGAGCGTCCACCACGCTATCAAGTCGAGGGGCCGTTCGAGACGTCATACAGTCTCGCACTGACCAATCGAGAACTGGCTTTCGCACTGGACCGTGCAAATCCGGGTGAAGTCGGCTTGTTTGCGACTGAGGGGCCGGGCGACTATGCGCCAGACGTTCGAAAAATCAGCGCGATCCGCGGGCTTCCCGAGCTCGCGGCGCGTGGCAGCAAGCGCAGTGGTGCGGACGTTGTGGTCCGCGACCTCTATCCGCCGCGCGTTCACGACATGGACGGACTGTACAATTTCCTGCATTTCGCATGGGAAGAGTCGGAACTGCCTGCTGCCTGGGTCGGTGCATTCAACGAGCATCTCGATGGAGTGGCCGCGATATCGACGTTCGTCGCAAAGGTCATGCGAGACAATGGCTATGCAGGGCTGATTGCTTCTGTCGGCAATGGCGTCGATCATGTCGCCCGAGCCGAGCGGCTCGAATATCGCGGCCCGCTCGGAAAGGGCTTTCGTTTTCTGCACATATCATCCTGCTTTCCGCGCAAGAGTGTCGACGTGTTGCTCGACGCGTTCGCGAAGGCCTTCACCACGCGCGACGATGTATCGCTGACTATCAAGACGTTTCCCAATCCTCACAATAAGGTTTCTGCCCAGATCCAGGCTTTGCGCCGGCGCTACCCCGACTGTCCGGAGATTGTCCTCGTCGAGGAAGACCTGAACGCTGGCGAGATCGTGGACCTTTACCAACGGTGCCACGCATTCGTGGCGCCGTCTCGCGGGGAGGGTTTTGGGTTGCCCATGGGCGAGGCGATGTGGTTCGGTCTACCCGTTATCACCACGGCGTTTGGTGGCCAGGCCGACTTCTGTACGGCCGAGACCGCGTGGCTTGTCGACTTTACGTTCGAGCGCGCCAAGACGCACCTTGGGTTGTTCGACTCCGTCTGGGCGGAACCCAACGTCGACAGTCTTGTCGCTCAACTGAAAGCGGTGCGTGAAGCGACGGCTGAAACACGTGCCGAAAAGGCGGAGCGCGGTCGTGCATTGCTCGAGTCGCGTTTCACGTGGGACCGTTGTGCCGAGCGACTGATGGCGCTGGAAGCGTCGGTCCGGCGTCTGGAGCCTGGGTCCGCTCGGCGAATGCGGCTCGCATGGATTTCGTCGTGGAACACGAAATGCGGAATCGCGACCTATTCATCATTCCTGGTCGGTGGTCTCGATCCGGCATGGTTCGATGTCAGGATTCTCGCCTCGCGCGATCCCGCCGTCGTCATCGAGGACGGTCCGGGAGTGACGCGCTGCTGGACGGATCAGCGTGGCCGCATCGACGACTTGCTGGCAGAACTCGATCGATGCCGGCCGGACGCGATCATGTTGCAGCACAACTTCGGCTTCTTCAGCATGCCTTCGACGTCTCGAATCGTCGAGTATGCGAACGCACACGACATTCCGATCGTGATTACCTTTCACTCGACGAAGGATGTCGATACGCCGGACTATCAGGCATCGCTGTCGGAAATCGCTGGCGCGCTGCGTGGTGCCGACCGCTTGCTCGTGCATAGTATCGACGACCTGAATCGGCTGCGGATGTTGGGCCTCGTTGATAACGCGACGCTGTTTCCGCATGGCGTGCATGCACGCGAGTCGTCCGACCGGCTTGCGTGCCGGACGGCGTTGAACATTCCCGCCGATGCTCCGGTAATTGCAACGTATGGATTCCTGCTTCCGCACAAAGGCCTGGAGGAGATCATCGAAGCGTTCTCGATGATGTCAAAAGAGCTGCCGCAGGCGCGTCTGTTAATGGTCAACGCGCTGTATCCGGTTCGCGATTCGGAGTTGACGGCGGAACGATGCAGCAATCTGATCAAGACGCTCAATCTCGAAGGCCGTGTGCAGATGATTACCGACTTCCTGCCCGATCGCGAGAGCTTCGCGTATCTGGATGCGGCCGACCTCGTCGTGTTTGCATATCAGGATACGGCCGAATCGGCGAGCGGTGCCGTGCGGTACGGACTGGCTGCCAATCGGCCGGTGGCCTGCACACCGATACCGATCTTTGACGATCTCGGCGACCTCGTACATCGGTTCTCGGGCACCGATGCGCGCGCGATTTCCGCTGATCTGGCTACGCTGCTCGGCGATTCCTCGCTGCTGCGAAGCAAGGCCGGTGCTCAGGCGGCGTGGATCCAAGCCCGGTCGTGGGACGAGATGTCGGCGCGGCTCGGCGGGATTGTCCGCGGGCTCGTCGCCGAGCGGTCGTCTGTCAGCCGAGGTGGCTGATAAAATGATGAGTTTGCCAAGCGGGAGCCGGGCAAGGGACGCGTGTCACCGCTGTTGATCGCCATCTCCGTCGGCCCCGTGCAAAAGGGCTAAAAGGCGCCTGAGTTCGTCGCGCAACACGTTCGCGAGGCGCGTGTCATTCGAGTCCGCCTTCGAAGGGACTCTAATTAATTGGGTATCGAAAACCGATGCAGGACAAAGCACATCACTCCGTCGGGAGTTCACTGAGGTTGGCGTGGATGCTTGCGAAGCGAGATCTGAAGAATCGCTACGCCAGCTCGTACGCGGGTACGGCATGGAACGTCGGCGTACCGCTGCTTTACTCCCTCATCAACGTGGTCGTGTTCTCGATCCTGATGCGGGGACGAATGGGGGCCCAATACGGTGACATTCCGTTTGCCCTTTTCTATTTCGTGCCATTCTCGCTGTGGACAGTATTCACCGAAGTGACGGGGCGCAGCACCGGCATCCTGCGGGAATACAGCTATCTCATCAGCAAGATCGCGTTTCCGGTCTGGGTCTTGCCGCTGATTCCACTCACGTCGGCGCTGATCAGTCAGGGCATCATTTTTGTTTTCGTAATCGGCCTGTTGATCATTAAGGGTGTCGTGCCGGGAGCCATGATCTGGATGTTTCCCATTATCTGGGCTCTCTCGCTTGCGATTTCGATCGGCTTTGCCTATGGCATCTCGGCCATTTCGGTCTATGTCCCGGACATGGTGCCGATCGTTCCGCTGTGCACGAACATCATCTTTTGGCTCACGCCGATCCTGTATCCGGCGACGATGGTGGAGGCATCGCGCATGATCTGGATGCGCAACATCGTCATGACGCTCAATCCGTTCTACTACATGGTGGAGACATCTCGGCAAGCCGTGTTTCCCGGGATTCCGTTCAATTGGGAATATGTCGGAATTCTGATCGTTGTAGCGGTGGGTGCCGTTGCGATCGGTGCATATATTTTTCGCAAGCTGAAGCCTGGCTTCGCAGACGTCCTTTAAAGGTCAAGAGTTAGTTCATGTCGACACAAGATCGCTCCAAGGTTATCGAGCTGAGCAATATCAGCAAGATCTACCGTTCGTATTCTTCGCCGCGACATCGCTTGCTCGAGTTGATGTCGGCGGGCAAGAGGCAATATTTTCGCGAAACTCGTGCGCTGGACGACGTTTCATTCTCGCTTGAGAAAGGCGACCGATTCGGTGTAGTAGGGGAAAACGGCAGCGGCAAGAGTACGCTCCTGAAGGTCCTGGCCGGCGTACTCAATCCGAGTACCGGTTTGGTCAATGTCTCCGGGCGCGTATCGGCGCTTCTCGAACTGGGCGCAGGGTTTAATCCGGAACTGTCTGGACGCGAAAACATCGTCCAGTTCTGCATGCTGCATGGCATGCTGCAAGAGCAGGCCATTGCCGCTCAGCCGGAAATCATCAGGTTCAGTGAACTGGGCGATGCAGTCGATCATCCCGTCAAGACATACAGCAGCGGGATGGCAGTGCGGCTCGGGTTTGCATGCGCAGTCTACGTGCAACCCGACATTCTGATCGTTGACGAGGCGCTGAGCGTCGGCGATGCATACTTTCAGAACAAGTGCCTGCACAAGATCCGCACGATGCTTGATGAAGGGACGACGTTCATCTACGTGACGCATGCTGCGGATTCGGTGCGTGCACTTTGCAATCGAGGCCTCTGGCTCGAGAAAGGGCGCGTTCGACTGCTCGGCAGTTCGAAGCAGGTCGGCGCCGCATACCAGAGTGAAGTGTTCAGCCGGATGGTACGAGCTGGTATCGACGTCACCGAAGTCGATGATGACGACGTCTCGGCGGATACGCAAGCCACGGCCGGCGAACCGGTGACGACGCGTACGCATGTGCGCCCCGACAAGGCCCGGACGCGCGCATTTTCATCGCGTGTCGAGCCGTTGCGTACCGGCACCGGCGAGATCCGGATTGACGATATCAGCGTCATCGATCCGGAGGGCAATGAGTGCGACACCATCGACATCGAGAAGAAGATGCGCGTTCGCGTTTTCTTTCACGTGGTATCGCCGCCTCCCGAGCGCAGTTCCCTCGCGCTTGGCATCACCGATTCATCGGGGCGACAAATCCTGCATTTCAGTTCCGCAGTACAGGACGTGTCCCCGTCGGAGGCGACACCGCATATCCAGCATATGATGGAATTCACCTTCGCGAACCCGTTGTGTCCCGGCGAGTATGGATTGATCGCGGGGGTCGGTGTGACCACGGAGCATCCCGAAAATCGAGGGCAGAGTCTCGTCACGACCGTGATTGATTACTGCGTAGGCGGCGCGCGGTTCGCAGTGCGATTCCCCGACGAAATGGTGAAGCGGGATTTGTGGGGCGTTGTGCACGTGGACTACGATGTTTCGATGCATTCGCTCGATTGAGCGATCGCGTCGTTGCCAGTCGGATATTCACATGTTTGAGCGTCTTAGGACAAAAATCCGGGAACGATTGATTGAAGCCGTGACCGATCGTGTCATCTCGCGTCTTGCTGAATCGGCGGACTTCATGGCTCAAGTTACCCGGCGCGTGGCGGCGGAGCAATCGTCAAACGCGTCGCAGTCCGTGCCATGGGAGTCAGATTCCGTCGTCGAGCGCCTCATCGAGCGGATGACGCCGGGAATCGCGCAGCGACTGGTCATGACGCCGGTCGTGTTCGGCGGTGAATGGGACCGCATCTCGCTCGGAGAGGGCGTGCAATTGGTGAACACGCTGATGAATGTGTCATCAGGGCGCATCGTCATTGGCGATCAGACGTTCTTCGGTCATAACGTCAGTTTGATTACGGGCACGCATCCGTTGACTGAGCAGATGTCCGCCCGGCACGACTATCCGCGGGAAGGGCGCGATATCGTGATTGGGAAAGGGGTTTGGATTGCATCCAACGCGATCGTCGCGGGCCCGTGTACGATCGGCGACCATGCGGTGATCGCTGCGGGCGCAGTCGTGACGTGCGACGAAGTCGAGGCGGGTTGGCTGTACGGTGGCGTTCCAGCGCGCAAGATCCGGAAGTTGATTTGAGTGTACGCACGGAGCTTCAGGGCGACCTCGATACAGCAGACCTTTCGCACTGTCGAACGGAAGCCAGGGACGGAACTTCGTGAGCACCGCGCCTAGTCGCGGCAGAGAATCATTGAGCGTATTTTGAGAGTTGATTGAATATGAAGGCTGAAATTAGAAAGGTGGTGCGAGCCGTTGCGAACTGGCCGGTAGTGGGCCGACTCGTACGCATCGTGGTCGCCGCGATACGGCTCCCTGAGTTCCGCGCCGACGTCATGCATCGTCAGGACGTTTATGAACGAGATCAGCTTCCGATGCTCTTGCGCACGTTGTCGGAGTTGAACGATCGTCAACGGTTGATCGATAACGACCAAGACAATCTCGTACGATCGGTGCCCGTTGCGTTGCGACGGCTTCATGCGGACGTCAAACAACTGAAGGCCGTACTCGAAGAGCGCAAGGCGTCGGACCATGAGGCATTGGCGAAGCAGCGCGAAAGTGCGGACGCACGCCTGCCGGAAGTCGAGGCGCTTGTACGTCGCCTGGACGAGCGCTTGGGCGGCATGGACGACTCTGTTCGATATCTGCTTGGCCGCGTCGAATTCGTTCGCCGGGAATTGATGTTCGAAATGCGCTATGGCGCTTCGTCGCCGGGCGAGAAGGAAGACACGCTGAAGGCGAAGACAGAAATCATCGCGAAGGAGAAGGTGGCCGCAGCAGCCAGCAACGGTCAGTTGCGCCTTAATCTGGGTTGCGGCCATATCGCGCTGGACGGCTATTTGAATGTCGACCGCCGAGCATTGCCGGGTGTCGATATCGTCTCGGAGGTCGACGAACTGCCATTCAAGAATGGTGAGTTGACTGAAATTTTCTCCGCGCACTTGCTTGAGCATTTTCCTCAGGAGCAGATGGCCCGCGAGTTGTTGCCATACTGGTTCGGCCTTCTGAAGCCGGGTGGCGAGTTCCACGCGGTCGTTCCCGATGCACAGGCGATGATGAAGAACTACATCGACGGTGATTACCCGTACGCGTACCTGCGCGAGGTGACGTTCGGTGGTCAGGATTACGACGGCGATTTTCACTTCAACATGTTCACCCCTGAATCCATGTCGGCCATTCTGAAGGAGGCGGGGTTTGTCGATATTTCGGTGATCCAGACTGGACGACGCAACGGGAACTGCTACGAATTTGAAATCGTGGCGAAACGTGCGATACCGGCCTGATGCAACGTCTGCGATCGAGTGCAGTCGTCACCTGCCTTCGTTCGGTCAGGCCCTCGATGGCCGTGACGAAACGAAACGGCAAGCATACCGAACCACCGAATGTGCGAACGACGCCGCTTTGTCGAGTATCACCATCAAACACTGTACCGAAATATCGAGGTAACCCATGTTGAGCTTTTCGATTGTCATAAATACGCTCAATCGTGCCGCATTGTTGCAGAAGACGTTAGAGAGTTTTCGCTGGATTCGGTACGCTGGTGACTTCGAAGTCATCGTAGTGAACGGGCCGTCGACTGATGGGTCGGCGGACGTGATTTCGTCCTGGTCGTCGTTCATCCGCGCCGGGACGTGTCCGGTCGCGAACCTGTCGGTTTCTCGAAACGTCGGCATCTGCATGGCCGAAGGTGACGTCGTTGCCTTTATCGATGACGATGCGATCCCGGAGCCGGAATGGCTCACACAACTCGCGGCAGCTTACGACTCTCCAGAAATCGGCGGTGCGGGTGGGCTCGTGTTCGATCAGACGGGTTACACATTCCAGTATGAGTACAGTACCGCCAATCGCTTGGGAAATTCGAACTGGGCCGCAAAGAAGAGTGCCGAGCATCTATGCTTTCCGGGATCCTATGAATTTCCTTACCTTCAGGGGACAAACGCATCATTTCGTCGGTCAGCCCTGATGGAGGTGGGCGGCTTCGACGAGGAGATCGAGTACTACCTCGATGAAACGGAGCTGTGCTGCCGATTGGTCGACGCCGGATACGTCATTCGTCAGTTGTCGAACGCGTACGTGCACCATAAATTTGCGCCGAGCCATGTTCGCGACGATCACAAGATCACGCGTTACCGGTATCCGGTGATCAAGAACAAGATCTATTTTTCGCTCAAGCACGCACGCAAATATCTGCCGCTGGAAGAGATCTTCGACGACAACCGGAAGTTTTCGCAAGGACACCAAAACGATATTCGCTTCCATATAGACGGCGGCCGTCTTGACAAGTCGGAACTCGACAAATTCAAGGAGGAGAATGCCCGCGCCTGGGATACCGGCGTTGAACATGGATTGAACGGGCACGCGGAACTGATCACCGCCGAAAAGAAGGCACGTGTCGCTGGCGAATTCAAGAAATTCCAGACATTCGGTGATTCGAGTCAGGACGCAATTGTGTTGATCGCGCGCGATTATCCGCCGGCGCAAGCAGGTGGAATTGCCACGTTCAACAAGGATCTTGCCGAAGGGCTCGGCTCGGAAGGCCGAATCGTTCACGTGATTACACAGAGCCCGGATTTCAATCGTGTCGATTTCGAAAATGGGGCGTGGATTCACCGTATCGTAACGAAAGAGATGGGGCGTTCCAGCGATGCCGTCGAGAGGAATATTCCCGCCCACATCTGGAACTGGTCGGCAACGGCGCTCGAGGAAGTCGAGCGCATTGCGTCGCATCGCAAGATCGGCGTGGTCGAAGCACCGATCTGGGACTGCGAGGGATGCGCATTCCTGTTCGACGGTCGTTGGCCGGTAGTGACGAGTTTGCACACGACGCTGCACTTCTGGATTCAGACGCATCCCGAGTACGCCGCCGATGCCGCGTGGATGAAGTCGTTCGGCAAGCCGATGCTCGCGCTGGAGCAGGAAATGATGACTCGCGTAAACGCGGTTCGCGCCAATAGTCGGGCGATCGTGACCGAGATCGAGGCAGCGTACGGATTCAAATTCGATCAACAGAAGACGATCGTCGTGCCGCACGGCCTTGCGGCAAATGCGCCCACGTCGAAGGGGAAGCCTACGTCAAACCCCGATGTTGTCACGCTGCTGTTTGTCGGTCGACTTGAGCCGCGCAAAGGCATTGACGTGTTATTGGAGGCGCTTCCGGATGTACTCGCAGAAACACCGAACCTGAAGGTGCGGGTGATCGGTGATGACACGCTGCCGGGTCCGACCGGACGTCCCTTCAAGGACGTTTTTCTCGATTCGGATGCCGGGCGCAAGTGGGGCGATCGTTTGTCGTTCGAGGGCCGTGTGCCGGATGAGGTGGTGCGCGCGGCTTATGCCGAATGCGACGTCTTTATCGCCCCGAGTCGATTCGAATCGTTTGGTCTCGTGTTCCTCGAGGCCATGCGCGAAGGAAAGCCTGTGATCGGATGCGCCGCGGGCGGGATGCCAGAGGTGGTTTCGCACGATGTCAACGGATTACTAGTGACACCAGGTGACGCGAAGTCGCTGGCGCAAGCAATTCGGCGGCTTGTCGACTCGTCCGAACTGCGTGAGCGTATGGGGGCTGCCGGAAAACGCCTGTTCGCGGAGCGGTTTACGGCAACGCGTATGGCATCCGAGAGTTCGGCACTTTATTCGCTTGCGATCAACAACCACCTCAATTCGGTTGCGTAATGAAAGTCTCATACGTGAACGGAATTTGCGTGAAGAACGACGCAATTTCCAACAGCATCCGTGACGAAGTACGCGCTTTGCGCAAGAGCGGTGTCGACGACGTTCGCTTGTACGCGTACGCATGCGAGTATGAAGACATTCCGTCGACGGTGGTGTCTGACGTCAGGGATATTGCGTTCGATCCGCATTTTCTGGCGAGTGATGTCGTCATCTTTCACTTCGGCATCTACTATCCGCTGTTCGATCTGTTGTCGATCGTTCCGGCGAACGCACGACGTCTGGTGGTGTTTCATAATGTCACGCCGCGGGAGTTCGTCAAACCGGAAAGTCGTGCACTGATCGACCAGTCCTTTTCGCAGATGTCGAATATTGCGTGGGCCGATCACGTCATCTGCGTGAGCGATACGAATCTCGAGGTGCTCCGCAAGGCTGGTATCAACACGCCTGCCACGGTGTTGCCACTTGCAATTCACTCGATGTCGCACCCTCCATCGAGAAAGCCGAGCGTTGTGGATAACATCGTACGCATCGCGTTCATCGGCAGGTTCGTGAAGTCGAAAGGGCCGCATGAGTTGCTGATGGCGCTCAGCAACGTATTGGCATCGAACCCGACATGCGGACTCAAAGTCGATATGGTCGGCAATCTGTTGTTTTCGGATCCTGAACTTCTGGCGCAGATCGAGACGATCATTGCCGCGCTGGTGCGACAGTATGGCCGACGCGTCGACGTTAACATTCATGGCAACGCTTCGGAAGAGCAGAAGCACGAGATCCTGCAGGATGCCGATTTGTTCGTCTTGCCGACCTATCACGAAGGATTCGGAGTACCGATTGTCGAGGCGATCTCCAACGGATGCTATGTCATCGCCTACGACAACTCCAACGTACCGTCGGTGACGAACGGCTTCGGTCGACTCGTCGACACGGGCTGCATTAACAGTCTTTCCGCAGAGCTTGCTCAAGCAGTGGAGAAAGTCACGTCGGCTGCATGGCGCGGTCAGGGTGGCGAGAGTTATGAGACGTTTGTCAGACATGCGACCCGGTATGCTGAGCAGTTTTCGCCGAGCAGGGTAGCAAGGAATTTCGTCAATCTCGTAAGCAAGATCCAATAATTCAAGGCGGCCTGCCTGTGTGGGATGCCGCTCGGGCAGTGATAAAGGCGTCCAATTTTTAAGATAACTAGCAATGGCGAGTGCGAAGACAGCCTATTTTCCATATATCGACGGCCTACGTGCATTGGCGGTATTGTCCGTCATGCTTTTCCACCTGAACGCCCATTGGCTTCCTGGTGGATTTTCCGGGGTCGATATCTTTTTCGTGATCTCCGGATTCGTCGTCAGTTCCTCGGTCGCGAATCTCGGTTCGATCTCGATCGGGCGATTTCTGCTGTTGTTCTATGCACGGCGGATGCGGCGAATTTTGCCTGCACTGATCGTCGTGTTGCTGGTAACGGGACTCGTTTCCGCATTGTTCATCCCGTCGTCGTATCTGAGTGATAAGAGCCAAAAGACCGGTCTCTATGCATTCTTCGGCCTGAGTAACTTCATTTTGGGCTCGGTCGGCAACGACTATTTTTCTCCGACCGCTGAATTCAACCCATACACGCACACTTGGTCGCTTGGCGTTGAGGAGCAGTTCTATCTGGCCTTTCCGTTTTTGTTCTGGGCTTGGCTCGCCCGAAAGAACTGGCGACATCTGTCGGTCATTCTGATTGCTGCGGCGTTCGGTGCGTCATTCGTGTGGGGGCACTGGCTCGGGCAGGCGAATCAAACGCAAGCGTTCTATTTCATTTTCGGTCGATTCTGGGAGCTGGCCGCTGGCGTTTTGCTGTACCAATGTTTCGCGCTCTCCGGGTTCATCACGAATGAATCGACTCGAGCGCCTGCTACCGCGGGCGTCAAGATAGGGGCATGGATCTCATTAGCGACGGTGATGGCCGGACTCGTGATTTCGAAGTCAGATCATTATCCGTTTCCAGGCGCGATCGTTCCAGTAATCGGCACGGTCGGCCTGCTGGGATTTTTGTATCGTCGCGAGCATGCGGGTTTCATCTCGACGGTACTTGAAAGTGGTCCGGCTCGTTTTGTGGGGCGAATTTCCTATTCGCTCTATTTGTGGCACTGGCCAGTTTACGTGGTGTTGCGCTGGACGGCGGGGCTTGAGTCGCCGCTCGCGATTGTTTGCGCCATTGTGCTGACGTTCGCGTTGGCGATGGCGTCATACCGATTCATTGAGGAACCGTTCCGACATGGATTGTCGGCAGCCCGAATTCCCCGCCTCGTCATCGTGGGATGTGGACTTTGCCTGATGATTGGTGGCGCGGGGCTGTCGTCAATGATGGCTGAAGCTCAACCTAAGTTTTCCTTGAGCACCGTGTGACTAGACACGGAGACGATTGGTATCCGTATGGAACCGACACGAGTCCCGCTTTCCCCGGTTGTCATACCGACGTCGCGCCTCAGGACGTGCAAGGCGGGCAGCTCTGGGTCTATTCGCGTAAAAACTGCGATCTGCCGGCGAGGAGTTCGCATCGGGTCTTCGTAATCGGCGACTCTCATGCGATGGCCTATTCGGGAATGTTCAAGCAATTCGTGGTGCAAACAGGTGTAACGGTTTACGCTTACAACAATGCCGGTTGTCCGTTTCTTAGTTTGCAGCCGTGGCGCGAGGACGGAAACCCGGTCTGCCATCAGTACGGCGATTCGGCGTTGAAGGATATGCTGGCGAAGCTGCAGCCTGGTGACGTGGTTTTCCTGCCCTCATTGCGTTTGCCCCGAATGATCGATCAATGGGCTTATTTTGGCGATGAGACTGCGCGCAATCAGTTGTTTGGTGACGAGGCAGTCAAAGGCCGAACTCGATCAGTCGAAGAGGCCATTCCGATACTGCAGGATATAGAGAAGCGTGGTGGCAAAGTTGTGCTGGAAGCGCCAAAGCCGATTTTCCGTATGGTTCCATATCGTTGCTCGGATTGGTTCAATCGGCACAATCCGATTTGTGAGCGCGGTCCGTTGATCAGTCGTAGTGAAATCGATGAAATGCGAGCTCCGATTCTGAAATCGTATGAGCAGATGGAAGCGAAGGTGCCGAATGTATATACTTGGGATCCGCTGCCGATGCTGTGTTCGGATAAGGCGTGTTCAGCATATGACGGCAGAAGACCCCTGTTCTTCGACGGAGACCACATTAGCGGATATGGCAACTTGCGCGTACTACCGGGCTTCGAATCGCTGATGTTGAAGTTGTTGTAATAGGTTCGAGTCGGCAAATTTGGGTCGTGCGTCACGCGTATCGCAGATATTTGCGATACGCGTGACGTGGCGGTAAAGGGCGATCGACGGAAATCATGGCCACTGTTCCGGAGCACGGAGTTCGAATCCCCCGCCTTGCTGAGATCAATGGGCTGCGCGGAATCGCCATTCTTGCGGTTGTCTGGCATCGCTTGAGTTTTGTGCTTGTGCCGACGCCGCCGCGCCTTTGGGGTACGCCTACTGAGCTGGTACTATGGAATGGTTGGATGGGCGTGAACCTATTCTTCATCCTTTCGGGTTTCGTGCTCTATTTGCCGTATGCAGCCGGTAAACGGAGCTTCACCGGGCGCGAAGATGTTGCTCAGTTCTACAGGCATCGCTTCCTTCGCCTGATGCCAATGTATTCTGGTCGTGGTGGCGACGTTCGCTCTGAGCGGACAATTCGTCAATGCAAATGAACGGGCGATCCGTGAGATCGTCCGGTGCCTGACCTTTACGTTCCCGCTTTTTCCGGATACGTACTCGCCATCTTCGAATTGGGCGCTCCGGTCCATCGGAACGGAAGTGCTGTTCAGCCTGATATTTCCACTCCTGGTCGCGATTGCAGAGCGGATCGGCTTGACGCGACTGCTTGGCTTTGCAATTGTTTTCTCATTGTGCGTCAGGCTGCTCCGGAGAATTTACTACCCGGTATTCTTCGGACCGGACTGGATCATCGACGCACTTCTCATTGGCCGACTCGATGAGTTCGTTATCGGCATGTGGCTTGCGCGCTCTTATGTGATCGGACAATGGTCGCCGCGTTCTGCCTCTTGTTGCGACGGCGTTGCTGGTTGTGGCAACTTGCGGTTTTACCGGGTGACTTCGACAAACGGATTCCGGCGGAATGGACGGCCGTCCTGAACAACGTGCTCGATATCGCGTCGGCGTTGTTTATCGTCACTGCGCTGAGCGACGGGTCGCTGCTCGCAAGGTTATTGCGTTCCCGTGTGTTGCAGGTGTTCGGCATGGGATGCTATAGCGTCTATCTCTGGCATCTGCCCGTACTGCGCGCGTTGCAGATCGATCTCGGCGGGGCGGGGGGCGATACGCATCGCCTGCTTCATTAGGGCGACGGTATTTCTTTCCGCGATGACGTATCGTTTCGTGGAGTTCAGGGCCGTCAATTCGTGGCGGCAGCTCTTTCTTGCTGAGCCGCGCGAAGACCGAATGCGCTCGATGATCAGGGGCGCAGGAGGATGAACTCAGGTAGCTATTGTGTTGATTGCAGGGTACCTGCGTGTCGGCAGATATCTCGCTTATTTGGGATCCTCGGTTCGCCATCGTTGGTTGCCGAAGAAATCGACCCAGCGCTCTAGGCCGGCGCCGAGCATTGCACGATTATCACGCCGTCCGATGTTGAGAAAATCTCTAGTAAAGCGCTCACGAATATCTCGATAAACGTCGCTCATTCGGTCGGATATTTTATCCAGGCCTCCGCTGCGGCTCAAATGGGCGCTGGTTATCTCGTGCGCGGGAGCGTTGAGATGATCGGCCATCGCCGTAAGGAACTTGGACGGCGAAGCTATTAGTGATTCGTACGTCATCCGCAGCGGTTGGATGCCGGTCTTGTCGAAATACGCGTCCCAGTTAGCTTCATGTGATAAAAGCATCATCAGCTTCGTCAGGATCGCGAAGAAGTCGTATCGAACTTCCGGCGGAGATGTGCCTGAATCACTGCCTGCCGGCATGTGCCATACACCGGTTTCGTCCGCAATGTAGAGGGATACGGCTTGCTTGATCGAATTTTCTCGCCGGATATAAACCCAGCGATGGTTGGGCAGGATGTCGTCCAGCGTTGCGTAGCCGTCAACGCTGCTTGCCAACCAGTCATCGAGGTGCGCACGATGATCGTGCATGATCTTTGAACCGAAAATACCATTGGCACTTCGATCGAGCACCAGCGTTTCAAAATTTTCTTCGAAGCGTTCCCCAGGTGTTACACCAAATGGAGACTGTTCGGAGTAGGGATACTGGAAGTACTCGGTCGGTCGTCCAATGCCGGCGCCGGTCAATGCATTGGACAAGACGGTACTGCCGCAGCGAGGGGTAAATGCGATCGTAAAGGTTCTGTGTATGCCGGCTTGTTCCAGCCGGCTCAGGAGCGTTGTTTTATCAATGCGCTGCGACATCGTTTGCTTGCAAGGGAATTGATTGGCCTGAGGCGATTCGGCCGCGCTGGTGTCTCCGCCGTCGCCGTCGCACCCTTACCGGGACAATTGATGGTAAAGATCGACGTAGCGATCGATCATCTGTCCGGCGGTTAGATTTTGCTCGAATCGCTGGCGTGCATGTTTACCAAGTGTTGCAGCCAGGTCGGAATCGTTCCACAGGGTGGTCATTGCAGCGCGCAGGGCGGCGGGATCGTTCGGGGGAACAACCAGTCCCGTCTTGCCCGCGACATTCACATACGAGGTACCCGTGCCAATCTCGGTGGAAACCAACGCTTTGCCGAACATTGCTCCTTCGACTAGCGAGATGCCGAATGCCTCGGCGCGGAGGTGCGACGGAAACGTGAGCCCGTGGCACATACTCAGAAGGGCAACCTTGTCTTCGTCGGGCACCGCGCCGACGAATATCGCGCGGTCACCCAGCCCGAGGCGTGCGGCTTGGGCCTTGAGCTCGCTCTCGACTGGCCCGGCTCCGACGATTACCACCTTCATCGACGTACTGACGAGCGCATCCAACAGGATGTGCAGGCCTTTGTAGTAGCGCAAATTGCCGACGAACAGGAAGAATTTTGAACCTACCCGGTTGTGCCAATAGGCGACTCGCTCTGGGTCGACCGTAGGGTAGCGAGTTTCATCGAGACCGATCGGAATGACGTCAACCTTGTCCTTGAATTGACGCAATACGGGGCTTGTCTCGAGGTAGTTTGGCGATGTCGCCACGATTCGATCGACGTCGCGCAGAAAGAGGCGCTGCAGTGGCTTGTAAGCCTGAAGCAGAACCTTCTGCCGCGTGATGTCGGCATGGTACGTGACGACAGACGGCTTCCGACAACGCGTGGCGAAATGGACGACATCCATGAAGGGCCACGGAAAGTGGTAATGGATGACATCGGCCCGTCGGGCAAGTTCGGCAAAGCGCTGGAATGCCGCAATCGAGAATGGAGAGGACGCAATCTGGACGTTCACCTTGGCTCGATGGTGAACATGGTCGCCAAAGTCGACGGAAGTCGTGTCCGTGCTAACGGTCAGGACTTCACTGGTGATTCCATGCTTGCTAGCGCCCGAGCATACCTGGCCGATTAGTTCTTCTACCCCTCCCATCGAGTCCGGGCGGTAGGTCTTGTAGAAATGTAAAACGTGCATATCGCTTCAGGTCACCAAAGGAGCGCAAACGGCAGGGGGGCGATATCGTATCGCCCCCTTGAGTATTGCGCCGCTTGGCGTCAGGTTGCAGGCGCCCGTCCGTAGACGTCCTCGAAGCGGACGATATCGTCTTCCCCGAGATATTCTCCGCACTGCACTTCAATGAGTACGAGGTCGACGACACCCGGATTGATCAGCCGATGTTTGTGCCCAGCGGGAATGTATGTCGACTCGTTCGGTTGTAGCGAAATGACGCGTTCACCGTTGACGACGTCTGCACATCCGCGCACGACGATCCAGTGTTCGCTGCGATGATGGTGCATCTGCAACGACAACGACGCCCCGGGCTTGACGACGATGCGCTTCATCTTGAAGCGATCACCTTCTTCGAGCACCGTATAAGTGCCCCACGGACGATGAACTGTCCGATGGATTCGATACGCGTCGTGATTCGATTGCTTCAACTGCGCGACGATTTGCTTGACGTCCTGCGCGCGGTCGCGCCGGGCGATCAACAGTGCGTCGGGCGTGTCCACGACCACGAGATCCTCGACACCCACGGCACCGATCATCCGGTCTTCGGAACGGAAATAGCAGTTCGACGTATCGTGCAGAAGGGCGGCACCTTCAATCCGGTTGCCTTGATCGTCGGGCTGGGTCAGGTCGCTGATGGCGAGCCAGGAGCCGATGTCGCTCCAGCCGATGTCGCACGGCACGACTGCCGCCTTCTTCGTGCGCTCCATCACGGCGTAGTCGATCGAGATGTCCTTTGCCGTTTCGAATGCTGTGCGCGTGAGTTCCACGACGTAATCCTCGCCGATCGAGGTCCAGCTTCCGTCGGGAACGGCTTGCTTGACCGGCTCGGCAACGTCGATCGCCAGCGTTTCCATTTCGTCGAGCATCGTCTGGGCGGCGAAACAGAAAATGCCCGCATTCCACGCATGCTGACCGTCAGTCGCAAGCTTTGCAGCCACTTCGGCGTTCGGTTTCTCGACGAAGCTGACGATGTCGCAAGCGTCAGTTTCTTCACGCGTGCCGCGGTCGTACTGGATATAGCCGAAGCCCGTTTCAGCGCGGGTCGGCTTCACGCCGAACGCCACCACCTTGCCGGCATTGGCTGCGTCCGATGCCTTCTGGACTGCCGCATTGAACGCTGCGAGATCGTTGATCAAATGGTCCGCCGGCATGACGAGCATGACCGCTTCCGGACCATGGCGCTCACGCACGACCAGCGCAGCGGCTTCGATCGCTGCCGCGGTATTGCGCGAAACCGGTTCGAGTACGAACCCCATCTTCACACCGTCGTGGCGAATTTCAGTGCATTCGTCCTTGGTCAGGAAGTATGTATCGCGATTCGTGACGAAGACGATTTCCTCGACGCCTGGAATGCCGCACGCGCGAAGGTAAGTCTTTTGCAGTAATGATTGACCGTCCGCCAGCTTGAGCAGGGGTTTCGGAAACGCTTCGCGCGATACCGGCCAAAGGCGGGTGCCCGCGCCACCGCAGATGATGATGGGAACAATGCTCATGTGAACTTAAGCGGCAGGAATCTATGGTGCAATGGACGATTGTAGCCGAGATTCCGCTAGCTCCCGCCCCATCCGACGCATTAGGTTACAAACTTTTTGTGGTTCGCCGACGGGGGCGAGTCCTGTACCAGCCCCACCGGGGCTGCACCGGACTGCTTCGGCGGCTTCTGGGTTGGCATCGACCCGGGATGCACGGGCTCGCACCATCATTGACTACATTTGGCGACATAATCGCGCCCTTTTCGAGCCTGAACCCGCGCCGCACGTCAGCGCGCTGTCCGTGTCGGAGGAACTGGGGCGGCGTCGTGCAGTACGTCGCAGTGGTGAGGTGCGCAAGGTGATTGTCGGGCACGCTTTCATGACAGGCGGAGTGTTAAGCTATTGCCCCCGTCCGTGGCTGCTATTGCTTCACATGACATCCGTATTCCGTGGGTTTCGTTCCCACTCGGCACGATTCGTTGCGGGTGCTGCACGACGAGGATCTCGCAATCGAAGCAAAAGCGCGCAGCGATCGATGTTTAACTGCCGCCTCTGGCAAACCTCAAACAGTCTCCAATCAGTCGTTAGTGGACCGCATGAAGCTCGTTTTTGATCTGAATTCGCTGCGACCTCCGAGAAGCGGTGTCGGTTACTACACCCAGCATTTGCTGGAAGGACTGCGAACGCAACGGGATATCGAAGCTCTGGCAGGATGGATCGGTCCGAAAGTATACGAGGACGACAGCCTTAACGAATTGATGTGCGATCAATCCGCGCTGAAAAAGGCGGCTCGGCTGACCCGCGGGCCGGTAGCGTCAGCAGTTCGTGCGGCGCGGAATGTTCCAGGAGTCTATGAGGCCCGCACATTGCTCAGAGGGTTTGCTTCGGCGCGGCCGCGCGATGAGTTTGCAGCTCGCGGTTATATCTATCATGAGACAAATTTCATCGCGTCCCGCTATCGCGGACCGACCGTCGTTACGATTCATGATCTATCGCATCGTCGCCATCCGGAATTTCATCCCAAAGCCGCCGTTAAATACGTAGACGATGGACTACCTCGGACTCTGGAGCAGGCGCGGGCCGTGATTGCAGTGAGCCACTACACGAAGCAGGCCATTCATGAGATCTACGGTCTGCCGGACGACAAGGTGATCGCGATCCATCTTGGCGTGGAGCCCTGTTTTAGGCCTCGGGGCGAGGAAGAATGCGAGTCGGTGCTATCGCGTTCTGGATTGCGCTACCAGGGCTTCGTACTATCGGTATGCACACTTCAGCCCCGGAAGAACCTGCGCCGTCTCGTGGAGGCGTTCTCGCGCTTGCCGGTTGCGGTCCGCCAGGCGTTTCCCCTCGTGTTGATCGGCGCCGAGGGTTGGATGAATTCGGAGCTGATGCGGGAAATCGAACCGTTGGCCATGCGCGGTCAATTGATCGCACCCGGATATGTGTCCCGCAACGATCTCGTGCAGTTGTTCGCATCCGCGGCGGTATTTGCGTACCCTTCGCTTTACGAGGGATTTGGTCTGCCGGTGGCGGAAGCGATGGCGAGCGGCGTGCCCGTGCTGACCTCGAACGTCACCTCGTTACCCGAGGTGGCTGGAGGAGCGGCATGGGAGGTCGATCCGTATGCTGTTGACGCGATCGCGGATGGCCTTGAACGCACGCTGGACAATGAGTCACTGCGTGGCGAACTGGTTGCGAAAGGCTTGCGCCGGGCAGCCGACTTTACGTGGTCCGCAACGGTCGAGAAAACGTGCGACGTGTACCGTTCGGTGGCGGCGTGAATACTGCAACAGCGCGACATGCAGTCGTGCCGTTCATTGGAAGGTATGCGTGATGCGAATTGCGATCAGCGGTGCAAACGGATTCGTGGGTCGCGCCGTCAGTTTACGTGCCAACGCACAAGGCAATCACGTGATCGGGCTGGTGCGTCGGCCCGGTGTGTGCGAGTCCTACGTTCATGAGTGCGTGATTGGCGACGACAACTTTGCCGGTGTTGCGAATGGTTTCGCTGGGCTCGACCGTTGCGATGCCGTTATTCACCTAGCCGCCCGCGTCCATGTTATGCGGGATCGAGTTGCGAACCCGCTTGCTGCCTTCAGGGCGGTAAATGTCGAAGGGTCCTTGAACGTCGCAAGGGCGGCATTGCGAGCTGGTGCTCGCCGCTTGGTATTGGTAAGCAGTATCAAGGCGCTGGGAGAGGGGGAGCCGGGACGGCCGTGGCGCGAGGACGACGAGGCGATGCCGACAGATCCGTATGGCATGTCAAAACTCGAGGCCGAACTGGCGATCCGGGAATTCGGGCAAACGCAAGGTCTTGAAGTCGTCGTTGTGCGACCGCCCCTCGTCTATGGCCCAGGCGTCGGCGCCAATTTTCTGGGGCTGATGAAAGCGGTCGACATGGCGATTCCGCTTCCGCTGGCGAGCGTCACCGCTCGCCGCAGTCTCGTGTATGTCGAAAATCTGGCCGACAGCCTGCTTCGATGCGCAAGCGATCCACGCGCTGCCGGTGAGTGCTTTCATATCGCCGATGACGACGCTCTTTCCATCGTGGAGCTATTGCGCGCGCTCGGCGATGTGCTCGGCAGGCCGACGAGGCTGTTTCCAGTGCCGGTTGCGGCGTTGCACGCACTTGGCAAACTGACTGGTCGACATGCTGCTGTCGACCGTCTAACGGGTAGCTTGCGGCTCGATACCGCCCACGTGAAACGCACGTTGGACTGGCAACCTCCGTTCACGACGCAGCAGGGACTCGAAGCGACCGCTACATGGTATCGTTCGCGCGGTACCCAAATATAAACACATGCTTCTCGCAACTCCCTCATGGATCACTGCAGCTGCGGTGACGTTCGCCGCCGTACTTGCGTCCACGGCCATCCTGCGCATGCTGCTCGCGACCGGCCTCGCGTGGCGCCTTGCCACCGACATTCCGAACGACCGTTCGCTCCATACGCTGCCGACGCCGCGCGTCGGCGGATGGGGCATCGTACCGGTCTGCGTCGTTGCGCTGCTCGCGCTGGCGCCGCACTTGTGGCTGATCGCCGTCGCCGCCGCCGGACTCGCCGCGATGTCGCAGATCGACGACCGGCGCGGGCTGCCCGCCCGCGTGCGGTTCTCGGCGCACCTCGCGGCGGTCGTCGCGCTGATCGCCGTGTTCCCGGCCGACGCACCGTGGTGGCTGCTGGTCGGCATCGGCTTCGCGATGGTGTGGCTGACGAACCTGTACAACTTCATGGACGGCGCCGACGGCCTCGCGGGCGGCATGGCGCTGTTCGGCTTCGGCGCATATGCGGTCGCGGCGCTGACCGGCCCGATGCCGTCACCGGATCTGGCCGTGGCCGGCTCGGCTGTCGCCGGCGCCGCGCTCGGCTTTCTGCTGCTGAACTTCCATCCGGCCCGGCTGTTTCTCGGCGATGCGGGTTCGATTCCGCTCGGATTCCTGGCTGGTGCACTCGGCTATTGGGGCTGGCGGGCCGGCGTCTGGCCGATCTGGTTCCCGGCGCTGGTGTTCGCGCCCTTTATTGCCGACGCATCTGTAACACTTTTGAGACGTCTGTTACGTGGCGAAAAGTTCTGGCAGGCGCACCGGGAGCATTATTATCAAAGGATGGTCCGGGCGGGCGTAGGTCACCGCCGGACCGCTCTTTATTGGTACCTCATCATGCTCGCAGGCATAATCGTCGCCGTGTGGGCAAAGGGCCGCCCGGAACTGCAGCAGTGGCTGTCGTTCTTCGCGTGGTACGGCGTCCTGGCATGTATCGGACTGGTAATCGACATGCGCTGGCGCCGGTTTCAGTCGGCCGCCGAAAATAACTCTTGAGGTTTCCTGCCGATGTTGCGATCCAAAGCATCATGGCTTTCGCTGAGCGCTTTCCTGTTTGACCTGACGGCGGTTACCGCCGCGTGGTTGTTCGCCTATCTCGTCCGATTCAACGGCAGCGTTCCGTCCGATTTCATGGGCGGCGCGCTGACGGCGCTCGTCTGGGTGCTGCCCGTCTACGCGCTGATGTTTCACGTATTCGGCCTGTATCGCGGCCTGTGGGTGTTCGCGAGCCTTCCGGATCTGGTTCGGATTTCGAAGGCGGTGATTGGCGGCGGCGTGATCGTGATGATCGGCGCCGTGATGTTCCAGCCGTCGCCGATCATCCCGCGTTCGGTGTTGCTCGTGTCGCCGCTGATGCTGTTCCTCGCGATGGGCGGCGCCCGTGCGCTGTACCGCGCAACGAAGGAGTTCTACCTGTACGGCGGGCTCGTCGGGCAGGGCAAGCCGGTGCTCGTGCTCGGCGCCGGCACGGCCGGCGCGAGCCTCGCGCGCGAACTGTCGCGTTCGGGGGAATGGCGTCTGGTGGGCCTCCTCGACGACGATCTGACCAAGCAGGGGCGCGAGATCTACGGCTACAAGGTGCTCGGCTCGTTCAACGACCTGAAGCACTGGACCGATGCGATGAAGGTCGAATACGCGATCATCGCGATTCCGTCGGCATCCGTCGAAACACAGCGCCGCGTTGCGACATTGTGCGTGCGCGCCGGCGTGAAGGCGATGGTGCTGCCGTCGCTGACCGCGCTGATGCCGGGGCAGGGGTTCCTGTCGCAGGTGCGCAATATCGATCTCGAGGACTTGCTCGGACGCGATGCCGTCACGATCGACACGCCGCACGTCGAGGCGCTGCTGCGCGGCCGCGTCGTGATGGTAACCGGTGCGGGCGGTTCGATCGGTTCCGAGCTGTGCCGGCAGATCCTACGTTTCAAGCCGGCGCAACTGGTCGCGTTCGATCTCTCCGAATATGCGATGTACCGGCTCGCCGAGGAACTGCGCGAGCGCTTCCCCGACCAGCCTGTCGTACCGATCATCGGCGACGCGAAGGATTCGCTGCTGCTCGACCAGGTGATGTCGCGCTATGCGCCGCATATCGTTTTCCACGCGGCCGCGTACAAGCATGTGCCGCTGATGGAGGAGCACAACGCGTGGCAGGCGCTGCGCAACAACGTGCTGGGCACCTATCGCGTCGCCCGCTCGGCGATCCGCCACAACGTGCGCCATTTCGTGCTGATTTCGACCGACAAGGCCGTCAATCCGACCAATGTGATGGGCGCGAGCAAGCGGCTCGCGGAGATGGCGTGCCAGGCGTTGCAGCAGACGAGCGAAGGCACGCAGTTCGAGACGGTGCGTTTCGGCAACGTGCTCGGCAGCGCCGGCAGCGTGATCCCGAAGTTCCAGCAGCAGATCGCGAAGGGCGGCCCGGTGACGGTCACGCATCCCGAGATCACGCGCTTCTTCATGACGATTCCTGAAGCGTCGCAACTCGTGCTGCAGGCGTCGAGCATGGGGCACGGCGGCGAGATCTTCATTCTCGACATGGGCGAGCCGGTCAAGATCGTGGATCTCGCGCGCGATCTGATCCGTCTCTACGGCTTCTCGGAAGGGCAGATCCGGATCGAATTCACGGGGCTGCGTCCGGGCGAGAAACTCTACGAGGAACTGCTCGCGGACGACGAGACGACCACGCGCACGCCGCATCCGAAGCTGCGGATTGCACGTGCGCGGGAAGTGCCGGACCATCTGCTCGACGAGTTGTTGCCGTGGCTGATGCAGCACCGCGTGCTGAGCGACGACGAGGTGCGGCGGGATCTGCGGCGCTGGGTGCCGGAATATCAGACGACCGTCGCCCCGGTGCTGCAGAGCGTGCCGATGGCGCGAGCCGTATCGAACGAATGAGCGCTCGCGGACGCCGCCCACGTTGGCCCCGAGCATGAAAAAAGCGCCCCGCGAGGCGCTTTTTTCGTTTTGGGTGCTGGACTCACTGCCCGCGTCTTTCCTTTCTCACCACCATCCACCGCGGCACCTTGAACCTGACGATGCTGAGATAAAGCCACACATACGTCAGCGCGAACAGCACGACAAAAACGAACAGGTGCACCGTGTGCCGCCAGAACAGCGTCGCCGGAATCACCGCAACGAGGCACAGCAGCCAAAGATAAGGCGACGTCAGCGAATTGCGCCGCGTGAGGTCGTGCGCATGCTTCGTCCCGACGGCCCAGCGCATCAGCCGCTTGTACACGAGCATATGAAGATGCACGCCGTCGGGAATCCCCGGCGACATCCCGCGGATGAACTTCTTCCGGTAGATCGAGAAACACGTCTCGAAGATCGGATACATGAACAGCAGCACCGGATACCACGCCGACACTTCGCGATTGCGCATCACGAGCATGATCGCGAGTTCGGCGAGCATGAAGCCGATGAAATACGCGCCGCCGTCGCCGAGGAAGATCAGCCCCGCAGGGAAATTCCACAGGAAGAAGCCGAGCACGGCGCCCATCATGATGATCGACGCCGACATCACGACCGGGTCGTTGACGTGGAATGCGACATACGCAAGCGACGCGAACATCATGAAGCTGACCATCGACGCGAGGCCGTTGAAGCCGTCGATGATGTTGATCGCGTTGGCCAGGGCCGCGACCGCGAGCACCGTGATGAACGCCGAAATGGCCACGTAGCCGAGCAGGAAGTCGAGCGGCGGCACGCTGATCCGCTTGACCGCGATGCCCAGCAGCCAGAACGCCAGCGCGGCCGCGCCCATCGTGCAGAGCAGCCGCGCGCGCGGCGACACGCGCTTGGTCAGGTCCTCGACGAGGCCCGACAGGAACGCCGGCATCCCGCACGCGACGATTCCGAGAATGCTGCCGGCGATCGTTGGATAGCGCCGCGACACGAGTAGCGCGGCAATGACGACCCCGGCGAGGATCCCGATGCCCCCGACGCGCGGCACCGGCCGCACGTGGAATTTCTGCACGCCGGCCAGGTCGCTGTCGACCGAGAATTTCTCGTGCAGATGCGCATAGCGCACGATGAACAACGTGACGAGCAGGGAGACGATGAAGCCGGACGCGAAGCTGAGCATGGGATCGCTCGAAAAATGGACAGCGGATTATACAAAACCGCGGGGGTTCCCCTCCTGCCATTTCCAGTGGTCGGCGCACATCTCGTCGATCCCGAGCGTCGCGCGCCAGCCGATGAGGTCGGCCGCGGCCTGCGGATTCGCGTAGCACTCGGCGATGTCGCCCGGGCGGCGCGCGACGAGTTCATACGGCACCGGGCGGCCCGACGCCTTCTCGAACGCGCGCACGACTTCCAGCACGCTGTAGCCCTGGCCGGTGCCGAGGTTCACGACGAAGCTCGCATCGCGCTTCGCGAGCGCGTCGAGCGCGGCGATGTGCCCCTTCGCGAGATCGACGACGTGGATGTAGTCGCGCACGCCGGTGCCGTCCGGCGTCGGGTAGTCGGAGCCGAACACGCGCAGCTTCTCGAGCTTGCCGACCGCGACCTGCGCGACGTACGGCATCAGGTTGTTCGGGATGCCGGCCGGATCCTCGCCGATCAGCCCGCTCGCATGCGCGCCGACCGGGTTGAAGTAGCGCAGCGTCGCGATGCGCCACGACGGGTCCGATACCTCGAGATCGCGCAGGACCTGCTCGGCGATCAGCTTCGACTGGCCGTACGGGTTGGTGGCCGACAACGGGAACGATTCGTCGATCGGCGAGCGCTCCGGCACGCCGTACACGGTCGCCGACGAGCTGAACACGAACTGCCGGACGTTGCGCTCGCGCATGATCTTGAGCACCGAGAGCAACCCGCCAAGGTTGTTCTGGTAATACTCGAGCGGCTTCGCGACCGATTCGCCGACCGCCTTGAGCGCCGCGAAATGGATCGTGCCCGTGATCGGATGCGCGTCGAACACCTTCGCGAGCGCGGCTTCGTCGCACACGTCGACCTGGTGGAACGCGGGCGTCCTGCCGGTGATCCGCTCGATGCGCCGGACGGACTCGGCCTTGCTGTTGACGAGGTTGTCGACGATCACGACATCGTAGCCGTTGTCGAGCAGCTCGACGGCCGTATGCGAGCCGATATAGCCCGCACCGCCGGTAACGAGGATGGTGCCTTTAGCGGTCATGCTGATGCGCTCCTTCAGAGTGTGATGCCGGTCAATGTATGAATGGTCTGCCGGTAGCGTTCGACGACTTGCTGCTCGTCGAATTCCGCGCTCACCTTGCGGCGGCCGCACGCGCCCATCGCGTCGCGTCCGGCGGTCCCGAGTTCGATCATGCGGATCAGCTGCTCCGCGAGGCTCGCACTGTCGCGCACGCGGCACAGGAAGCCGGTTTCGCCGTCGGCGACGACGTCGCGGCAACCCGGCACGTCGGTCGCGACGATCGGGCGGCCCATCGCGGACGCTTCCATCAGCGTGCGCGGCACGCCCTCGCGGTACGACGGCAGCACGACGCAGTCGGCCGCCGCGATGTGCGGGCGCACGTCGTGCGCCTCGCCAAGATACTCGACGACACCTTCGCCGACCCACACGTCGACGTCCGCGCGGCCGATCGCACTCGGATTGTCGACGCCGAGCGGCCCGAGCAGCTGGAAGCGCGCATCCGGGTAGCGATCCCGCACGACGCGCGCGGCCTCGACGTATTCGCGCACGCCCTTGTCCCACAGCAGCCGGCCGATCAGGATGAACACGGGGCCTCGGCCGGCGGGCAGCGGCACCGGTGCGAACTGGTCGAGATCGACGCCTTCGCCGTGCAGCAGCCGCGCGCGCTCGGGGTGCGCGAGCAGCTGCTCGTCGGTGAAGGTCGCGAGATCGTCGCGGTTCAGGAACCAGACTTCACGCGGAAAGCGGAACGCGAACCGGTACAGGCGCTTCGCGACGCTCGCCGCACGGCTTTTCTGGATGAACACATAGCCGAGGCCGGTCGTGACCGCGATCGACGGCACGCGCGCGAGCCACGCGGCGATCGACCCGTAGATGTTCGGCTTGATCGTGTAATGGAACACGAGATCGGGCTCGAGCGCGCGGTAATGGCGCACCAGCGCGGCAAGCGTGCCGAGATCCTCGCGCGGACTCGTGCCTTTCGACGCGACGGCGAGCGCGACGTAGCGGCAGCCCATCTGCTCGAGCAGCGGCACCGTGCGGTCGTGCGGCGCGATCACGATGACCTCGGCGCCGCGGGCGACGAGCGCACGGATCAGCCCGTGGCGGTACGTGTAGATCGCCCAGGCCGTGTTGCAGACGAGCGCGATGCGCAGCGAGGAGGTAGCGGACATGAAAAAAAGCAAAAAATAAAGCGTCGAAAATGCCGGAGGCGGGCTACGCGGACGGCCGCGCCGCGAACAGCGTCTGCTTGATCCGCTGCAGCGTACGGTACGGCGTCACGAAATGCAGCAGGTTCTTGGCGAGGCCGGCCCAGTCGTACGGGTTCAGCACGTTGAAGTGCCGCAGCAGCAGCGATAGCGTCGATATCAGCTGGCGGCGGCGCTTGGTCGCGCTGATCCCGCCCTCGTTGAGCTCGTAGTAGAGGCCGAGCTCGGGCAGGTTCGCGCAATCGTAGCGTTGCATTAACCGTAAAAAAAGATCGAGATCCTCGGCCGCGCGATACTTCGCGCGGTAATTGCCGACTTCGCGCACGGCGTCGATGCGCAGCATGACCGACGGATGCACGAGCGGCGAGCGCAGGAAGCGCGTGCGGCGCAGCGTGCGCGGGTCGGCGGGCGGGGTCAGCATGAAGCGCGGCTCGCCGGCACGCGACACGACCTGGGTCCACATGCCGACGCAGGCCACGCGCGGGTGCGCATCGAGATACGCGCGCTGCTTCGCGAGGCGCCGCGGCGCGGCGAGGTCGCCGGCGTCGATGCGGGCCGCGAAGCGGAAGCCGCGCGCCGCGAGCGCGTCGATGCCGGCCTCGAGCGCGCGCTCGATGCCGCCGTTGCGCGGCATGCGCAGCACCTCGACCGCAAGGCCGGGCAGGTCGGGCGCCACGATCGGCGGCGTGCTGCCGTCATCGACGATCAGCACGTGCACCGGCGCGTCCTCGCGAAACGACGCGAGGGTGCGCACGACGTCGTCGTGGCCGTTGTAGGCCGGCATCAGCACGGCCACGTCGTCGAGCGGGGGCGGGCAATCGGGAGACGTCATGGGCGCAGCTTGAAACGAATGTAATAAAAATTAACGGCGGCGGCGGCGAGATAGCCGGCCGCCAGCCCGACGAGCGCGCCGTACAGGCCGAGCCGGGGGATGGCGAACACGTTGACGAGCGCGGCGATCGCGAGCGCGAGCACCCATTTCGCCAGCAACACGAATTTTGCTTGATATTTGAGAACGATAAGATTGCCTATCGCCTCGATGCCGGCCGGCACGGACAGCCAGACCGCCCAGCGGAAGATGTCGACCGACGCCTCGTAACCGCGGCCGAACACCTTGCCGACGATGAGCGGCGCGGCCGCGTCCAGCACCAGCGCGCCGGCCATCATCAGGCCGGCGGTCATCGCGATCAGCCGGACGATGTTGCGGCGCAGCCGCGCGACGTCCTGCACGCGGTACACGAACGCGGGCGCGATGGTCTGCGCGAGCATCAGCGCGAGCGTGATCCAGTTCTCGTTGAGCTGCTGGGCCGCCGAGTAGCGGCCGAGATCGGCGAACGACACGTGACGCTCGAGCATCAGGCGGTCGAGCTTCAGGAACAGGTACATGCAGATCAGGCCTAGCCAGAACACGGTGCCGGCGGTGGCAAAGTGCCTGAACAGCGGTTTGTCGAACGTCCAGCCGAGCGCGCCGCCGTTACGATGGCGGAAGTAGAGCAGCAGCGCGAAGCCGATCACGGCGGCCTCCAGCGCCCACAGCCACGCGAAGCGGGCAGGGCCGGCGGCCGCGCGGACCAGCAGCCAGACGAGCAGCGCCTTCGCCAGCGCGGTGAGCATGCTGGTCACGAGCTGCGGCTTGCTGTAGGTCAGGCTCTGCAGCCACGCGTTGATCACGCCGACGAACGGCTCGCGGAACACCATCGTGACCGCGAGGCCCGCGAGCATCGCGCCGACCAGCGGGTCGAACGCGCCGGCGCCGATCGCGATCCAGGTCGCGACGAGCGCGACGGCGGACACGCCGATGCGCAGCACGAAGGCGCTGCCGAGCACCGCGCCGAGTTGCGCGGGCGGGCGCTGGACGATGGTCGGAACCAGGATTTCGGCGCCGCACACCCAGGTGAGCGGCGCCAGTACGAGGAGAAGCGTATTCGCATACTGCCATTTGCCGAACACGTCCGGCCCGAAATAACGGGCCAGAAGACCGCTGATCGCGATCGCGACGCCGATCTGCGTGAGCCGTTCGAGCCCCAGCCAGACGAGATTCGCGACGGCCTTCGCGACGTCCGGGTTGCCGAATCGCTTCAGCATGCGGGGCAGCCGCGCGAGCGGGAGGCGGCCGGCAGGGCGCCCGAAGGCGGCGGGTTGGCGGCGGCGGAGCGGCTAGGCATTAAAATGGACAAAATACGCGTCATCAAAACCCGCGATTATAAGTGGGATCGGGGCCGCTCCAGCCGTCCCGTTCCTTGTTCCGCAAGGCCCGCATGTACGATGGCCGGCATGCGCGAAAGGCGGCCAGATTATTTTCCATGCACGCAACCCAGAGAGAATCGATGATCTCCCAATCCATCTTCAAGGCATATGACATTCGCGGTGTGGTCGGCAAG
>NZ_QTPU01000030.1:0-87517 GCF_003857805.1 Burkholderia sp. Bp9099
CGCTCGGCGGCCTGCGCGTCGCCGTACACGGCGAACGTGATGCCCGTCCTGCGGAACACGCCTTCCGCGTCGTGGGCTTTCTGGGCGAGGCTTGCAGGGTTCTGCGTGTCGAGCCACTGCTTGAGGCGCGCGTAGGGCGCCCTCACCATATCGCCGGATTGCAGCATTTCATCGAATGGCTTCATCGATCTTTTTCTCCATCGATCGTTTTCCCCGGCATTGCGCATGCCGGACCGGCGTACTAACTGCCTTGCAAGGAACGTGCCTTGCGATAACCCCTCAGGTCCCCCTTTTTGTCGCGCGGCCGGCACGCCCCCGCAGCATGCCGCACCATGATGGTGCGACGCACGGAGCGGGACGCGCCAGCGGCGTGCCGTGCCCGTGCACGGCCGCTGCTGCGCCGCGTCTGTGAAACATAGTTCCCCTGCGTGTCACGACTGTGCAAGCTGCACTGCACCAATACCTCCCCCTGCCCGCATGCCTGCCCGTTGCCGCGCTGCCCGCCGGCAGCAGCTCCGAGCCCGTACCGGCACGGCTTCCCGCCGCCGTGCACTCGACCGCGTCCCGCCACCTCCTCGGCCGGTCTTGCCGCATCGCAGCGAACCGCGCCGCGGCGGCGGCGGCCCGTCGCGGCGGCCCGTCCTGCACCGCGGACGGGAATGGCGCCGCATCCTTCGGTTACCGGGCGGAATGGCGGAAAGGCGGGCCGGCACGAGGCCGGCCCTGGGGGAAGTACCGTCTGCGGCAGGTCGGGCAGTTCGACGCGGTGAACTAACCGGTTAGCCGGGTCCGGCACCTCGAACTTATGCAGCCGTAATCCCGCCGACAACGCCCATGCATATTTCGACTGACACCGATCGAAAAAAAACATCGGCCCCCATGCGCGAGGCGCGGTACGCTACCAAACCGGTTCAGTGAAATGGTGCCGCTCCTCCCGGCGCCGACTATAAACAGCGAAGATCAACATGGAAGCAAAGTGGCTGGAAGATTTCCTGAGCCTTGCGGATACCAAGAGCTTTTCCCGGGCCGCGCGTCATCGGCACCTCACGCAGTCGGCGTTCAGCCGGCGCATCGCCGCGCTCGAAACGTGGATGGACGCGAAGCTGGTCGACCGCAGCATCAACCCGATCGCGCTGACGCCGGCCGGGCAGATGTTCCGCGGGCTGGCCGCGGACATCCTGCGCAGCATGTATGCGGCACGCAACCTCGTGAACGGCTATGACCAGTTCGCGGCAAGCGACCAGGTGGTGCGCTTCGCGGTCGCGCATACGCTCGTGTTCACGCTGTTCCCCGAATGGCTCAAGCAGCTGAACGGCGAAGTCGGCCACGTGACCGCGCGCGTCAACGCGGTGAACGTGCCCGAAGGCGTGCAGCAGCTCGTCGAAGGTGAATGCGACCTGCTGCTCGGCTATCACCATCCGCAACTGCCGATCGTGCTCGATCCGAACCACTTCCCGTTCGTCACGCTCGGCGTCGAACGGATCCTGCCGGTATCGACGCCCGACGCGCGCGGCAAACCGGTATTCGAACTGCCGGGCACGCCGGACGCGCCGCTGCCGCTGCTCGCGTATTCGTCGGGCGCGTTCCTCGGGAACGTGGTCGAGATGCTGCTGCTGAACGCGGCCGAACCGTACGCGCTGCACCGGTGCTTCGAGACGCACATGTCCGAGGCGCTGAAGGGGATGGTCGTGGCCGGGCACGGGATCGGCTGGCTGCCCGAAAGCTGCGTGGCGAAGGAGCTCGCGGAGGGCTCGCTCGTCCGCGCGGGCTCGGCGGACTGGATCACCGAACTCGAGATCCGCCTGTACCGGTCCGCGCGCAAGCGCGGGCTCGCAGCCGAGCAGCTGTGGACCTACATCATGAACCGGCCGCGCACCGCGGCCGACGGCGCGCGCGCGGCCGAGGAGTCGATCGCGCCGGCCATGCGCATCGCGCGCCGCAGCGCCGGCGGCAGCCGGTAGCGCCCTCACCGTCCCTCACCCGACTCGCCAGCGCGCCGCGGATGCAATCCGCCCGGCGCGCGGTTATTCGACGTGCGCAATCGCGGAGCATTTTCCGCTCCTGCTCCGTCTTCGATATGCGTTCCGTACCTCGATCAAACCCGTAAAAACAGGCAAACGTTTGCGAGCCGAATCGCATTTAATTTACATCGAAAACATCGACCTCGGATAAATTTCCGATTCATACGACAGAAATAACCTGTTACAGAACAAATTAAAAGTTTCTCTTTTCATGCAATGGCATTTTTCATCGATAAGGCCATATCCCCTCTTTCGATTCCATGACCTGCACTCCGAAATTCACCGTAATGCTTCGACGAAAGAGGAAAGTCTTCCTTTTATCAGTCGTTATTTTTCGGTACAAACGTCGGCACCACTTACGTCGGAAATTTGCAAAATGGTCATCGCTACCGATGAGCAAATTTCATATTCGGCAATATCGCCTTTGTTCAGAGCTGATCCATTTCGTCGAATTATTGCCAATCCTATTTAAATAAGACATTTAAAGCTTGTCCCATTCGGGCCACACATGATTGTTTGTTCGAAACCCATCGTGTATCAATAGCGTTGTCGCAAAACGAAATAGCGTCGCTAATTTTCAAATCGGAATAAGTGCATTGCCAGCGATTCCGGATGGAGGTTGCAATGTCTTCCTCGTTTGAACAGCATGGTCGCCGGCTCCTCGGCATTGTCGTATCCGCGCTCTGCATTCATGCCGCGGCCCAAACTCCGAACCAGGCCCCGACACCCTCGTCCGATACCGGCTCCGGGCGATACGTGATTTCGTACGTCTGCGGCGACGCGCGAATCGACGGTACGGCGCCGCTTCCCCCCGATGGCCGGCCGTACAACCTCGGTGTGTCGTTCGTATCGGGCGCCACCGGGCAACCGCTGTCGAACGTGCAGGTGCGGCTGCGACGGCATGGACGCGTCCTCGTCGAATTCAACGCGACGGGTTCGCGCTGTCTGTTCAGCGTGCCCGATGCAAGTTACCGGGTCGAAGGGACCTATCAGGGAGCGACCCAGTTCGCGGTGGTCGAAACCGGCGCACTCACCACGCAGTTGCGGTGGTGAACGTCAGTCGAATCCGCGCGCCAAGGGCGCGCACCCGCGTCATGCACTGCAATCCATCGACAGGAGAATCGAATGACTCGTGCAGAGCGACCGGACGGCGCGCCCGTCCGTCAGCCGAAGCCCTCCTGGGGACCGGGAAAGAATGCGGCGCTCAGCATCGTTGCATTTGCCGCGATCTTCGGCGCCTTCGCCTACGTCGAGCGAGACGTGGGGGGCAGCCATGCAACCGTGACGCACGACATCGCCGGCTTGATCGGCACCACCGTCGGGAAGTATCGCCAGGCCATCGTGGCCGCGACGGCCGACGCCTCCCGCGCGGCGTCGACGGCCGGGCAGGCCGAGCCGGTGACGCCTTCCGCACCGGGTACGCCGTTTGCGTCGGCAATGCCTGCCGGATCGGCCGCGACCGCCCCGGCCGTGCCGCCACCACCGACCGCCCGCTCCGCCGCGAAACACCCGCGCCCCGCGCATGTGCCGACCACGACGCTCGCGGCCGGCGCACACGCCGCATCCGCGAGCGCTCGCGCGGCACGCCCCGCTGACACGCACCGGACGTCGCGTTCGCAGGCGCTGGCACGCACGAGACAACACCCCGAGCCCACGCCGACACGGCAACCGCAATCGGATATCGCCGACACGACGCACATGCAGACCACCAGCGTCACGCGCGACGAGATGGAAGGCGCCCGCGCCCTCGCCAGGGCGCGCTGGTGCGCACGGATCGACGAATGGACCTGCGTCGAGCACAACGCGAGCCGGGCCCTCGCCATCGACCCGAAGAACAGCGAATCGCGCGCGCTGCTTGGACAAGCGATCCGCAACCGCCTGTGAAGCGGCCGGACGCTGCCGGGCCTCTCTGCCCGGCAGCACGACGACCGGCGACGCGCGTCGTCGGGCGTGCAACCGATGTGATCGTTTCAGAGTGAGGAGACATCGTGGCTAACAATCGTCAACAACAATGCACCACCGTCGCTCCGCCCAACCGGCGGATCCTCCTGCACGCGCCCTTGCTGTTGCTGCTCATCGCGTCCGGCTCCTGTCTTGCCGCCGAAGGCGACGCGGAACCGGGCAGCGCGAGGGAAGTCGCAGGCACCCACGGCGCGCCGGATGCGCTGCCGCCCGGCATGCAGCCGACGGAGGCGTCGATGCGGCTCGCCCAGGGCCCGGACGCCCTGCCCCCGCATGCGCCGACGCCGATCGCGCAGGCATCGGACGCATCGATGCAGATCGCGCAGGCGTCGAACCCGCAGCCGCAGGCGATGCCGACCACGGTCGTGGTGGAGCCGGACGCGGCGCAGCCGAGTGAACCGGCGCCGGACGCGCGATCATCGGATGCGCAGACGCAGCAGCTTGCCCAGGCGCCCGACATCGCGTCGCCGAATATGTCGGCGCCAGCCGCGCAATCGTCGGACGCTTCAATCCAGCTTGCCCAGGCACCCGACACCGCGCCGCCGAACACATCGGCTCCAGCCGCGCAATCGTCGGATGCTTCAATCCCGCTTGCCCAGGCACCCGACACCGCGCCGCCGAATACATCGGCTCCAGCCGCGCAATCGTCGGATGCTCCAATGCCGCTTACCCAGGCGCCGGACACCGCGCCACCGAATACATCGGCTCCGGTCGCGCATGCATCGGACGCGCCGACCCAGCCCGCACCGGCCGCTGCCGCCGCATCGCCGAATGCTGCGACGACAGCGACGACACCGACGCAAACCGCGCAGGCATCCGGCACCCCCATGCCGACCTCGCCTGCGCCGGTGACCCAGACGCCCGGCGCTCAGCCGCCGTCCTCGCAGGCACCGAATTCGCAGACGCCCGGCGCCCAGCTACCTGGCGAATCGATCCAGCGATCGCAAGGCCCCGACGTCCAGACACCGAATGCCCAGATACCGAATCTCCGTACCGCCGATGTCGCGACCGTGCGCAACGACGTGTTCGGCCTCGCGGCGAGCGGCGGCGCGATCCAGGCGCTCGAGGAAGCGAAGGCACGGCCCGATGCGTTCTCGGCCGTCGACGTCGCGCAGCTGGAAGAGCTGTCGATACGCCAGCAGGTGCGCGGCGGACGCGACAAGTCGCGCTCGATGACGAGTCCGGACCGCTTCGACGGGATCGACAACGCGCTGCGCGCGGCCGACGACCTCGACAAGCGGATGCCGGCCACGCCCGACTATGCGCCGGTCAGGACGGCGCTCGCGGGCGACCGCACGGTCGCCCTCGCGGCACGCGGCGACATGAAGCCGGCCGTCGCGACGTTCGAGACGATCCCGTCCAATGCGGAGATCTCGATCGACGCGCTGGCGGCGGTTGGCGACGCCTACCTGTACCTGAGCGAACCGGCCAAGGCGAACGGCGTGTACCAGCGTGCGCTGAACCAGGCGACCGCGTCGCCTACGGACCGTGCGACCCGCGGCTTCCAGTATGGCGCACGCACGCGTCCGATCGAACTTCGCGAAGGGCTGTTCTGGTCGTATGTCGACCAGGCACGCGCGGCAGACGCCAAGCAGGTGCTCGACGACATGGGCAAGTCGCTGCCGCCGGTCAACGAAGTGCGCAACGTCGGTCCGGAAGAAAGCGACTATCTGCGCTACTACCGGCTACGCGCGCAATACCTGATCTTCACGGGTCACACCGACGAGGGGATCGCCGCGCTGGAACAGCTCGAAAAGGAGGTGCCGTTCAACGCGGAGGTCCGTGCCGCGCACGCCGACGCGGTATCCGGCCAGTCGCATCCCCGGCAGGCGATCGCGATGTATCGCGCATCGCTGACCGACCACCCGGACAGCGTCGAGATGCTCGCCGGCCTCGGCCGCGCGGCGCTGACGGCAGACGACTACGCAACCGCGAAGAACGTCGAGCAGACCCTCGACAACACGTTCCCGGACAGCGGCGCCGTGCGCATCTTCAAGCGCGACTACAAGGCATACCGCAGCCCCGTGTTCACGACCGACCTGAGCTTCGAGCACGGCAACAGCGCGCTGGCCGACAACAGCTTCACGTCGGACAGCTATGTGTATTCGCAACCGTTCGGCGACAACTGGCGCGTCTTCTCGCATACGTTCTTCGGCCATGCGCAAACCGATTCCGGCAGCGTCAGCCGCACGCGCACAGGCGTCGGCGGCGACTACCGGCACGGGCCGCTCACCGTGCAGGGCGAAGTCACGCGCTCGTTCGGCTCGGACGGCCGAACCGGCGGCCGCGGGTCGATCGCGTACGCGCTGAACGACTACTGGACGGTCAGCGCCGGCCTCGACAGCAACGATAACTCGCTGCCGTGGAAGGCATATGCCGCGCATATCTGGGGCCGCTCCGCGAACGCGTCGGTCGTGTATCGCCAGAACGACCGCCGCGAGGTGAAGCTGAGCTACGGCGTGAGCCGCTACAGCGATTCGAACCTGCACCAGGAAATCACGGCAACCGCCACGCAGCGTGTGTACACGTCCGCCAGGCAGCTCGTCAATGTCTCGCTGGATCTCGGCACCGACAGCAACACGCGCAACGACGCGCCCTACTTCAGTCCGCGCCGCGACTATGCGGCCGCGGCGACCGTCATGCACCAGCTGACGCTGTGGAAGAAGGGCGACATGTCGCTGCAGCAGCGCGTCTCGGCGTCGGGCGGCGTGTACAACGAGCGCGGCTTCGGCAGCAGCCCGCTGTGGAGCGCGCGTCTCGAGCACGCGTGGACGTTCAAGCACGACATCACGCTGAGCTATGGCGTCGAGGTCAGCAGCCACGCGTACGACGGCCAGCGCGAGCGCTCCGAAACCGGCTTCCTGTCGCTCAATCTGCCGTTCTAGCAAGGAGATCGCGCAATGCAAACCAGACGGACCTTCATGTGCGGATGCCTCGGCACGTTCACCGCCTGTTCGCTGTTCCCGGGCGTGACGAACGCCAAGATGATCGACCTGCTGCCGCCATCCGATCCGGCCGACGGCAAGACGTTTCGCGTCATCTGCCTGCATGACGTGCGCGACAACCTGATGGAGTCGTTCAAGCCCCCGTCGGCGCTGGTCGATCCGTTCGCGGTCGATACCGGCACGCTGACCGCGATCTTCTCGTGGCTGCAGACCAACAACTACCACACCATCACGGTCAAGCAGATCGAGGCGTCCCGGCACGGCGGCAAGCCGCTGCCGCCGCGTTCCGTGCTGCTCACGTTCGACGACGGCTTTCGCAGCCACTACACGAAAGTGCTGCCGCTGCTCGAGCGCTTCAAGTATCCGGCCGTGATGGGCATCGTCACCGCGTGGATCGATGCACCGCCGAATGTGCCGATCCGCATCAGCGACAAGGTCCAGGTGCCGCGCGACTACTTCCTGTCGTGGGACGAGGTGAAGAAGCTCGGCCAGTCGGACCTCGTCGAGCTCGGCTGCCATACCCACAACCTCCATCACGGCGCGATCGCGAATCCGCAAGGCAACGAGCTGCCGGCGACCACGTCGCACCTCTACCTGCAAGACCAGAAACGCTATGAAACCGACGCCGAATTCCACGCACGCGTGCACGACGACCTGCAGACGTGCGTGCGCCAGATCCGCGAACACACGGGCATCGTTGCTCGCTCGATGGTGTGGCCATACGGCGCGGAAAACCAGCCCGTGCGCCAGATATCGACGTCGCTCGGCATGGACATCCAGTTCAGCCTCGATGCCGGCCCGAATACGCCGGACGTGCCGCTGGACCGGCTGAGACGGATCCTGATGATGTACGACGTCGACATCGGCGGGTTCGAACGCTCGATGCGCGAGCCGGCCTCCAACCGCGGCGACGTCGACGTGCCCGAGCGCACCGTGCAGGTCGATCTCGACCAGGTCTACGATCCGGATCCCGCGCGGCAGGAAGCGAATCTCGGCAAGCTGATCGAACGCATCTACCGGATGCAGCCGAAATCGGTGTACCTGCAGGCGTATGCCGATCCGAAAGGCACGGGCGTGGCCGAAGCGGTGTATTTCCCGAACCGGCACCTGCCGATGCGCGCCGACCTGTTCTCGCGCGCCGCGTGGCAGCTCAACACGCGCTCCAACGTGCAGGTGTACGCGTGGATGCCGGTGCTCGCGTTCCGGCCGCCGCCGGACAAGCAGCGCGGGCTCGAGGCCGTCAGCGCATTCGGCGGCGCGCCGGCCCGCGAAAACGGCACGCGCGTGTTCCGGCTGAGCCCGTTCGATCCGGAGGCGCGGCTGATGATCCAGCAGATCTACGAGGATCTCAGCAAGCACGCGTCGTTCAGCGGCATCCTGTTCAGCGACGACGCCGTGCTCGACGACTACGAGGATGCGGGCCGGCATGCGCTGCGCACCTATTCGCAGTGGGGGCTGCCGGCCGACGTCGGCAAGATCCGCGAAAATCCCGACCTGTTGAAACGCTGGACGCGCCAGAAGTCGCGCTACCTGATCGACCTGACCCGCCAGCTCGAACAGATCGTGCTGGCCCACCAGAACGTGGGCGACGTGCTGACCGCGCGCAACATCTACGCGCTGCCGGTGCTCAAGCCCGAATCGGAAGCGTGGTACGCGCAGAACTACGACGATTTCCTCGCCACCTACGACTACGTCGCGCTGATGGCGATGCCGTACATGGAGCAGGCGAAGGATCCCGAGGGCTGGCTGGACCAGCTCGTGCGGGCCGTCCGCGCCAAGCAGCGCGGGCTGCAGCGCACCGTGTTCGAACTGCAGTCGTACGACTGGCGCGCGCAGAAGCAGGTGCCGGCCGGCACGCTGCTTGCGCAGATGCGACGACTGCGCAGCGAGGGCGCCGTGAATTTCGGCTACTACCCGGACAACTTCCTGAACGGCCAGCCGGAACTCGACGCGATGCGCGACGTGATGTCGCTGAAGTCGCGCCTCGATCCGACCTCCATCAACGCGCTGATGCAGATGCAGCATGCACAGGGGACCAAGACGCCATGACCACCCACGGCATCATCCAGCGCCTGCAGGACTTCGTCTTCTACTATCCGTTCTTCATGTCGTATCTGTGGATGATCGGCGGCGTCGTCCATTATTTCCTGCTCGAGGAAGGCCGCGAGCTGTCGACGCGCACGATCGCCGCGAGCGGCATCCCGAAGATCTCGATCGTCGTGCCGTGCTTCAACGAGGCCGCCAACGCACGCAGCGTGATCCGCCACCTCAACGCGATGGACTACCCGAACTACGACATCATCGCGGTCAACGACGGCAGCCGGGACCGCACGGGCGACATCCTCAACGAGCTGGCCGTCGAGATCCCGCGGCTGCTCGTCATCCATCACGCGCGCAACGAAGGCAAGGCGGTCGGGCTCACCACCGCGGCGGCGGTATCGAACGCGGAATACCTGCTCTGCATCGACGGCGATGCGCTGCTCGCGCATGACGCGATCGGCTGGATGCTCGAGCACTTCCTGACCGACCCGGGCGTCGGCGCGGTCACCGGCAACCCGCGCATCCGCACGCGCACGTCGCTGCTGGGACGCATGCAGGTCGGCGAATTCTCGTCGATCGTCGGCCTGATCAAGCGCACGCAGCAAGTGTACGGCCGCATCTTCACGGTGTCGGGCGTGATCACGATGTTCCGCAAGACCGCGCTCGCCGACGTCGGCTACTGGAGCTCGGACATGCTGACCGAGGACATCGACATCAGCTGGAAGCTGCAGTGCCGCGACTGGCGCGTCGTGTACGAGCCGCACGCGCT
Organism: Burkholderia sp. Bp9099; assembly: GCF_003857805.1. NCBI lineage: Bacteria > Pseudomonadati > Pseudomonadota > Betaproteobacteria > Burkholderiales > Burkholderiaceae > Burkholderia > Burkholderia sp. Bp9099. Next base: position 9,738 of record NZ_QTPU01000030.1, read on the forward strand.
CAGCTGGATCCTGATGCCCGAGACGCTGAAGGGTCTCTACCGGCAGCGACTGCGCTGGGCGAAAGGCGGCATCCAGGTGCTGATCAAGTACGCGGGCACGCTCGCGCGGCCGACCCAGATGATGATGTGGCCGCTGTTCGTCGAGTACCTGATCGGCATCACGTGGGCCTACTCGATGTCGTTCATCCTGCTGCTCGCGCTCGTCGACGTCGTCTACCCGCTTCCGCCCGACTGGCATGTGTCCGTGGTGCCGCACTGGCACGGGATGCTGCTGGTCGCGACCTGCATCCTGCAGCTGATCATCGGCAGCATGATCGATCGTCGTTACGACGAAAAACTCCTGATGTATTTCCTTGACACCGTCTGGTACCCCGTCGCGTTCTGGCTGATCAGCATGATCACCACCGTCGTCGCCCTGCCCGCCGTCGTACTGCGGGGCCGCGGCAAGCGCGCCGTCTGGGTCAGTCCCGACCGAGGCATTCAACATGAAGAACGCGCCGATTATTGACCTTTCCCTGCGCGCGCCGCGCGAAATGATCGCCGAGCGCGGCGTCGTCGTCGGGCCCGTGCTCGTCGCATGGTTCCGCCTCGTGCGGCCCGCGCTGGTCGGAGGAGTATGGGCATCGATCTGCATCTACACGTACCGCTACCTGCTGCCGTTCAACGAGGCCGAGATGCCGATCGAGCAGATCGTGTTCTACGTGACGAGCATCGCGCTGATCGCCGGCACGATCGTCACGTGGCTGATCGCGGGACGCGTCGTGCATCCGCTCGCGTACCGGTTGCGCGTGTCGAAGATGCTGCGGCGCTCGGCCAGCGTGAAGATGCGCTCGATGCCGCCGACCGCGCTCGCGGGCGCCCGCCGGCGCGGCGCACGGCGCACGACGCGCATTCTCGTCGCGTCGCACGACGCGAACGGCTCGATCTCGGGCATCGAATGGATCGCGCATGCGGGACCGCAGCCCCGCGAGTAGGTCACCGGCGCCGTGCCGCAACGCACTGCGCACGACGCACGGCGCACGCCGCATGACGCGACGGCGCTCCTGAAATCGTCCTGGTGCGCGTCGCGCGCCGGCCGGAAAACTTCCTGTAGACGAGGTGAATCATGTGCGGAATCGTCGGAGCAAGCGGCCTGAAAAATCAGGTCCCGCAACTGGTCAATGCACTGAGCCGGCTCGAATATCGCGGCTACGATTCGTGCGGCATCGCCGTGCTGCGTGACGGCTGCCTGCGCAGCGAACGCACGTTGCGGCGCGTGGCAGACTTGCAGGACCGCGTGCTGACGCTCGGTCTCGAAGCGCAGACGTGCATCGCGCACACGCGCTGGGCGACGCACGGCGCACCGTCGGAAATGAACGCGCACCCGATCATGTCGGGCGACACGATCGCGGTCGTGCACAACGGCATCATCGAAAACCACGATGCGCTGCGCGCCGAACTGCGGGAGCACGGCTATACGTTTCGCGGCGAGACCGACACCGAGGTGATCGCGCACCTGATCCACAGCATGTATCGCGACGACCTGTTCGACGCGGTGATTCGCGCGGTCAAGCGGCTGCACGGCGCGTACGCGATCGCCGTGCTGAGCGCGCGCGAGCCGCAGCGGCTCGTCGCCGCGCGCGCGGGCTCGCCGCTCGTGATCGGCATCGGCGCGGACCAGAACTATCTCGCGTCCGATTGCGCGGCACTCGGCGACCTGACCGACCGTTTCGTCTACCTGGAAGACGGTGACGTCGCGCTGATCACGCCGGAGCGGATCGCCGTGGTCGACTCGGTCGGGAGCGAAGCACAGCGTCCGCTGTGCCTCGTCAAGGCGCGCGACGACGACGCCGCCCTCGGCCCGTACCAGCACTTCATGCAGAAGGAGATCTTCGAACAGCCGAAGGCGATCGCCGCCACGATCGACGGCATCGACACGGTCTCGCCCGCGCTGTTCGGCGGCAGCGACAGCACGCGTGCGCTGCTGTCGAAGACCCGAAGCGTGCTGCTGCTCGGCTGCGGCACCAGCTACTACGCGGGCCTGACCGCGAAATACTGGCTCGAGGGCATCGCGGGCATCCCGGCGCAGGTCGAGATCGCGAGCGAATACCGCTATCGCGATACCGTGCCCGATCCGCGCACGCTCGTCGTCGGCATTTCGCAGTCCGGCGAGACCGCCGACACGATCGGCGCGATCGAGCGCGCGCGCGCGATGGGCCAGGACATGTCGATGGCAATCTGCAACGTGGCGACGAGTTCGATCGCGCGCAGCGCGCCGCTCAGCTTCCTGACACGCGCCGGCATCGAGCTCGGCGTCGCGTCGACCAAGGCGTTCACGACCCAGCTCGTCGCGCTGTTCCTGCTGACGCTCGCGCTCGCGCAGCAGCGCGGCCGGCTCGACGCCGCACAGGTCGCGACGCACCTGAAGCAGCTCCACGAACTGCCGGAGCGCATCGGTCACGCACTCGCGCTGGAAACGCAGATCATGGGCTGGGCCGCGAAGTTCGCGCGCACCGAGAACGCTCTGTTCCTCGGGCGCGGCATTCACTATCCGATCGCGCTCGAAGGCGCGCTGAAGCTCAAGGAAGTGTCGTACATCCATGCGGAAGGCTATCCGGCCGGCGAACTGAAGCATGGCCCGCTCGCGCTCGTCACGAGCGCGATGCCGGTCGTCACGATCGCGCCGGACGACCGCCTGTTCCAGAAGCTGAAGTCCAACATGGCCGAGGTGCGCGCGCGCGGTGGCCGGCTGTACGTGCTCGCCGGCCATCATCTCGAGATCGACGCCGACCGCGACACGCACCTGATCCGCGTGCGCGAATCGGGCGACGCGCTGTCGCCGATCGTCAACGTGATCCCGTTGCAGCTGCTCGCGTATCACGTCGGCTGCGCGCGCGGCGCCGACGTCGACAAGCCGCGCAATCTCGCGAAATCGGTCACCGTCGAATGATGCGGCGGCCGGTCGCGGCCCAAGTCGCCACCGCGCGCCCGCATGCGTTCGGGCGCGCCGCCGCGTGGCGCGTCGCGACCGTGCTCTGCGGCGCGTGCTGCGCGTTCGCCGCGCCGTCGCACGCGTTTGCCGGCGCGCCGGTCGTGCACACCGTCACCGTGGAGGCGCCGGCGTCACCTCAGTCGCCGCAGGAGCGCGGCGACCCGCGGCGCTTCATGCACGGGATCGGCGTGGCCGACGCCGGCGACGGCCGGCGCTGGGTGTTCTTCAGCAGCTCGGGCATCGTGCCGCGCGGCGCGCTGCGCAACGGCGACTGGCCGCATGACGTGTACGTCGGCGAATGGCTGCCGGGCAAGCCGCGCCTACTGCGCCTCCATACGTTCATCAGCCGCCCGGAAGCGCAGGAGCCCGTGTCGATCGCGCAGAACCCGCGCGGCGACATCTTCGTCACGTTCGAGGACGGCTGGAACACGCCGCAGGTGGTCAGCCAGCGATACGGCGTCTATCGGCGCGACCTGAAGCCGGTCAAGCCCTACCCGAACGACGTCGAAGCAGGCGGCCACTCGGGCCACGTCGCCGCGGTGGGCGAACGCTTCGTCGTGTTCTATTCCGCCGACTGGATCGACGGCGGCGGCGTCGACAACCTCGGCACCGGCAACGGCGTCTACGTGAAAACCTACGATGCCGAAGGACGCGTGGTGAACCATGTGCCGGTCGCGCCGCACCGCCGCGAATGGTGGCCCGTGGTCGCGGGTTCGCCGCGGCGCGCGCTGCTGGTCTGGCAAAAATACATCGAGGGCAGCACGGACGCGACGCTCGAATACGCGATGTTCGATCCGGTCACGGCGAAACTCGACATGCTCGGGCCGCTGAACGGCACGATCCAGTACTACGTCTATTCGTCCGCGTATGTGCCGGCGGTCGACCGCTTCGTCGTCGTCACGACGACGGCGGACAATCGCGGCGTCGCGATGCTGATCGACCCGGACGGCCGTCGTCTGGCCACGCTCGACTGCCTGCCGGCGTCGGTGCGCGAGGCCGGGATCGGTGTCGACGGCACGCATGCCTATGTGCCGACCCGCGACGGGCGGCTGCTGACCCTGGCGCTTTCGCCGACGGGCATGTCGGTGAGCGGCGTGCAGCGTTCGCCGATTCCGTGGGGCTCGACCGGCGTCGCCGGGTTCCCGGCACGCGGCGGGACGATGCATTTCGTGTCGCTGACGCCGTCCGGGATACGCGAGGCGGATTTCGACACGACGCGGGAAACGCCGTTGCCGAAGGGCGACGCGCAGTGTTCGACGCATTGACGGCAACCCGGCACGTCGATCCGGCCCGACGCGCTCGATCGAGGCGTTCGCGCCTTTACCCCAATCGCGCAGTGCGATCCCTCCGCGCGTATCGGCCGCACCCGGTAGTCGCCCGGTAGTCGGACTTGCAGCGGCAGCCGGGCCGGATTCCTCGTGCCGCCCCCACTCCCGCGCCGAAGTCGCCAGCGCCGCCCGTACCGGATAGACTGTCGCCCGATTCCATCCCTCGGCCGCGGCGCTCGCCTTTCTGCCGCCGCCGGAACGCCCCCACGGAGAACGAATGCTGAAGCGCCGGTGGTTTTCGCTGTTGCTGGTGACGGTGTGCCTGATCGCGACGCGCGCGTCCGCCCAGGGCTCGCTCGAACTCGAAACCGACGGCACGCCGCGCGTCCTGACGCGCCAGGCGCTGCTCGCGCGCGCCGACGCGACGGACATCCACGTGCCGCGCGACATCGCGTACGGCCGGCCGATGACGTTCCGCGCGGTACCGTTCGCCGCCCTGCTCGGCGACACGCCGCTGCCGGCGGACGGCGTGCTCGAAACGCGCGCGGCCGACGGGTTCGCCGCGCAACTGCCGATGGATCTCGCGCGCCGCCGTGCGCCGGCCGGCGCCGTCGCGTGGCTCGCGATCGAGGACCCCGCGCACCCGTGGCCGAAGCTGCCGGGCAAGCACGTCAGCGCGGGGCCGTTCTATCTCGTGTGGCTGGGGCCGGACGCGTCGTCGGTGCGCGGCGAGCAGTGGCCATATCAGATCGTGCGCATCACGATCCAATCGTCGCCGCTCGCGCGCTGGCCGTCGCTCGCCGTCGATCCGGCGTTGCCGGCGAACGATGCGGCCCGGGCGGGCCAGCGGCTGTTCGTCACGCAATGCCTCGCGTGCCACCGCCTCGACGGCGCGGGCAGCAGCCAGGCCGGCCCCGACCTGAACACGCCGATGAATCCGGTCGACTACTTCCAGCCCGCCGCGCTGCGCCGCTACATCCGCAACCCGGCATCGGTGCGCGACTGGCCGGGCCGCGCGATGCCGGCGTTCCCGCCCGATCAGTTGAGCGATCGGGAACTCGACCAGATCGTCGCGTACCTCGCGTACATGGCGCGGCGCAAGGCCGGCAAGTAAGCCGCGCCCGTCAGGTGCGCGTCACGCGCCCGGTTCCTGCGCGCTTTGCAGCACCGCACGCAGCAGCACGTCGGCGCCCGCCGCCGACCATTCCGGCGTGATCGCCTCGGCTTCGTTGTGGCTCAGCCCGTCGACGCACGGCACGAAGATCATGCCGGTCGGCGCGACGCGCGCGACGTAGCACGCGTCGTGGCCCGCGCCGGACACGATGTCCATGTGCGACAGCCCGAGCGCCTGCGCCGCATCGCGCACCGCGTCGATGCAGCGCGGCGCGAACGGCACCGGCGGGTACGTGAAGATCTGCTCGATCTGCGCGCCGAGCCCGGCGTCGGCCGCGACGCGCGCCAGTTCCGCACGCAGCGCCGCGTCGAGTTCGTCGAGCACCGCATCGTCCGGATGGCGGAACTCGACCGTGAAGAAACAGCCGCCCGGCACCGTGTTGCGCGAATTCGGCCGCGCCTCGATCATCCCGACCGTCGCGCGCGCGTGCGGCGCATGGCGGCGGCCGAGCGCATCGACGAATTCGATCATCCGCGCGGCGCCCACCAGCGTGTCGCGCCGGAATTCCATCGGCGTCGTGCCCGCGTGCGCGTCGACGCCCGTGAGCGTCACCTCGTACCAGCGCTGCCCCTGCCCGGCCGTCACGACGCCGATCGTCCTGCCCGCGCGTTCGAGAATCGCGCCCTGCTCGATATGCAGTTCGTACGCGGCATGCACCGGATAGCCGCCGACGGGTTCGGCGCCCGCGTAGCCGATCCGCGCGAGTTCCTCGCCGATCGTCCTGCCCGCGCCGTCGGTGCGCGACAGCCCGTATTCGAGCGAATAGACGCCCGAGAACACGCCGGCCGAGATCATCGCCGGCGCGAAGCGCGAACCTTCTTCGTTGGTCCAGATCACGACGTCGATCGGGCGCTCGGTCTCGATGCCCGCGTCGTTCAGCGCGCGCACGACCTCGAGGCCGCCGAGCACGCCGTAGATGCCGTCGTAACGGCCGCCCGTCGGCTGCGAATCGGCGTGCGAGCCGGTCATCACCGGCGCGGCGTCGGGATTGCGGCCCGCTCGGCGCGCGAACACGTTGCCCATCCGGTCCACCCGCACCGTGCAGCCGGCATCGCGCGCCCACTGCACGAACAGGTCGCGCGACTCGCGGTCGAGGTCGGTCAGCGCGAGACGGCAGACGCCGCCCTTCGGCGTCGCGCCGATCTGCGCCATGCGTTCGAGCGATGCCCACAGGCGCGCGCCGTCGACGCGCGGCGCGGTCGCGAGGTCGTCACGCATTGCCGGCCTCCGGGGTGTCGTCGCGCGGCGCCGCCTGCAGCGCATAGCGGAAATCGCAGCGCTTGCCGCCCTGCATGATCGTGCTCGTGCGCGTCAGCGCGATGCGCGGGTCGTAACCCTCGATGAAGTAGCTGTCGCGCGCGCAGCTCAGCAGGTGGCCGATCTCGCCGAGCCCCATCGCGTGATACATCTCCGCGTAGCTGCAGCGATGCACGTCGTAGTCGTAGTGCGTGTCGTCCGCGCGGCGCACCTCGACGTCGAGCGCATCGTCCTTCTCCCACAGCACCTGCAGCGCGATGAACGACTGCACGCTCGTGCCGTCGGGCTCCTGCGCGGCGAACGTGCGGCCCGCGTCGACGGCCGCGCCGCGCACGGCCTCCGCGATCACGGCCTGCGCGCGCTCGGTGCCGAATTCGCGCTTCATGATCTCGTAGATCGGCTTGATGATTTCCGCTTCGATGCGGCGCCGCGCGAGGATGCCGAGGCGCGTGTCCTCGGGTGCCGCCGCGGATGCGTGGGTGGTGTCGGTCATGGGGTTCGTCTCCGTCGTTATTTCGTTGCCGGGTGCGCGCCGCCGAGCACGTCGACGACGGTCCACTTGCCGCCGCGCACCTGGTAGATCGTGAATGCCGGGTCCTTCAGGTTGCCTTCACCGTCGAACGCGACCCGGCCGGTCACGCCGGGCCGGTCGATCGCGCGCACGGCCGCGACCAGCTTCGCCGGCTGCGTCGTGCCGGCCTTTTGCGCGGCCGCGATCAGCGTGGCCGCCGCGTCGTACGCGAACGGCGCATGCAGTTCGATCGGCGCGTTGAAGCGGGCGCGGTACTGGGCGTCGAACGCCTTGCCGCCCGGCATCCGGTCGAGCGGCAGGCCCGGTTCGAGCGCCGTCACGCCGTCGCCGTCCTTGCCCGCGAGCGACAGGAAGGTCTGGCTCACGAAGCCGCCGGCGCCGAGCAGCGGCGCGTTCACACCGAGCTGGCGCATCCGGCGCGCGATCGGCGCGGCCTGCGCGTCGAGCCCGCCGAAGAACACGAGATCCGCGCGCTTGCCCTTGACCGCGGTCAGCACGCCGCTGAAGTCGGTCGTCTTGTCGTTCACGTACTGGCGATCGACGATCGTGCCGCCGTTCGCCTGCACGCCCTTGATGAACTGATCGGCGAGGCCTGCGCCGAACGACGTGCGATCGTCGATCACCGCGATGCGCTGCGCCTTCAGCGTCTTCACCGCGTAGGCGCCGGTGAAATTGCCGCCCGCATCGTCGTGACCCATGATGCGGAACGCCGTCGCGTAGCCCTGCTGCGTGTATTGGTGGCCGGTGGACGCCGGCGCGATCTGCGCAATGCCCGCATCGCGGTAGACGCGCGACGCCGGCACGCTGCAACCGGTGTTCCAGTGGCCGACGACGCCGATCACGTGCTGGTCGACGAGCTGCTGCGCGACCGCGACGGCCGTGCGCGGGTCGGATTGATCGTCGGCCGCGACGAGCTTGTAGACGACCGGCTTGCCGCCGATGCTCGGATGTTTCGCGTTCGCGTCGTCGATCGCGAGTTGCGCGCCGTTCTGCAGATCCTTGCCGATCCGCGCCGACGGGCCGGTGAGCGGCGCGGCGAGACCGATCAGGATCGTCTGCGGTGCGGACTGCGCGAAGGCGGGAACGGCGGCGATCAGCGCGGCCGCGGAGAATGCGAAGCTGGCGGGAAGAAAGGCGATTTTCATGTGCGGGGCTCGGGGATTCGAATCAAAACATGAAAAATATTAAATATTCGGCACTCTCACCCCAAATATTCAATTGTTGGATGCTTATGCCATTCCCGACACGATAACGCAATATCCTGTAAATAAAGGATATTTTTACGTTGTCGCTTACCCTGATTTTTCGATAAAATTCGACACATGAAAAATATCGAACAATTGCCGCACGATCCGCCGTTACGCGCCGTCCGCGCGTTCGAGGCATTCGCGCGTCTCGGGTCGGTCACCGCGGCCGCGCACGAGCTCGACATCACGCCGTCCGCGGTCAGCCACCAGTTGCAGCTGCTCGAGGCGTTCATCCAGACGCCGCTGACCGTGCGCGAAGGCCGGCTGCTCGCGCTCACCGACGAGGGGCGCGACTACTACCGCTCGATCAGCGCCGCGTTCTCGGTGCTGCGCAGCGCGACGCGCTTCGTGCGCGACCGGTCGTCGCTGCGGCAGATCACGATCAGCCTGATTCCGCTGCTCGGCATCGGCTGGTTCATCCCGCGGCTGCATGCGTTCCTCGCCGAGAACACCGACGTCGACGTGACCGTGCTGTACGCGCATCACCGCAACTATCGAAGCGACGCGTCCGACCTGTCGATCCGCTTCGGCACCGGCGACTGGCCCGGCTACCGCTGCGAGCGGCTGCTGCCGGGCGCGATGGTGCCGATGTGCAGCCCGTCGTTCCTGAAGCGCCACGGGCCGTTCCGCACGCCGGCCGATCTCGCGCAGGCGCCGCTCGTGCACGACGAGGATCGCAGCACCTGGGTCAACTGGCTGCAAGGCGCCGGCGTGCGGCACGTGTCGCATGCGGTGGGGCCGATGTTCGAGGACGGGCAACTGACGCTGAGCGCGGCGCGCGCGGATCTCGGCGCGGCGCTGCTGCGCGCGCCGCTGGTCGAGCGCGAACTGGCCAGCGGCGAACTCGTGAAGCTGTTCGACCACGCGCTCGACGACGGGCGCGACTACTACCTGTGCACGCGCGAGGATGCGGACATGCCGGACGGGGCGAGACGGCTCGCCGACTGGCTGAGGAAGATCGCCGCCTGAGCCGCCGTTGCGCCGCCTGCCGGCGCAACGGCGCGCTTGCCGGGCAAGCCGGTGACTTGCGGACGTCCGCATGCGTATATATGATATGCATATCATATATCGGAGGTTGCGATGAGCCGTATCCTGATCGATCTGTCGAATGGCCAGCTCGACGAACTGGCCGCCATCGTCGAGACTGAGCAACGCCCTCGCGCCGCGATCATTCGCGACGCGATCGACGCGTATATCGCGCAACACAAGCGCGCGCATGCCGATCACGTATTCGGCCTGTGGAAGGATCGCGCGGTCGACGGGCTCACCTATCAGGAGGCATTGCGTTCGGAATGGTAAAAGCACACATCGACACTCAAAGCGCGGCCGGGTATCCGGGCCGCGCGCTTCCGGCCGACGCCTGCCTCGTGCAGGTGCAGCAACGGCCGCCCCATACCCACGCCGTGTTCGGTCTCTGGAAAGCGCGTGCGCTCGACGGGCTCGCCTGGCAGGAGGCATTGCGCGCGGAATGGTAAGAGCCCTCTTCGATACCAACATCCTGATCGACTATCTCGGCGGCGCGGAGTCCGCGCGCGCGGAGCTGGCCCGCTACGACTACCGGGCGATCAGCATCGTGACCTGGATGGAAGTCATGGTCGGCGCGACGGCGAGCGACGATGCGGCGATTCGCGCATGGCTTTCGTCGTTCGACATCATCCCGCTCGACAGCATGGTGGCGAACCGCGCCGTAACGATTCGCAAGGAACGTCGCATTCGTCTGCCCGATGCGATCGTCTGGGCATCGGCGCAAGTGAACGGCCTGTTGCTCGTATCGCGCAACACGAAGGATTTTCCGGTCACCGAACCGGGCGTCCGCGCGCCGTATCAGATCTAGCGCGAGCGGCGTCCGTCATGCGTGGCGGACAGCCGCGCGTCCCGCCGTCGCCGCGCGTCACACCGCCCGCCCCCATCCGCGCTCGGCCGCATAGGCGACCGTCGCGCGCGCCAGCTCGTTCGTGCTGTCGACCAATGCAAACGGCGCATCGCGCACCGCCCGCGCGGCGATCGGGATTTCCGTGCAGCCCATCACCGCGACGCCCACGTCCCGTCGCGCCAGCGTCGCGAGCGCGCGCGACAGGCACCGCACCGACGCATCGATCTTCCCCGCCTTGACCGCCGCGATGCACGCGGCGATGTCGCGCTGCGCGGCCACGTCCGGCATTACGGGTTCGAAGCCGCGCGCACGCAGCGCCGCCTGGTAGAAGCCCGACACCAGCGTGCCGCCCGTGGCGAGCACGGCGACGCGCCGCACGCCGGCCGGCAACGCGGCCACCGACGCATCGACGATATGCAGGATCGGCGCCGCGCTGCGTTCGCGCAGCGGCGCATACCAGTGATGCGCCGAATTGCACGGGATCGCAATCACGTCGACACCGCAGCGGTTCAGCAGCGCGACGCCATCGAGCAGCGCCGGCAGCGGATCGGGCCCGCCGTCGATGATCGCGCGCGAACGATCGGGCGTCTGCGTCAGGTTCGCGACGACCATCGGCAAGTGCTCCTGGTCGCAGCGCGCACGCGTCAGGCGCATCACGCGATGCATGAAGTCGACCGTGGCCAGCGGCCCCATTCCGCCCAGTACGCCGACGAGTGCCATGACGTCTCCTTCACGCGCGCGGCGGCCGCGCGCAGATCGCGGATACGACGGCCGAGTTGCCGATCACCAGCAACAGCGTCCGCAACATTTCGCAAAACGGATCGACCGCCACGAACAGCACGAACGCGGCCTCGAACGGCAGGTGCAGCGCCGCGCACACCATGCCGGCGAGCGACACCGTCACGACGCCCGACGTGCCCGTCGACGCGAACCCGGCCAGCACCGACGCGACCAGCACGACGCACAGCTCGCCGGGGCCTAGCGACCGTTCGTAGAGTTGCGCGACGAACAGCGTCGCACTCGCGTAATAGACCATCGGCCCGACACGCAGCAGCGACACGGCGAGCGGCACGACCAGCTCGACGCGCGCGCGGGCAAAGCCGAAGCCGTCGGCCAGGCACTCGATCATGCTCGGCATGCAGGCCACGCTGCTGCGCGTGGCGAGTGCCATCGCGAACGGCGTGCGCAAGCCGGCGAGCGTCCCGCCCAGCGTCGCGCCCGAGCGCTTCCAGATCACGACGATCGCCGCCGCGATCAGCACGAGCGCGACGACGGCGAACGCGGCGACGAAGCGGACCATCGCCTCGAGCGGCCCGAACCCCGACGTGCCGATCTGCGCGGCGCCGCCGCAGAACAGCACGATCGGCGTCGGATACGCGAGCCAGTGCATGATCTTCTGGCACGTGCAATAGACGGTCTCCAGCGTCTGGCTCAGCGCCGCCGAGATGCTGGCCGGCACGCGCCCCGACGCGAACCCGAAGAACAGCGAGAACACCAGCGCCTTCAGCGTGTCGCCGCTCGCGAGCGCCGCGAAGAAGTTGCCGGGCACCAGCGCGATCAGCATGTCGGCGAGGCCCGACGACTTCTCCGCGGGATCGCTGCCGTACAGCGTCATCACGGTATCGCTCGCCGCGCCGTCGCTGCCGACCAGCGCACCGAACGCCTTCAGCGTCGCGGTCGACAGGTGCTCGCCCGGCCGCATCGCGACCAGCACGACCGCGCCGACGGCGACGACGAACACAGACACGCAGCTGAAGATCGTGATCACGCGCAGTACGAGATCCGACGCGTTGCCGTCGCGCAGCAGCCGCTGCAGGCTGAAGATCACCGCGGCCGTCATGAACGGCAGCGCCGTCATCTTGAGCAGGCCGACGTACACCTGGCCCACGTAGTCGAATTGCGGCGCGGCCGCCGGCCACAACACGCCCGCCACGATTCCGAGCGCGAGGCTGCCGAAGACCGTCAACGGATGGATCGCGAGCGCATGCAGCCGCTCGATGCGCGGTGTGATCCTGATGTTCTCGTTCATGTTCATGTCAGTGACCCATCGCATCGAGCAGGGATTTCACGTCGAGCCGCTTGTTGCGCTCGGCCAGGAACTGATTGACGAACGCAAGCAGCGTCGGCATGGACACCGGCACGCCGACGGCAAGCGCGTCGGTGAGGTCGTCGAAGGTCGCGACGCGCAGCCGGATCGGCGCGGTCGGGTCGTCCTGCATCACGAGCTTGATCGCGAGCTCGTCGCGATACACGGCCGTGACCGCGCCGGCGTTCAGCGCGTCGAGCGTCGCCGGCCAGCTCGGATAGGTGCGCACCCGCGCGGCCGGGAAATCGTTGCGCGCGTATTCGGCGTAGGCCGACCCCGCGACGACGCCGATCGTGCCGCGATAGTCGCGCACGACTTCGGGCAGCGGCCGCCCTTTCGCGAGTTCGGCGAAGCCGACGCGGTTGATCAGCAGCGCGCGCCGCAGGCTGATGTACGGCGTGCTGAAGCGCACCACCTGCGCCCGCGGCAACGTACGCGACAGCTTGCTGATCGCGACGTCGGCCTGCCCGGTCGCGAGCAGATGCACGACGTCGTCGAACGTGCGCGCATCGCGGTCGAACTGCACCGGCACGCCGAGCTTTTTGGCGAGCTCGTCGGCGAGGTCGATGTCGACGCCCGCCAATGCGCCGTTGCGCGACATGAAGAACGGCGGCTGATCGACGCCGAGTACCGCGACGACGAGCGTCCCGCGCGTGACGATGCGGGCGAACTCCGGCGCGAGCAGCCGGCCGTCGGGCATCTGCACGAGCCCGGTCGCCGTGGTGGCGGGTGCCGTCACCGCTGCGGGCGCCGCCGGCGCGGACGCATCGAGGGCCAGCGCCGGCGCGGCGCACGACACGGTCACGAGTACGCAGGCCGCGCCGCTCAAGGGCCGATGCAGGCATCGCCGCTCGGGGACGAACTCGCGGAACCAGGCAAGCAGCGCGCACGCGGCGCGTCCGGAAAAGAGGTTCATGGCGGCAGTGGGACGGGGAGTATCGAACGACCGCGCGGCCGTTCGTGCAGAACGGGCGCCGGACCCTTGCGCGGGGCGCGGCACCGTCGCCCGGCGCCGCGCCCTCCCGCACGCCCAATGTGTCAGAAGCGCCGGCCGGCCGAAATCCGCCGGAAGGCCCGGCCCGAATGGCACGGGACGCCCGGACGGGCCGCCGCGACGGGGCCGGATGCAGATAGAAATTCCCGATGCCGCGGATTGAAACAAGCAATTTCACAAACCAAGGGTGAACCCGGATACTGGCAACACTTCATCAACACCCAAGCAAAGGAACCCGCAAGATGCCGATCATCAACACCCAAATCAAACCGTTCAAGGCAACCGCATACCACAACGGCGATTTCGTGCCCGTGACCGAAGAGAACTTCAAGGGCAAGTGGTCCGTCGTCGTGTTCTACCCGGCCGACTTCACGTTCGTCTGCCCGACCGAGCTGGGCGACCTCGCCGACCGCTACGCGGAATTCCAGAAGCTGGGTGTCGAAATCTACGGCGTGTCGACCGATACGCACTTCACGCACAAGGCATGGCACGACACGTCGGACACGATCGGCAAGATCAAGTACCCGATGATCGGCGACCCGACGCTCACGCTGTCGCGCAATTTCGACGTGCTGATCGAGGAAGAAGGGATGGCGCTGCGCGGCACGTTCGTGATCAACCCGGAAGGCGAGATCAAGCTGTGCGAAATCCATGACAACGGCATCGGCCGCGACGCAGGCGAACTGCTGCGCAAGGTGCAGGCTGCGCAATACATCGCGGCACACCCGGGTGAAGTGTGCCCGGCCAAGTGGACGCCGGGTGCGGAAACGCTGACCCCGTCGCTCGACCTGATCGGCAAGATCTAAGGCTCGCCCGGCGCGCCTCGCTCGAGGCGCCCAACGATCACCCAGCCAGGCCGCCGCCTCGCGCGGCCCGCACCCTCCTCCGGCACGACGTGCCCGAGCAGCCAAATCAATACGGAATCCGAAACGCCATGCTCGACGCCAATCTCAAGAACCAACTGAAAGCGTACCTCGAAAAGATCACGCGCCCGATCGAACTCGTCGCATCGCTCGACGACAGCGCGAAATCGCAGGAACTGCTTGCGCTGCTGAACGAGATTGCGTCGCTGACGTCGCGCGTGACCGTGACCGAACGCCGCGACGATGCCGAGCGCAAGCCGTCGTTCTCGATCGGCGAACCCGGCAAACCGGCCGGCATCCGCTTCGCCGGCATCCCGATGGGCCATGAATTCACGTCGCTCGTGCTCGCGCTGCTGCAGACGGGCGGCCATCCGGTCAAGCTCGACGACGACGTGATCGAACAGATCCGCGCGCTCGACGGCGACTACGCGTTCGAGACGTATTTCTCGCTGTCGTGCCAGAACTGCCCGGAGGTCGTGCAGGCGCTGAACGTGATGTCGCTGATCAACCCGCGCATCCGCCACGTCGCGATCGACGGCGCGCTGTTCCAGAACGAAGTCGACGCACGCCAGATCATGGCCGTGCCCACGATGTTCCTGAACGGCGAATCGTTCGGCCAGGGCCGCAGCAGCGTGAAGGAAATCCTCGCGAAGCTCGACACGGGCGCGGGCGAGCGCGCCGCGAAGTCGCTCGAGAACAAGCCGGTATTCGACACGCTGATCGTCGGCGGCGGCCCGGCCGGTGCGGCCGCGGCAATCTACTCGGCGCGCAAGGGCATCGCGACGGGCGTCGTCGCCGAGCGTTTCGGCGGCCAGGTGCTCGACACGATGGCGATCGAGAACTTCGTGTCGGTGCAGGAAACCGAAGGGCCGAAGTTCGCCGCGGCGCTCGAGCAGCACGTGAAGCAGTACGACGTCGACATCATGGACGTGCAGCGCGCCGACGCGCTGATTCCGGGCGACGTGCATCAGATCCGCCTGGCGAACGGCGCGGTGCTGAAGGCGAAGACGATCGTCCTCGCGACCGGCGCGCGCTGGCGCGAAATCAACGTGCCGGGCGAGCGCGAATACCGCAACCGCGGAGTCGCGCACTGCCCGCACTGCGACGGCCCGCTGTTCAAGGGCAAGCGCGTCGCGGTGGTCGGCGGCGGCAACTCGGGCGTCGAGGCCGCGATCGACCTGGCCGGCATCGTGAAAGCCGTCACGCTGATCGAATTCGGTGCGCAACTGCGCGCGGACGAAGTGCTGCAGCGCAAGCTGCGCAGCCTGCCGAACGTGACGATCGTCACGCAGGCGCAGACGACCGAGCTGACCGGCGACGGCAGCAAGCTGAACGGGCTCGTCTACAAGGATCTGCGTTCGGGCGAAACGAAGCGCGTCGATCTCGAAGGGGTGTTCGTGCAGATCGGCCTCGTGCCGAACACCGAATGGCTGAAGGGCACGGTCGAACTGTCGAAGCACGGCGAGATCGTCGTCGATGCGCGCGGTGCGACGTCGGTACCGGGCGTGTTCGCCGCCGGCGACGTGACGACGGTGCCGTTCAAGCAGATCGTGATCGCGGTGGGCGAAGGCGCGAAGGCATCGCTCGGCGCGTTCGATCACCTGATCCGGCAGGACGCGACGCCGGCTACGGCCGACGCGCAGCAGGCCGAAGAAGCGATCGCCGCGTAACGCGCGACGCACCGCACAGGTTCGTCTCTCTTGGCCCCGCATGCCCTGGTCGGCGTGCGGGGCTCTTTTTCATCCGGTGCGGAGCAGCACGGCGCGCGCGCTGCGGCGCCCTGCTCACTGGGTCGCGCCGGGCCCGGCGTTCGCCGGTGCAGGCGCCTTGATATTGCTCGACTGCCTGACCAGCTGGTCGGTCATCGCGGCAGCGACCGAATTCGCCCCCGCCGACGTGTGCTGCCGATCGCCGCTCGGCGTCGCCACGTATTGCGGCGCCGGCAACGACGGATCAAGCTTCGCCGATTCACGCACGAGCGCAGCGGTTTCCGGGGTTTCGGATTTCCTGGCGGACGGTGCTGCAGCGTGTCGCTCGAGCCCGTCGCGCTTGCGCGCGGCGTGCTGCGGAGGCTGATACGCCGCCTGCTGGCTCGGCCGGGCTGCCTGCGCGGCCTGGGCCGGCGGCGCCGATTGCGTCGATTGCGCTGCTTGTACCGGCGCTTGTACCGGTTGCGCGGGCTTGGCCTTCGACGGGGTCGCATCCTCCGGCTCGACCGTCACGACGTGGACGGTCGGTGGCGGCGCACTGGGTTTTGCCGGTTTTGCCGGTTTCGCCGGTGCGGCGATGACCGGCGCGACGGCGGCGGAAGCCGGTGCCGCATTCGTACGCGCAGCGGCCGCGGCAGGCGGCGCTACCGCCGCTGGTTGCGGCACCGCCTGGTCCACATGCGCGGACGGGACGGCGACGGGCGCGGGCGGCGCGATCGTGCCTTGTGCGGTGTGACCGTCGTTCGCCGCGGTCACGGCGGTGGCAGGTGCTGCGGCATCGCCGATGCCGGCTTCCGCGATCGCGCGGTGGTCCGCACGCAGGAGCATCACGTAGCCGCTGCCTGCCGCGGCAACCAGCAGACCGCCGGCGATCATCAATGTCTTACGGGTACGAGTCATGCTTGCTCACCGATCCAAATCGACGTGAACAAGCCATGATACGCGTGCGTTCGCGCATGATCCCGCACGAATACAATTGGTTGCATTGACGTCGACCCCAAGAGCGCGGAGGCCGTATGATGCTGCGCGCCCTATCGTCTGACGGTTCGGCACCGTCTGCCTTTCGCCATCAGATGCAGAAGATCGCGACCGCGATCCCGCCGAACAGCGCCCACTTGACGACGTAGTACACGGTGCGATTCCACACCTTCAGCCGCTTGCCGGCGCGGCGAATCGCATACAGGTACTTGAATGCATGATTGAGCCCGCCCGTGCGGTCGCCCGTTTCGTTCGGCGACGCGGCCGCGCGCATCAGCAGTTGCCCGAACGCATCGTTGATGCGCTGCGCCCAACGATATTTCATCGGGCGGTCGATGTCGCAGAACAGGATCACGCGATCGTGCGCGGTGCGATTCTCGGCCCAGTGCAGATAGGTCTCGTCGAACATCACGGCCTCGCCGTCGCGCCATGCATACGACTCGCCGTCGACGACGATCCGGCACGCGTCGTCGTTCGGCGTGTCGAGCCCGAGGTGGTAGCGCAGCGAGCCCGCATATGGATCGCGATGCAGGCCGAGCTTGCCGCCCGGCGGCAACTGCGCGAACATCGCGGCCTTGATCGACGGAATCCGCGACAGAATCTCGACCGTGCGCGGACACAGCGCCTGCGCGGACGGATGCGGCGCGTTGTACCACTTCAGATAGAAGCGCTTCCAGCCGTTGCGAAAGAACGAATTGAAGCCGATGTCGTTGTACTCGCCCGACGCCTTGATCCGGCTGGCATCGCGCAACGCGAGCGCCTCCTCGCGGAAGGTCCGCCATTCGCGCTGCAGCACGGCGAGTTCCGGAAAGTGCCGCGTGTCGAGAAACGGCGTGGTCGGCACCGACGAGAACGCGTAGGAAAAGCAGTTCAGCGGCGCGGTGAAGGTCGAGTGATCGGATAGTTGCCTGAACAACCTGTGCCGAACCTTGCCGCGCCGGTGCGTATGGACGACACACGCAATGAACACGATCAACAGGACCCAGCGCATCGATATTTCCCCCGTAAGTTGTTTTACGGAATTCTAGGTACGGGGAAAATTTCCTGCGCTGAAGCGCAGGCGGCGCGAGGTGCGTCGGCAAGACGCGCAGAGGATGCCGATCGAATCATCCCGGCACGCCGAAAAGCCCGTGCCGACAGGCTTTTCGACGCAACCGGAATGCGCGCGCGGCATGCTGCCGACCCGCGCGCATGCGGCGATTATTCCGGAAACGGTAACTCAGTTTGTCCGTCAGCGCGCATACCGAACGTGTTGAGCGTCATCGCCACGAGCGCGTAATAGCCGAGCAGCGCGACGAGGTTCACCACGGTCTCGTGGCCGAATCGCGCCTGCGCGCGCGCGAACGTCGCGTCGCTCACGCGCCGCGTGTCGTACAGCTCGGTCGCGAACGCATGGATCAGCGCATCGTCGTCCGATTCGAATGCCGGCTCGACGCCACGGCGGATCGCTTCGGCCGTCGCGGCCGGCACGCCGGCATCGAGCGCGATCGGATGGTGGATGTGCCACTCGGCCTGCGAGCGCCAGCGCGCGGCCGTCACGAGAATCGCGAGTTCCGACAGCCGCAGCGGCAAACCCGTGCGATAGCGGCAGAACGCGCCGAGCCGCTGCGCGTGCTGCGCAAGCTCGGGGCTCGCGATCCAGCCGAGGAACGGCCCGTTCAGGTTGCCGCGCGGGCCGCTGAGAATGTCCGCGAGCACGGCCTTCTGCTCGTCGGTGGCCGATGCGGGATCGAAGGGAGGCAGTCTGTCAGTCATGGCGAGAGTTCGGTGAGGTCGTGATTCACGCGCCGGCCGACGCGAGCGCCGCGTCGATCGCGCCGGACAGCCGCTCGACGATCGTGTCGATCTGCTGCGCGGTGCAGACGAACGGCGGTGCGACCAGGATGTGATCGCCGTGTACGCCGTCGATCGTGCCGCCCATCGGATACACCATCAGGCCGCGCTGCATCGCCTCGCGCTTGACCGCCGCATGCAGCTTCAGCGCGGGATCGAACGTCGCCTTGCTGTCGCGATCGCGCACGAGCTCGACGCCGACGAACAGCCCGCGGCCGCGCACGTCGCCGACATGCGGATGCGCACCGTACTGCTCGCGCAGCGACGCCCGCAGTTGCTCGCCGCGCGCCTTCACGTTGTCGAGCAGCTTCTCTTCGGCGATCACGCGCTGCACTTCGAGCGCAGCCGCACAGGCGGTTGCGTGGCCGAGATACGTGTGGCCGTGCTGGAAAAAGCCCGAGCCGTCGACGATCGTCCGGTAGATGTGATCGCTTACCAGTGTCGCGCCGATCGGCTGGTAACCCGCGCCGAGCCCTTTCGCGATCGTCAGCAGGTCGGGCGCGACTCCGTCTTCGTCGCATGCGAACAGGTAACCGGTACGCCCCATCCCCGACATGATTTCATCGAGAATCAGCAGCACGCCGTACTTGTCGCACACCGCGCGGATCTTCTTCAGGTAGGTACGCACCGGCGGCACCGCGCCGGCCGTCGCGCCGACCACCGTCTCCGCAACGAACGCCGCGACGTTTTCCGCGCCGAGTTCGACGATCTTCTGCTCCAGTTCGTCGGCCAGGCGCTGCGCATACGCTTCGTCGGTTTCTCCCGCCTGCTGGTCGCGATACGCATAGCACGGGCTCACGTGGTGCGCTTCGATCAGCAGCGGCAGGAACGGCTCGCGCCGCCATGCGTTGCCGCCGATCGCGAGTGCGCCGAGCGTGTTGCCGTGATAGCTCTGGCGGCGTGCGATGAAGTGGCGGCGTTGCGGCTCGCCCTTTTCGACGAAATACTGGCGCGCGAGCTTCAATGCGGCTTCGACCGCCTCCGATCCACCCGACACGAAATACACGTGTTCGAGGCCGGCCGGCGCGGCCTCGACAAGCCGGTCGGCCAGCTCCTCGGCCACCTCGGTCGTGAAGAACGACGTATGCGCATACGGCAGTTGCTGCGCCTGCCGCTTGATCGCATCGATCACGCGCTGGTTGCTGTGCCCGAGGCACGACACGGCCGCGCCGCCGCATGCGTCGATATAGCGTTTGCCGGTCGAATCGATGATCTCGATGCCGTCGCCTGCGACGGCGACGGGCAAGGTGGCGCGCGGAGCGCGATGGAAAACGGTCGTCATGCGTTGCCTCATGGTCAGGACGCGCGGGGCGCGTGCGCGGACGGCACGATGCGCGTCGCGAAGCGCTGCGTGCCGTGTTGATGAACGGTGAAGTCGATCGCGGTGTCGCAAATCGCGAACACGGCGGTCGCCAGCGTGTTTTCGTCGTCGGGATCGGCCGGATCGTCGCGATAGATCGGCAGCCCTTCCGGTGCGCGATCGCCGAGCACGCGCAGCAGCGCGGCTTCGTCGATCGCATCGATGGCCGGCGTCAGCGCATCGACGCGCCGCTGGCGATCGCCGGACGATTGCGTGACGATCTGCGCTTCTGCCTCGCAGCCCGGATGCACGAGATGATTCGCGTGGCCGCTGAGTTGCGAAACGTCGACGACCGAACAGCGCGCGACGCTCGCCTCGATGCTCAAGAGCCGCGTATCGCCGGTCGCGCCGAGCGTGTGGTGAAAGCCGCTCGCGCGCGCATGAGTGCGCAGCACGTCGGCGGCTGCGTCGAGCGACGTCGCATCGAGCACCGCACGCGCGAGGATCATCCGCGGCACGCCGGCCGCGGGCGTGCGGATTCGCAGGTTGTTGATCGCCTGCGCGATGCCCGCGCGGTTCGCGGCGAACGTATGGCCGGGCAGCGAGCCCGGGTAATAGAAGCTGATGAAGCCCGGCTTGCCCTGCGGCTGCACGTCGACCAGCAGGCAGCGCTCGCGCAGGTACGGATCGCCGTCCTCGTTGTGCGCGATCCAGCGCGTGCCGTGCGCGTCGCGCCCGGCGAGCGTCGTGCAGCCGTCCGGCGCGTTGTGGATCAGTTCGCCGCGGCAGTTCCACAGGAAGATGTCCTCCGCCGGCCAGCCGACGCCCGCCGCGATCCCGTCCAGTTCCGCGACGAGGTCGGGGTACGCGGCCAGCGCGGCCTGCCGCAGCGCGGCGACGAACGGATGGCCGCGCCAGCGGCGCACGGCCTGCCATGCGCTGCTCTGCTGCATGTACGCATCGAACAGGGGGCGGGCAAGCTCGCCGAGACGCACGCCGATGTCGAATGGCGTGCCGGCGATGACGGGGGAAAGGGAAAGCGGCATGTCGGGCAATTCGGTTTCGTTCAGGACACGTGTTTCAGGAATTCCTTCAGGCGCGGTGTCGGCGGCCGGTCGATCAGGTCGACCGGATGGCCGTCCTCGGCGATGCCGCCCTGATCCATGAACAGGAGCCGCGTGCCGACCCGCTTCGCGAAGCCGATCTCGTGCGTGACGACGATCATCGTCATCCCTTCGGTTGCGAGATCCTGCATCACTTTCAGCACTTCGTGGCGCAATTCCGGATCGAGCGCCGACGTCGGCTCGTCGAACAGCATCAGCCGCGGCCGGATCGCGAGCGCACGCGCGATCGCGACACGCTGCTGCTGGCCGCCCGACAGCTCCGACGGGTAATGATTGGCGCGCGATTCTAGGCCCACCTTGTCGAGCAGCGCCATCGCCTGGTCGCGCGCGTCGGCGCGCGACGCGCCGCGCACCTGGATCGGCCCGAACATCACGTTCTCGAGCGCGGTCATCTGCGGAAACAGGTTGAACTGCTGGAACACCATGCCGGCCTCGAGCCGGATGTTGCGAATCGTCGACGCGTTGCCGCGCACGCTCTGGCCGTCGACCAGCAGCTCGCCGCCGGTGATTTTCTCGAGCGCGTTGATACAGCGCAACATCGTCGACTTGCCCGAGCCCGACGGACCGATCACGACCACGACTTCGCCCGCGTCGATCTTCAGGTCGATATGCTTGAGCACCGGCACATGGCCGAAGCTCTTCGACACGTTCTGGAATTCGATCATGCTCATAGGATCCTCATGCGCTTTTCGACGAGCCGCAGCGTCAGCGTCATCGCGCCGGTCAGCATCAGGTAGATGATGGCCACCGCGGTCCAGATTTCGACGGCCTGGAAATTGCCGGCAATGATTTCCTGTCCCTTGCGCGTCAGTTCGCCGACGCCGATCACGATGAACAGCGACGTGTCCTTCAGGCTCACGATGCACTGGTTGCCGAGCGGCGGAATCAGCCGGCGGAACGCGAGCGGCCCGACCACCTTCAGCAGCACGCGCGGCATCGACAGGCCCATCGCGAGCCCCGCTTCCGTCAGCCCCTTCGGGATCGACAGCAGCGCGCCGCGCACCACTTCCGCGAGATACGCGCCGGAATTCACCGTGATCGCGATGATCGCGGCCGTCAGGCCGTCGATGCGGATATGCGCGAGCAGCGGCAGCGCGAAGTACAGGAACATCACCTGCACGACGATCGGCGTACCGCGGATCAGTTCAATATAAACCTGTGCGAGCACGTTCATCGCCTTCGGTCCGTATGCGCGGAACATGCCCGCGATCATCCCGACGACGAACCCGCCCACCAGCCCGAAAAATGCGATGAACACCGTCAACCGGACCCCGTCCATCAGGTCCGGCAACGCCGCCCAGATCGCCGACCAATCGAAATTCACGTGTCGCTCCCCGTTCGATTCAAGACCGGCGCGGCCGCCCGGCCGCGCCCTGTTGCGCCGTCACGCTCACAGCTTCGGCGGCTCGGCGCCGAACCACTTCTTGTAGATCTGCGCGTAGCGGCCGTCGGACTTGATCTTCACGAGCGACGCGTTGACCTTCGGCACGAGCGGGCTGCCCTTCGGGAAGCCGATCCCGTACTTGTCGCCGCTCACCGGCTGGCCCGCGACCTTCACCTTGCCCTTGCCTTCGTTGTTCACGAAGAACAGCACGTTCGGCGTGTCGTGCATCGCCGCGTCGACGCGGCCGGCCTCGAGCGCGAGGTACGCCTGGTCGATGTTCGGGAACTGGCGGATCTCCTTCGGCTTCAGGTGCGCCTTGATCCAGTCGATCGTCGCGGTGCCCGTCTTCGCGGCGATCACCTTGCCGTTCAGGTCGTCGATCGACTTGATCGACGTGTTGTCGGCCTGCACCATCGCCGCGAGCCCGCTGTCGTAGTACGGCGCGGAGAAGTCGATCGCCTTCTTGCGCTCTTCCTTGATGGTCATCCCCGACAGCGCGACGTCGATGTTCTGCGTCTGCAGCGCCGGGATCAGGCCCGCGAAATCCATCGGCTGGATCGTGTATTTCCAGCCCTGGTCCTTCGCGATCTCCGCCCACAGGTCGAGATCGAAGCCGACGTACTTGTCGCCCTGCTTGAACTCGAACGGCATGAACGACGTATCGGTCCCGACGACGAGCGTCTTGGTATCCGCGTGCGCGATGCTGGCGCCGAGCGCGGCGACCACCGCGACGGCTTTCAGGAAGGAACGGCGACTCATGGCTTTTCTCCGCATGGTTGAGCGATGTAACCGGCCGGCTGGCCGGGGAACGACGACATCAAGCCGCACCGCAACATGCGATGTTGAATTAGACCTTAGTGCAACAAGTGTTGTCAACACGGATACTACGACAACAAAAAAGCGCGCAACAAGTAATTGCATCGAGACAAACCCGCGCGGGACGGGCGGGTTTGGTCAGAGGAAAAGACGGGGGAATGACGGCGGGAGCGCGCGGCGGGCCCTGGACTCGGGGATGAGGCGGGCGAGCGGTATTTGCCGGCAACCGCCGCCGCTCAACGAACGGAATGAATCGCGAGCGGCAACGCCGCCCGGCATGACTTCAACGCGACATCCGTTACGCCGCCACCCCGCTCGCCTGATGCGAAACCAGCCGCGCATACGCACCCTGCCACGCGATCAGCGCCGCATGCGTTCCCGCCTCGATGATCCTGCCGTGCTCGAGCACGAGGATCGTGTCCGCGTTGCGCACGGTCGACAGCCGGTGCGCGATGATGATCGACGTCCGCTGTGCCATCAGATCCTCCAGCGCCGCGCGGATCTGCTGCTCGCTGATCGTGTCGAGGTGCGACGTCGCTTCGTCGAGGATCAGCACCGGCGCATCCTTCAGGAACGCACGGGCGATCGCGACGCGCTGGCGCTGTCCGCCGGACAGCTGCACGCCGCGCTCGCCGACCCGCGTCGCGAGCCCGTCGGGCAGCCGCGCGACGAATGCGCCCAGCGCCGCGTGGTCGATCGCGCGCCGGACGTCCTCGTCCGATGCATCGTGCGCTGCGAGGCGGATGTTTGCCTCGAGCGTGTCGTTGAACAGATAGGTATCCTGCGCGACCAGCGCGATGTGCCGGCGCAGATCGTCGAGCCGCAGATCGCGCAGGTCGACGCCGCCCAGCGTCACGCGCCCGTGCTGCGGATCCCAGAAGCGCAGCAGCAGGCTCGCGACGGTCGACTTGCCGGCGCCCGATGCGCCCACCAGCGCGACCGTGCTGCCGGGCGGCACCTTGAAACTCACGCGATCGATCGCCGGCACGCCGCGGCCCGGGTACGTGAAGCCCGCGTCCTCGAACCGCACGGTCGCGTCGCCGGACAGCGCATGCGCGCCGTCGACGACCGTCACCGGCTCCTTCTCGAGCGCGCGCAAGCGCCGCGTCGATGCAATCGTGTCGGCCAGCTGCCGCGCGACCTGGCCGATCTCGGCCACCGGCATGAACGCGGCCACCGCGACCAGCACCAGCAGCGGCAACGCTTCGTGCGCGAACCAGCCGCGCGCGCACAGCAGCGCACCGAGCGCCGCGACGGCCAGCCCGCCGAGCCCGCTCGCGACTTCGAGCGCGGCGCTCTGCTCCGACAGATCGTCGAGCAGCTTCGCGCGCTGCTGCCGGTACGCGTCGGCTTGCGCGACGAACGCGGCACGCCGGCGCGCGAGTGCCTGGAACGCGGTCAGTTCCGCGAGCCCCTGGATCGTTTCGGTCAGGTGCGCGCCGAGCAGGCCGAGCGCCTCGCGTGCGCCGGTGCCGAGCCGGTCGACGTCGCGCCGCGCCAGCACGGGCGCCAGCCCGGCCCACAGCAGGAACGGCAGCAACACCAGCGCGAGCGGCCATGCGACCGACGCGAGCAGCACCAGCACGCCGGCCGGCACCAGCACCGCGACGAACGCCGGCGCGAGCGTATGCGCATAGAAGTATTCGACGGTCTCGACGTCCTGCGTCGCGAGCGCGACCAGATCGCCGGAACGGCGCCGCAGCAAACCGGCCGGCGCGAGCCGTTCGAGCGTCGCGAACAGCGCGATGCGCATCTCGGCGAGCAGCCGGTACGCGATGTCGTGCGCGAGCCACGATTCGAGCCAGTGCAGCACCGCCGCGACCGGCGCGACGACCAGCAGCGCCGCGACGAGCGCGCCGTTCGCGTGTCCGTCCGACACGCCGCCGACCACCCGCGCACCGATCACGCCGACGCCGATGAACGCGAGCACGCGGCCGATCCCGAACAGCACGGTCAACACGACCTTGCCCTTCCACGGACCGACGAAGCGCAGCAGCGCGCGCAACGTTTCGGGCCAGCCGATCGTCGCCGCGTCGTCGTTCAGCGGCCTGACCTGCGGGCCCGATGCAGCACGCGCGCCCGCGCCGCCGGCCATCGCGGCCGTGCCGACGGCTTCGGCGGCTGCCTCCAGCTGCGGCCCCATCAGCTGGCGATACGGGCCGTCGCGCGCGATCAGTTCCGCGTGCGTGCCCGCGTCGACCACCCGCCCCTGGTCGAGCACCAGGATGCGATCGGCGCCGATCACGCTGGACAGCCGGTGCGCGAGCACGAGCGTCGTACGCCCGCGCGTGAGCCGGTCGAGCGCCTGCTGGATCAGCGCTTCGTTCTCCGCATCGACCGACGACAGCGCCTCGTCGAGCAGCAGGATCGGCGCATCGCGCAACAGTGCGCGCGCGATCGCGATCCGCTGGCGCTGGCCGCCCGACAGCATCAGCCCGCGTTCGCCGATGCGCGTCGCATAGCCGTCGGGCAGCGCCGAGATGAAATCGTGCGCGTTGGCGGCTCGCGCGGCCGCGATCATGTCCGCGTCGCTCGCGTCGGGACGGCCGAGCCGCAGGTTGTCGGCGACGCTGCCGTCGAACAGCGTCGCGTCCTGCGCGACCACCGCGATCATCTCGCGCACCTGATCGGCGTCGAGCGTGCGCACGTCGTGCCCGCCGATGCGGATCGTGCCGCCCTGCGCATCGTGCTGGCGCAGCAGCAGGCGCACGATGGTCGACTTGCCCGCGCCGCTCGGGCCGACGATCGCGACCGTCTCGCCTTCGCGCACCGTGAAGCCCAGCGCCGCATGCGCATCCGCGCGACGCCCCGGATACGCGAAGCTGACGCCGTCGAACACGATCTCCGGCCGCAGGTGCGGCACGCGCGGCGCCGCGGCGGCCGGCGTGTCGCTGCCCGCATCGAGCAGCGCGTGAATCGCGTTCGCCGCCGACTGGCCGATCATCCCCTGGTGCAGCACGCCGCGCAGGTCGCGCAGCGGCCGGAAGATTTCGCTGCCGGCCATCAGCACGATCAGCAGCGCCTCGAGGCTCATGTCGCCGTGGCGCACGCGCCATGCGCCGACCGCGATCGCCGCCGCCGCGCCGAGGCCGGTGCCGAGATCGGTGAAGAGCCGCGTCAGCAGCCCGAGCGCGAGCACCCAGAACGTGCTGTCGGACAATGCGCGCGCCTTCGCCGCCAGCTTCGCGCCGAACGCGCCGCTCTGCCCGAACGCCTTCAGCGTCGGCAGGCCCTGCACCGCGTCGAGAAACTCCTCTCCGAACGCCTTGAACGCGGCCGAGCGGGCGAGCGCCGCGCGCCGGTCGGCGCGATGCACGAGTTGCGGCAGCGCGAGCGTGACGAGCGCCGCAACCAGCAGGATCGCGGCCGTCGGCACGTCCCACCATGCGAGCAGCGCGAAGATCATCACCGGCGCGCACGCGGCGATCACGAGCTGCGGCAGGTAGACGCCGAAGAAGGTCTGCAGCTGCTCGACGCCGTCGACGACGGCCAGCATCACGCCGCCCGTGCGCTCGCCGCTGAACCATGCGGGGCCGAGCGCCGCGATCCGGTCGAACAGCCGCGCGCGCAGCGTGGACTGTACGCGCCCGGCCGTGTGCTGCGCGAGCACCGTGCGACGATGGTCGAGCCATGCGCGCAGCAGCACGCAGGCCGCGGTTGCAACGACGGTTTCGGCAATATCGCGCGCCGGCGCGCCGGCAAAGACGAGCGCGAGCACACGGCCGAGAAACACGAACCGCAGGATGCCGACACCCATCGCGAGCAGCCCGAGCGCGACCGCGGCGGCGACCCGCCAGCGCAATCCCGCCATCATCGCCCATAGTCGTCGGTCGAAATACATGAAGCCCTCCGGTCGGTTTTTCGTTGCGATTCGATTGACCGGACCAAGGCTACCCGCACCCCCGACGCGCGGCAAAAGATGATTTTTCAACGGGTGTTGAGTCAACTACAATACCCCGCATGTCGCACCTCCCTCCCCTCAGCGCGCTGCGTGCTTTCGAGGCGGCCGTCCGCCTCGGCGGGTTCGCGCGCGCGGCGGCCGAGCTGAACGTGTCGACGAGCGCGATCAGTCACCAGATCCGCGCGCTCGAGGAATCGCTGGGTACCCGCCTGCTCGAACGCAGCACGGGGCTCGGCGGCATCGGCCTCACGCAAGCGGGCGCCCGCCTGCTGCCGGCCGTCAGCGATGCGCTGTCGAAGCTGACCGACGCGTGCGCCGAGATTCGCGGCACCACCGCGCAACGGCTGACGGTGTCCGCCAACGCGCCGTTTTCGTCGATGTGGCTCGCGCGCCGTCTCGCGGAATTTTCGTCGCTTCATCCCGACACGCCGCTGCATGCCATCGTGGTCGACGACGAACCGGATTTCGCGCGCAGCGGCGTCGATCTCGCGATCGTGCACGTGCCCGCGCACCGGCTGCGCGCCGACGACGACATCCTGATGCGGGAAACCGTGTTTCCGGTGTGCAGCCCCGAGCTGTTCCCGTACGCATCCGGGTACGTGTGCCGCTCGCGGCTGCTGCAGGAGATGCACGAGGACAGCCCCGAGATCGACTGGCGCAACTGGGCCGTGCACTTCGGCCTGCCGGACGACTTCGAGACGAAGATCGTCCGTTACAGCAGTTTCAGCCAGGTGATCGGCGCGGCGGTGGGCGGCGCGGGCATCGCGCTCGGCCGTGTGCCGCTGATCGAGCCCGAACTGCGCAGCGGCCGCCTGGTGCCGCTGGTGCCGGGCCTCGAGCGCGATGCGTCGTGGCGCTTCGTGCTGCGCCGCAATCCGTCGGCACGGCACCGGCTGCTCGATCCGTTGATCGCGTTCCTGCGCCGCGAAGCCGATGCCCCGCCGCTCCAGCGCGCGAAGATCGTTGCACCCGCATCCAACGACAGTCACGCGCGCGACGCGGGCGGTGCGTAGCGCGCCCGCATCCGGATGCTGGCGCGCGTGTCGGCAGTCCGTTGCGGCGTCACGGCTTCGCGAAGAACAGCACATCGATCAATGACAGGGGCACGCAGCGCTTGGCACTGCGCCGCGCCGTTCGCGCACCGGTTTTCTGGAGGGGAGACTCGGCAAGGCAGGCTGGCGAAGGCCGTGTCGACATGGGTCCGGCACAAAAAATTCCACCAAATCGCCGACAAATACGTTAATTAAAACTGGTCGAACACCAATAAGATAGCGCTCAACACTGGCTGGGTGCGCAACGCACCGGCCGCTGACCCGCGCCCCCGCGCGCGTACCGAACGACTTTCGACCCGAGCCCGTCCATGCCCCGTCCCATCGTCGCCCATATCCGTCCCGACGCCGTCCGC
Organism: Burkholderia sp. Bp9099; assembly: GCF_003857805.1. Taxonomy (NCBI): domain Bacteria; kingdom Pseudomonadati; phylum Pseudomonadota; class Betaproteobacteria; order Burkholderiales; family Burkholderiaceae; genus Burkholderia; species Burkholderia sp. Bp9099. The sequence goes on from NZ_QTPU01000030.1 coordinate 38,453, forward strand.
CACAACCTCGACTTCATCCGCCGCACCGCCGCGCAATCGCGCGTATGGGCCGTGATCAAGGCCAACGCCTACGGTCACGGGATCGAGCGGATCTACCCGGGCCTCGCGGCCGCCGACGGCATCGCGCTGCTCGATCTCGACGAAGCCGTGCGTGTGCGGGAACTCGGCTGGGACAAGCCGGTGCTGCTGCTCGAAGGCATCTTCGAGCCGGCCGACGTCGAACTGGCCGATCGTTACCGGCTGACGGTGGCCGTGCACTGCGACGCGCTGCTCGACCTGCTGATCGCCGCGAAGCCTCGGCAACCGATCGACATCCAGCTGAAGATGAACTCCGGGATGAACCGGCTCGGCTACCGGCCCCACGCATTCCGTGCCGCGTGGGAGCGCGCCGCGGCCGCGCCGTCGATCGGCAAGATCACGCTGATGATGCATTTCGCAAACGCCGACGAAGGCGAAGTCGACTGGCAGCTCGAGCAGTTCGATGCGGCCACCGCCGGGATTCCGGGCGAGCGCTCGACATCGAATTCGGCGGCCGTGCTGTGGCATCCGCGCGCGCATCGCGACTGGGTTCGGCCTGGCACGATCCTGTATGGCGCGTCGCCGACCGGCGCGTCGCGGCACATCGCCGACACGCCGCTGATGGCCGCGATGACGCTGACCAGCAAGATCATCGGCGTGCAGACGCTCGCGCCGGAAGAAACGGTCGGCTACGGCCGCCGCTTCACCGCCGACCAGCCGATGCGGATCGGCGTCGTCGCGTGCGGCTATGCGGACGGCTATCCGCGCCACGCGCCGACCGGCACGCCGATCGCGGTGGACGGCGTGATGACGCGCGTCGTCGGCCGCGTGTCGATGGACATGCTGACCGTCGATCTGACGCCGTGCCCGGACGCGGGCATCGGCTCGAGCGTCGAGCTGTGGGGCGATCAGGTGAAGGTCGACGACGTCGCGGAAGCCAGCGGCACGATCGGCTACGAGCTGATGTGCGCGCTCGCGCGCCGCGTGCCGGTCGTGGTCGTGCCGTCCGACGCGTCGACGGTGCAGCCGGCGCCGCGCACGGGCAGCTACGGGCGATAACCGGGGCGCGGATGCGGCGGCACGCTCGCGGGTCGCTGCGCATCCGGACGCTCGGAATCCGCTTGCGGGCCGCGTCGGGCGGTCCGCTTGTTTTGTGCGGTCTGCTTTTGCGGCCTGCTTTTGCCGCATGTACCGACGGCGAAGCACAGGCGGGACGCAGCGCGCAACCGGTCCACGGGCGCCACACACTACGAACTACGAACTACTCACGCCACGTCGGCTTGCGCTTCTCGAGGAACGCATCGATCCCCTCGCCGGCGTCCTCTTCCATCATGTTGCGTGCCATCACGTCGCCCGCAAAAGCGTATGCGTCGTCGAGCGGCAGTTCTCGCTGCCGGTAGAACATCTGCTTGCCGTAGCGCACCGCCGCCGGGCTCTTCGCGACTATCTCCGCGACCTTGCGCGCGACGGCCGCGTCGAGTGCATCCTCGGGCACGGCCTCGTTGACGAGCCCCCACGCGGCGGCCGTCGCCGCATCGATGAAACGCCCGGTGACGAGCATGTCGAACGCGCGCTTCGCCGACACGTTGCGGCTCAACGCAACGGCGGGCGTCGAACAGAACAGCCCGACATTGATGCCCGACACCGCGAAGCGCGCGGTGTCGGCCGCCACGGCGAGGTCGCACGCGGCGACGAGCTGGCAGCCGGCCGCCGTCGCGATGCCCTGCACGCGCGCGATCACCGGCACCGGCAGCGCGCGCATCGCGAGCATCACGCGGCTGCATTGCGCGAACAGTGTGCGGTAATAATCGAGTTCGGGCTTGCCGCGCATCTGCCGCAGGTCGTGGCCCGCGCAGAATGCCTTGCCCTGCGCGGCGAGCACGACACAGCGCACGTGCGGATCGGCGGCCAGCGAATCGAACGCGTCCTGCAGGCTCGCCAGCATCGCCTCCGACAACGCGTTGAACTGTTGCGGCCGGTTCAGCCGCAGCGTGACGACGCCGTCGTGGGCCTCGCGCAGCAGGATCGGCTCGGCTGTCTCGTGAATGGGTTCCATGATGCTCCGCTCGATGGGGTTCGATCGGACGCGAACCGGCGGCACGGGCAACACGCGTCCGGATTCGCGATCGACATGATCACGAATCGTCCTCCAGTTTGCGCGCGACGTCCAGCGAAGCGGACGAACCACCGGCGCAGCAGACGTTCGCGGGAATCGGGCGGCGCGCCACTCGCGTGCGTGGTCAGGGCCGCGTGCAGGAGCGCACATCGCGAATTTCGCCCGTCGCGCCGCCCGGAATGCAGATCGCACCGCCCTGCGCGTACCCGGCATGCTCGCCTGCGAACGTCCCGTTGCAACCGGCGACGCAGCGGTCGCGCGTTCCGGACCGCAACGTTGAACGCTCGAGCGGTATCGGGCCCGCTCCCGCCGAATATCGGCTCAGCCCGCGAGCTTCTTCAGCGCGTCGAGCACCGCATCGCCCTTGAACGGCTTCACGATCCAGCCCTTCACGCCGGCGGCCTTGCCGCGCTCCTTCATCGCCGGGCTGCTTTCGGTCGTCAGCATCACCACGTTGACCGACGTGTTCGCCAGCTCGCCGCGGATCTTCTCGACCATCGTCAGGCCATCCATGTTCGGCATGTTCACGTCGCTGATCACGAGACGCACGCCGGGTGTCGCCTTGAGCTTCGCGAGCCCGTCCTTGCCGTCCACCGCCGTCGCGACGTCGAGCCCGTGATTGCGCAGGAAACCCGCGACTTCGTCGCGCACCGTGCCCGAATCGTCGACCACCAGAATCTTTGCCATGCCGTCTTCCCCTTTCGTCGTTGCCGACTTCAACATTCAAAACAGTTCGAGTTCGCCCGCTTCCACCATTGGCCCCACGTCCTGCACGGATTCGCGGAAATCCTCCGGCGACCAGCTCAGGCTGAACACGAAACGCTGGTCGAGCCGCACCGACCGCCCCGATGCGGGGTCGGTCATCCGGTACTTGAAACAGAGCTGCGGACAGTCGCCGCCGAACGAAATGAACTTCTGCTTGTGATTGACGACGAGCGGCACCTGCACCGGATGGCGCGCAAGGGCCTCCGCGTCGCCGAGATAGCGGTTCTTGAACGCGCCCCACACGAGGTTGGTCAGCTCGCCGAGCACGCTGTTCACGTCGCGGAAATCGGGTGCCCGGCCGTCGTCGCGCGTGCCGCCGATCATGTCGAGCAGCGGCTGCTCGCTCGTCTGCAGCAGCATGTAGCCGCGGCACCATGCGCTTTCCAGCGCGATCAGGCTGAACACCTCGCCGAAGATGATCTGGTCGCGCACGATGCACGGCGTGTCGCGCTCGATCGTCATGCCCGGGAACAGGCTGTCGAGCCGCGCCTCGGTGATCTCCGCGATGCCGCGCACCAGCGCGTTCGGGTAGTCGCGGCCGAACAGGTACTCGTCGATCGCGCGCTTGAGCGGCGTCAGGTCGTCGGCGACGTAGGCCGCGCACGCGACGCGTGCGAGCGCATCGGGCAGCCCGTCGCGCGACGCGTCCCCTGCATTCGACATGCGGCGCAGGATGATCGGCAGCTCGGGGCGCAGCGCATCGATCTGCGTCGCGACGATCGCGCTTTCGTCCGGCGAGCCGCCGTAGTCCTCGGCGAGCAGGATCGCGCCGAGATCGATGTTCGAGCGCAGCACCTTCAGCAGCCGGTTGCGCCGCACGGTCAGGCCGACCAGGTTGTGCTCGTCGCAGAAGCGCTTGAGCGTCGCCGCATGCGCGCGGCTGTCGTCGAGCACGAGCACCTTGCTGACGGGTTGGTCTACGGTCATGTCGCGGAGTCCTCGCAATCGGTCAAAACAGTTCGAGCTCGCCGCCCGTGTCCACGCTCGCCGCTTCCGACACGTGGAAATCGACCGGCGCGTTCGCGCACACGCACAGCGTCGCGCCGATCCGCACGTCGCCGTCGAGCGTCACGTCGTACGCGGCCACGTGGCCGGGATTCAGCGCCTGCAGGTAGTCGATGCTCGCGCCGCTCAGCAGGTAAGGCGTCGACATCCCGAGATCGGGGAACGGCACGGTCAGCGCCTGGTTGATCGCGCCGCAGCACAGGTTCGCGACTTCCATGAACGCTTCGGGCAGCGGCCGCTGCGCGCTCGCGCCGGGCGCCGCCGCAGCGAAATGGCGGCGCGTCGGTTCGTCGTCCCGAAAACGCAGCGCGAGCAGCAGCCGGAAATGCAGCGCCGAGATCGTCAGCACTGCGACGTGTTCCGCGATCTTCGGCATCGCGCGCGACTTCGTGCGGGATGGGTCATGTGACGCACCATGTGCGTCGTCGGCAGCCGGCCGGATCTCGCACGCGCCGCCGGACGCGAGCCGCGTGCGCGCCGCATCGAAGAAGATCCGCTCGAAACCGGCGCGGGCCTGCGCGCTGATCACGCCGCCGCTCCTTCGAGCCGCGCATGCAGCTGCCCCGCCAGCGTCTCGACCGTCGCGAGCGCGGCCGTGATCATCTTGCCGCCGGCCTGGATGTCCTGGAACGTCGCGGCCGTCACGAGATCGTTGCGGTTCAGGCTGTCGCGATAGCTGTTCGACAGTTGCTGCGAGCGCGCGGCAAGCCCGCGCACCTCGCTCGCGACGATCGAGAAGCCGCGTCCCGCGGCGCCCGCGCGCGCGGCCTCGATCGATGCGTTCAGCGAGACGATCGACACGTGCGCGACGATCGCCGACAGCTCCTGGTTCTTCGTGCGCATGTCCTGGTTCTGCGTGGTCAGCGAGATCATCTGCTCGTGCCAGCGCTCGAACGTGCCGGCCAGCCCGCGCAGGCGCGCGGCCTCTTCGGCGAGCTTCGCCGCGTGCTGCGACAGCGCGGCGCGCTCGGCCGCGAGCGCCTGCAGCGCGTCGCGCTGCTCGCCGGTGCCGGCCGCCTCGCGCGCCCGCGTTTCCTCGAGTTCCGTTTCGCGGCGCGTCCATGCCCGTGCGGCTTCCGCATGTGCGGCCGCGGCTTCGTCGGCCCGCGCATCGGCCGCGCCGAGCGCGGCGCGCAACGCGTCCGCTTCGCGCGTCAGCGCGGCAACGTGCCGCGCGCGTGCGATGCGCCACGCGAACGCGGCGATCGCCGCGACCACGAGGCCGCCCGCCAGCGCGGCACCGATCGGGATCATCCACGCTTGCACGATCACTCCGTTGCGTCGACGTTCACGGCGTGCACCGGCTGCCCGATTTCGCGCACCGCAGCGTTGGCCACGCCGTTGACCGCACCGTCCGCCGCGAAACGCGCCGGCAGCGACACGATCGTCTCGAACGCGCGATACGACGCGCCGACGCGATCGTCGGTAAAGCGCAGCGCGATATCGCCGCCGTCGCGCTTCAGGAAGTTGCGCACCGCGTCCATCCCGACGCCGCGCCCCGATACCTCGGTCACCGCGCGCGCGGTCGAGAAGCCCGGGCGGAAGATCAGTTCGGCCACGGCTTCGTCGGTCAACCCGGCTTCGTTGCCGGCGTCGATCCAGCCGCGCTCGCGCGCGATCCCGCGAATCCGGTCGAGCGCGAGGCCGCGGCCGTCGTCGGCGAGCACGAAGCGCAGTGCCTCGCCGTCGACGTCGACCGCGATGTCGATCTTGCCGGCCGGCGCCTTGCCGGCCGCGCGACGCTCGTCGGACGTTTCGATGCCGTGGTCGATCGCGTTGCGCAGCAGGTGCATGAACACGTTCGTCAGCGTCGCGCCGATCTCGCTGCGCACGCGATGGCCGTTGCTGTCGATATGCACGACGGGCGCCGGCTTGCCGAGTTCGGCCGCGAGCGACGGCAGCGATTCGATCACGCCGCCCAGCGCATCGCCGATGCCCTGCGTGCCGAACTGGCTCAACAGGCGGCGCACCGAATCGCGCGCCGCGTGCCAGTCGCCCGCGTTCGCCGGGTCGGCGCCGTCGAGCATGCGCAGGCTCTCGCTGATATGCGCGCGCTCGACCATCAGGTAGTCGGCGCCGCCATGCTGCGCCGCCTCGCCGTGGCGGCCGAGCGTGACCGCGTTGATCGTCGCGTAGCGGTCGACCGCCTCGCGCACGCGGGCGAGGTCGTCCATCAGCGCATCGCGGTTCCACTCGGGGCCGCCGTCGGCGCGGCGCAGCGATTCGTACGCCTGCTCCGCTTCGTGCACGATGTTGGTCAGGTGCTGCAGGCTATACGTGCGCGCATTGCCCTTGATCGTGTGCATGTTGCGAAACAGCGCCGCGACGATCGAGTGATCCGCGCGTTCGTGCTGGCGGATCATCCGCTCGTTCTCGCTGAGGAAACCCTTCGCGCTGTGCACGAAGTCGTGGAACTTGTCCTGGCTGATCGACAGGATCTCGCCGATCATCTCGAGGCGGCGCTGCTGCTCGCCGGCCTGCGCGGTCAGCTCGCGAATCTCCGTCACGTCGCGCACGCACAGCATCAGCCGCACGACCGTGTCGGTCTCGTCGGTGATCGCCGACCAGCTCAGGTCGAGCCATTTCTCGCGGCCGTCCGGCATCCGCTTCGCGACTTCGTTGACGAGCAGGTGCTCGTTGAACGCGAAGTTCATGCTGTCCTCGCCGAGGCACGCATGCACGGCCGCGTCGACCTGCGAGCGCGCGTCGGAACCGATGCCCGAATCGTCGAACACGAGTGCCATCAGGTCGCGGCCGGCGATGTCGTGCGTTTCGAAGATGGTTTCGAGGTAAGCCGAATACTCCGCATGCACGACCCCGCCTTCGACGACGGTCAGGATCCCCTGCTGCATGTTCTGCAGCATCGCCTGGATGTCGGCCGTCTTCTGCTTCAGTTGCGCGGCGTTCTCCTGGATCTTCTCGATCATCCCGTTGAACGCGACGATCGAATGGCCGATCTCGTCCATCCGGCCCACCGGCACGCGGCGCGTGAAGTCCTGGCTCGTCGCGATCTCGCTCATCGCCGTCTGCATCCCGATCAGCGGACGCGTGATCTGGCGATACAGCACGAAGCCGAGCGCGGTCAGCAGCACGACCACCGTGCCCGCCACCCCCGCGATCGCGGTGGCCGTCGTCGCGAGCATGCCGTTCAGCGCACGGATCGCGTCGTCCTTCTGGCGGTTCTTCTCGACGCGCAGCGTGTCGACGATGCTTTCGAGTTCGTCGCGATACTGCGCGACGTTCGCGAACAGGTACGCCTGCGCCATCTCGGGCTTGCCGTCGGTCTTCATCTTCACGGTGTCGTCGATCGCGGCGAAGTAGTTCGCGGCGCTGTCCTTCGCCTGCGCGACGAGGCCTTCCTGCGCGCGGCCGACCGCCGATTTCGCCTGGGCGTCGAGCGCGGCGCGCAGCGCACCCTGCTTCGCCTTCAGTTCGTCGCGCGCCTGCGCGGCGGTGTTCGCGTCGGGCGCGTACACCAGCGTCATCGTCGCGATCTGGATGTTCTTCACGTCGGCGACGAGATCCGCCGACGCGAGCGCGCTCGGCACGATTCCCTGGGTAACCTGACGCACCTCGGACGCGCTCTTGCGCGTCTGGTACACGGCGTACACGCCGATCGCGGACAACGCGAAAAACGTCAGGACGACTAGCAGCGTAATGCGATGACGGATGGTCATGAGTACAGCTCCCCGCAGCGATCCGGCTTCGATCGCGCTCTGGCCTATTGAAAGAATGTGAGCGGCGAATTATCGGGGATGGTGTATGACCGTCCGATGACTGAAAATCAATCGGCCGTTGAGGAAATCGCAATGATTAATTGCGACGGGAAAATCCTAAAGTTTTCCGCGAATGAGCCGTTAACCTTCGGCGCATCTGGGCTCTGGCCGCTTGCCGGGCAGCGCGGAATAATCGCATCCGGAAATTTATTCTTCGATTCTCGATTCGGCAATTCAATCCGGCCGAATACCGGTGAAACGTTTGCGCATTATCCGTGAATCGAACCGCTCGCGAAGTCATTCACGCGCGATAACGGAGCTCATGCGCGAGCCGGACCGGCGGGCCGCATCATTGCCGCTCACGGATCGAGCGCACCGCCCGACCAGCCTGCCGACGGCCGCGACCCGGTCAGCTTCAACGCGACGTCGCCCTGCGCGACCAGCCGCTCGCGATTGCGCGTGACGATGCGCCCGGCTTGCGGCGCCACCAGCACGTGCTCGCTGCCGGGCACGCCCGGCAGCGCGACGATCCGCGCGATGCGCTCGCCGGCCTCGACCGTCGCGCCGAGTTCGCGTTCGTACACGAGCACGCCCGACACCGGCGCGAGCACGGTTTCCATGTGCGCGATCGGCACGGCGTCGCCATGCCAGTCGCGCACGCCGGCCGGTTCCGCGATCACGCCGCGGCCGCGCAGGAACGCAAGGACGCCGTCGGCATCGCGTTCGGCGAGCGTGTCGGACACGTCGGATTGGCCGCGCAGTTCGATCGTCGCGACGAGTCGCTCGCGCAAACCGCCGTTGCGCGCCCAGTGCGCGGCAATCGCGCCTTCGAACGCGCCGTCGTCGTCCTCGTCCCACAGGATCGCGACGTCCACGCCGAGCGCGGCCGCGAGATCGCGGCCGGCCGGCCACAGATCGCGATGCAGGTATACGTACGGCAGCGCCTCGGAATCGGTGTGCAGATCGAGCACGATGTCGGCGTCGCACGCGCCGTCGAGCACCGTGCGCTGCCACGCGGCGAACGTCGTCGCGGGCCGGTGCGCCGCAGCCGATTCGTGGAAATGCCGGTTGAAATTGCGGTGCGTCGCGTCGTGGAAGCGGCCGAGCAGCCGCCCTTGCCGGAACTGCGCGAGCCCGAGCGGATTCGCCTGCGGCACGACCGTCACCGTGCCGCGCAGCGCGCCGCGATCGTGGGCCGCACAAAGTTGCGGCAGCAACCGGTGCAGCACGAGCATGCCGGCGATCTCGTCCGCATGCACGCCGGCCTGCAGGTGTACGCGCGGCCCGTCGCCGCCCGACAGCCGCCACGCGCGTATCGCGAGCGGCTGGCCGCCGTCGCCCGGCACCTGCCACGTCAGCGTTTCGATCATCGTCGCTCCTCCTTCCGGTTCCGGATATGCATCACGACGCCGCGCGCGCGTTCTCGCCGAGGCTCGCGACGAATGCCGCGATGCGCTCGCACGCGTCGGCGAGCTTCGCATCGTCGACGACGAAGCCGAAGCGCACGAAGCCCGACGCCGTCTCGCCGAACGCGCTCGCATCGAGCAGCGCGACCTGCTTCGCGCGGAACAGCCCCCACGTGAAAGCGTGCGCATCCAGCCCCGTGCCGCGCACGTCGACCATCATGAACATCCCGGCCTCCGGCAGCAGGCAACGCAGCCCCGGCACGTCGCGCAGGCGCGCGTACGCGAGGTCGCGGCGGCGCCGATACAGCTCGCGCATGTCGGCGACGATCGTGGCCTTGTTGTCGAGCGCGGTCACGGCCGCCTGCTGGACGAAGCCGGGCAGTCCGTACAGCATGCACAGCGCGAGCCGTTCCGCATGCTCGATCAGCTCGATCGGGCCGATCGCCCAGCCGACCCGCCAGCCCGGCATCGCATGCGATTTCGACAGGCTGCCGATCGTCACCGTGCGCTCGGCCATCCCCGGCAGCGACGCGATGCTGACCATGTCGCGCTCGAACGTCAGCTCCGCGTAGACCTCGTCGGACACGACCCACAGGTCGCGCTCGCATGCGAGCCGCGCGATCCGTTCGAGATCGGCGCGCGGCATCACGACGCCGGTCGGATTGCACGGCGTCGCGAAGAAGATCGCTTTCGTGCGCGGCGTCACGGCCGCTGCGAGCGCGTCGACATCGAGATGAAAACCGCGAGCCGCATCGACCGGCACCGGCACGAGCGTCGCGCCCGACGCGCGCACGCTGGCTTCGTACGTGAGGTACATCGGCTCCGGCACGAGCACCTCGTCGCCGGCCTCGCACAGGCACAGCGCCATCGCGAACAGCGCGTTCTGCGCGCCGGCCGTCACGATCACGTGCTCGGCGCCGACCGCCTGCCCGCACGCCTTCGCATGCTCGCGCGCGATCGCCGCGCGCAGCTCGGCGCGCCCGCGCACTTCGCTGTAGTGCGTATCGCCGCCGCGCAGCGCGGTCACCGCGCGTTCGACGATCACGTCGGGGGTCGGGAAATCCGGATCGCCGACGCTCAGCACGATCGCCGGCTCGCCCGCCGCGACGGCAGCCTGCGCCGCGTAATGAATGTCCCAGGCGGTCGTGCGCTTGCCCTGCAGGCGCTCGACCAGCTTCGAATAGTTCATGTGTTCTCCGTCGCGCGGCGCCCGCCCGGCCGCCGCGCCATCAAGGGTTCGTTCAACGCGGCATGCGCACCGGCACACGCCGCTCGAGCCGGCCGAACGCGCGCTCGATCGCGAACGCGAGCACGACGTAGATCACCGCGATCGCCAGCAGCGGCTCGTAGGTCCGCAAGGTCTGCGCGCGGATGTAGTTCGCGGCGCCGAGCACGTCCATCACCGCGACCGTCGACGCGAGCGCGGTCGATTTCAGCAGCATCACCGTTTCGCCCGCGAGCGTCGGCAGCAGGATCTGGATCGCGCGCGGCAGCCACACGCGCCGCGCGATCATCGACGGGCGCATCCCCATCGCGCGCGCGGCCTCGATCTCGCCCTTCGGCACACCGCGCAGCCCGGCGCGCAGCACTTCGCCGACGTACGCGCCGACGCTGATCACCAGCGCGAACGCGACATACCAGAAGCCGTCGCGCAGGAACGGCCACAGCACGCTGTCGCGCAGCGCGGGCCAGCCGGCGAACAGCGAGCCGACGCCATAGTAGATCAGGTAGATCTGCACGAGCAGCGGCGTGCCGCGGATCACTTCGGTGAACGCCTTGCTCACGCGCGCGACGACTGCATTGCCCGACAGCCGCGCGAACGCGACGGCGATCGCGAGCCCGAAGCCGAATACGGCCGACACGACGAGCAGCTTGACGGTGGTCAGCACGCCGAGCAGCAGCAGCGACCCGTAGGAAGACAGTACGCTCAGATCCATGACATTGATCCGGTTCGGTCGAAAGATGCGTGGAAAGGCGGGACGTGGGTCACGATGCCGGCATCCAGCGGCCGAAGCGCCGCTCGATCTCGCGGAACAGCATGCCCGACAGCGACGTGATCGCGAAATACACGGCCGCGACCATCAGGTAGTAGTGCAGGTACTCGCGCGTCGAACCGGCCGCCTGCTTCGCGGTGTAGAGCAGCTCGCTGTAGCCGACCACGCTGATCAGCGCGCTGTCCTTCACGAGGATCAGCCACAGGTTCGTGAAGCCGGCCAGTGCATACGGCGCCATCGCGGGCAGCGTCACGCGGCGGAACACGAGCGCGGGCGGTGCGCCGAACGCGCGCGCGGCTTCGATCTGCCCGTACGGGATCGCGAGGATCGCACCGCGGATGATCTCGGCCGCATACGCGCCCTGCACGATGCCGAGCACGATCACCGCGGCCGCGAAGCCGTTGACCGCGACCGGCCCGACGCCGATCGCCGTCATCAGCAGGTTGATCGCGTCGGTGCCCGCGTAGTAGAGCAGCAGGATCAGCAGCAGCTCGGGCACCGCGCGGCACAGCGTCGTGTAGCCCTGCGCGAGCCGCTCGAACGCGCGCACGCCGGACAGCTTCGCGACCGCGCCCAGGAGCCCGAGCACGATGCCGACGACGAACGCGCCGAGCGAAATCTCGAGCGTCACGCCCGCGCCCTGCAGCAGCGCGACGCCCCAGCCGTCCGGGTCCATGCCCAGGTAGCTCACCCATCCCCAACCGTCCATGCCGCCTCCTCGTCCGTGCGTGGCGCCCGTCGGCGCGAAATCGTGCGATCAGTGCGGCCAGAGGTCGATCGGGAAATACTTCTTCGCGATCTGCGCGTACTTGCCCGACGCATGCAGCTGCTCGAGCGCCTGGTCCATCTGCTGCTTGAGCGGCGCATCGGCCTTGCGCATTCCCGCGCCGACGCCGTAGCCGAAGATCGCCGGATCCATCTTCACGCTGCCGGGCCCTTTCAGCTCGAACGTCGCACCGTCCTTCGACTTCAGGAAGTCGAGAATGCCGAGCTGGTCGAGATACATCGTGTCGATGCGGCCCGCGACGAGGTCCGAGTTGCAATCGTCCTGCGTGTTGTAGAGCCGCACCGTCGCGGTCTTGCCATACGCCATCTTGATGAACTCGGCGTTCGCGGTCGAACCCTGCACGCCGATCACCTTGCCCTTCAGGCCGTCCGGCGTCAGCGTGAGCTTCTGGTTCTTCGCGCCGACGAAGGTGCCCGGCGTCTCGTAGTACGGCCGCGAGAACGCAATCACCTTCTGGCGTTCCGGCGTGATCGACATCGAGTTGAAGATCACGTCGATCTTGTCGCTGAGCAGCGCCGGGATGATGCCGTCCCACGCGACTTCCTTGATCTCGCACTTCGCCTTCATCTGCTCGCACACCGCGCGGATCAGGTCGGCCTCGAAGCCGCTCCACTGCCCGGTCGGGCTTTTCATCAGGAACGGCGGATACGGCTCGGCGGCGACGCCGAAGCGCAGCACGCCCGGCGACGCATGCGCGGAATCGAACGGCGCAAGCGCCGCGAGAACGAGACTCAACAGGCACAGCAGACTGCGAACGACACGCTTCATGGTCGGACTCCTGGCTGGAAAGATACGAAATCGGTACGGCCGGTATCGGTGTGGCCGGTATCGGTGTGGCCGGCATCGGTGCGGCCGGCCGCGCAGGCAGGCACGCGCGGGCCGTGCCATCGGTTCAGTGACGTTGCCGGTGCGCGTTGACGAACTGGCGGCAGCGTTCGCTCTGCGGCGCATCGAAGATCTCGGCCGGCGCGCCGCTCTCCTCGACGCGTCCCTCGTGCAGAAACAGCACCTTGTTCGACACGTCGCGCGCGAATGCCATCTCGTGCGTGACGAGGATCATCGTGCGGCCTTCGCACGCGAGATCGCGGATCACCTTCAGCACTTCGCCGACGCGTTCGGGATCGAGCGCGGAAGTCGGCTCGTCGAACAGCATCACTTTCGGCCGCATCGCGAGCGCGCGCGCGATCGCGACACGCTGCTGCTGGCCGCCGGACAGGAACACCGGATAGACGTTGCGCTTGTCGGCGAGGCCGACGCGTTCGAGCAGCTGCTCGGCGCGCGCGAGCGCTTCGGCGCGCGGTTCGCGCAGCACGTGCACGGGCATCTCGATCACGTTCTCGAGCACCGTGCGGTGCGCCCACAGATTGAAGCTCTGGAACACCATGCCGAGCCGCGTGCGAACGCGTTCGACCTGGCGCGGATCGGTCGGCACGGTGCGGCCCTTGCGGTCGAGCTTCAGCCCGATCTCCTCGCCATCGACCACGATGCGCCCGCGGGTCGGCGTCTCGAGCAGGTTGATGCAGCGAAGCAGCGTGCTCTTGCCCGAGCCGCTCGCGCCGATCAGCGAGATCACTTCGCCCTCGCGCGCGCTTAGCGACACGCCCTTCAACACCTCCAGCTCGCCGAACCGCTTGTGCAGGTCCGTCACCTGCACGCGCTCCTCGACCGCCGTCTTCACGCTCTCCGCCCGCGCCAACATGCTGTCTCCTGTGTCGAATTCTCACGCCCGTCCCGCGCGGGATCGCGGCGCCTTGTTGAATGGCCGACCAACCTCATGTGGAGTCGAGTATAGGCGCTGTTGAACAAGGGTTCAACAGATTTCAATAATCCGGAAGCAAGGGTTTTCGCGGGTTCCATCGCTGTAATTGAACAAGCGTCCGACACTCCCCTATAATCGGTGCCATGACGATTCCGTAAGGTCACCCCGTGAAAAAGACTTCTGGCAGCGCACCGGTTCAGACCCGCAGCCGCGGCATCCGAGAAACACCCGCGGTGCGGCAGCAATCGATCATCGACGCGACGATGCGCTGCATTGCGCGCTACAGCTATTCGGAAACCACGATCGACCGCATCTGCGCGGAAGCGAAGGTGTCGCGCGGGCTGATCAACCATCACTTCCAGTCGAAAGACGAGCTGATGGCGCAGACCTACAAGCGGCTCGCGGCCGACCTGCTCGACGTGTCGCGCGCGGCCGCCGCGAACGCGACGGGCCCCGAGGACAAGCTCGACGCGATCATCAAGGTGTGTTTCGCCGCGCCGGTGTTCGCGCCGAAGAACGTGAAGGTCTGGCTCGGCTTCTGGAGCGTCGCGCACAGCGATCCGGTGATCCGCAAGGCGCACAAGGAGCTGTATGCCGGCTACCGGCAGGCGTTGAAGAAGCTGTTCGACCAGATCGCGGAAGTGCGCGGCGGCACCGTCGACAGCGAGCTCGCCGCGCTGACGGTGACAGCGGTGATCGACGGCTTCTGGCTCGAACTCGCGCGCGACCCCACGTCGTTCACCGCGGAAGACGCGCTGACCAGCTGCCTGCGCGTCGTCGATTCGTTCCTGCCGCCGCCGAAGACGGCGCGCAAGCGCGCGTAACGCACGCAACGCGCCTCGCCGGCAAGCCGGCGCACTCGCGCCGCAACCGGCACGACGGCCTCGCATCGCGAGGCCGTTCGCATTTTCACGCCGCGCGAATCTCGATCAGGTACGGCGCGTCGTGCGCGGCCGCTTCGCCGAGCGCACCGGCCAGCGACGCACCCTCTTCGACTCGCTGCGCACCCCATCCATACGCGCGCGCGAGCGCGACGAAATCGGGCGTATGCAGATCCACGCCGACCGGCTCGACGCCGCCGTCGACCATCGCACGCTTGATCTCTCCGTAACCGCCGTTGTTCAGCAGTACGACGATCACGCGCGCGCGATGCTGCACCGCGGTGCCGAGTTCGGCGAGCGTGTACTGGAACCCGCCGTCGCCGGCGAGGCAGACCACCGGCCGCGACGCATCGCCGAGGCTCGCGCCGACCGCGGCCGGCAGCCCGTAGCCCAGCGAGCCGAAGCCGACCGACGCGTTGAACCAGCTGCGCGGACGCGACGCCGCGAAGCCGACGTTGCCCGCATAGACGATCCGCGTCGAATCGCCGACGAGCGCCGCATCGGGCAGCGCGTCGCGCACGCTGTCGAGCAGCGCGAGATCGCGCCGCATTTCGTCGTTGAGTTCCTGCCGCGCGGCCGCACGGCACACCGCCGCCCGCTCAACGCCGTCGCCGTCAGCGCGGGCCCGCGCATCCGCCGGCCACACGCGCCGCAGCGCGCGCAGCGTTTCGCCGACGTCGCCGAGCAGCGGCAGCGCGGGCACCGCGTTGCGGCACAGCTGCTGCGGATCGATGTCGATCCGCACGAGCGGCGCGGGCATCGAGAAGCTGCGCGTCGCATACAGGTCGTAATCGGTCGGGCCGAGCTCGGTGCCGAGCGCGACGATCAGGTCGCTGTCGCGCATCAGCGCGCGCACCGCGTCGCTCGACGCCGACCACGACACGCCGAGCGGATGCGCGCTCGGCAACACGCCGCGCCCGTTGATCGTCATCACGACCGGCGCGTCGAGCGTCTCCGCGAGCCAGCGCACGTCGGCGGCCGCGTCGAGCGCGCCGCCGCCCGCGAGAATCAGCGGCGCGCGCGCGGCGGCAGCCTTCGCACGCAATGCGTCGATCCCGTCGGCCGATGCGGGGCCGGGCGCGATGCGCGGCGGCACGGCCGGCACCGGCGGCAATGCATCGGCCGGCGCCGCGAGCACGTCGAGCGGAATCTGCAGATGCACGGGGCGCGGCCGGCCGCCCGAGAACACCGCGAACGCGCGTGCGATCGCCTGCGGCAGCGCGTCGGCGCGCGGCACCGTGTAGCTGAACGCGGCGATGTTCTGCGCGAACGCATGCTGGTCCGGCAGTTCGTGCAGATGGCCGTTGCCGGAGCCGATGTCGCCGGACGCGTTGACGCTCGAAATCACCAGCATCGGAATCGAATCCGCATACGCCTGCGCCATCGACGTCGCGATGTTCGTCATGCCGGGGCCGGTGATCACGAAACACACGCCGGGCTTGCCGGTCGCGCGCGCATAGCCGTCCGCCATGAAGCCGAGGCCCTGCTCGTGGCGTGCGCTCACGTGGCGCAGCGCGCTGCCGGCGAGCCCGCGGTACAGCTCGATCGTATGCACGCCGGGAATGCCGAACACCGTGTCGACGCCGTAGGCGGCGAGCAGGTCGACCAGGTACATGCCTACTGTTTTCATGTAATTTCCATCGTTCAGGGTAAGGAGGTGGATCGCGCGCGGCCCCGTGAGGCAGTCAATGCGCGAGCCCCGGCAACAGTTCGCGCACGCCCTGCGCGAGCATCTGGAACGCGATCGCGGTCAGCACGATGCCCGACAGCCGCTCGACCAGCGTCCTGCCGATCTCGCCGAGCCGCCGGCACCACGACGCCGAGCACGCATACGTGAGCCCGATCACGCCCGCGTGCAGCACGCACGCCGCGCTCAGCGCCAGCAGGTCGGCCGGCGTATGAAAGCGCGTCGCGGTCGTGATCACGAGCGACATCACCGCGCTGCCGATCGACAGCGGGAAGATCAGCGGCACCGCGATGTAGCTGCGCCATTGCGCATGTTCGAGCCGCGTGTCGCCGCCGCTGCGCTCGTCGTTCGCCGTGCCGCGCATCATCGGAATCGACCACAGGCACAGCACGAGGCCGCCCGTCAGCGTCAGCGCACCGAGCGTGAGGCCGAGCATGCGCAACAGGAACTGGCCGCCCCACACCGCGCCGATCATCAGCGCCGCGATCCACGCGAACAGCCTGAACGCGATCTGCCGCTGTGTCACGTCGGGAAAATGCCCGGTGACGGCCGCATACATCGGGATCGCGACGGGCGGACAGAACAGCGTCAGGAGCCCGGTCAGGAACAGCAGCACGTCGCTCGACGTCAGGGTCATCGCTCGAACTCACATGCGGTCGGGTAGATAAGCGGCGCGGTGGCGACGCGGCCGGGCGTGATCAATCCTGCGCGGCGTCCTGCGGCGCGCGTTCGCGCGGCCGCATGTCGCCGTCGAAATCGTCGAGCGTCGGAAACGCCATCGGTTCGTGCCGGTCGAGTTCTGCGAGATAGGCGTCGTAGCGTTCGAGCACGGCCGCGCGCTCCGCGTCGCCGATGTACGGCACGTGATAGCCGACGAACGACGGCAGCACGTCGAAGCCTGCGTAGCCGAGCGTGCCGCGCAACACGTGGCGCAGCATCAGGTCCATTTCGCCGTGCACGCCGTCTGCACCGAACATGTAGTCGCGGCCGCCGCACGTATAGGCGAGCAGCGCGCGCTTGCCGCGCATCCCGCCGCGATCGTAGAAGCGCACGCCGCCGTACACCTTGCCCGACACGAGCACGCGGTCGATCCAGCCTTTCATGATCGCCGGCACCGAGCACCAGAACAGCGGAAAGCTCAGGATCAGCAGGTCGCACGCGGCAAGCTTGTCGAGTTCCGCGGCGATGTCCGGCGCGATCGCGTGCGCGGCGACGTTCTCGCGCTGCTCCAGCGCGTAGACGAGATAGTCGGGGTTCTTGCGCACGCCGAAATCGGCCGCGCTCGCGACCGGATTCCACTGCATCGCGTACAGGTCGGACACCGTCACGGTATGCCCCTGCGCTTCGAGCGTGCTCACCGCGCGGTGCAGCATCGACGTCGTGAACGACTGCGGTTCGGGATGGGCGTGAACGATCAGGACTTTCATGGTGCGAGTTTTCTCCGCGACGTAACGTTGAACTGCTGGATTCAGACGGATCCGGCCGCACGCTTGCGCAGCAGCGACAGGCCGATCGCGACGCAGGTCGCGACGAGCAAAAGCGTGGATACCGACGCGATCGCCGGATCGACGTTCTCGCGCATCCCGTCCCACATGCGGCGCGGCAGCGTATAGACGTTCCGGCTCGAGATGAACAGCGTGACGACGATCTCGTCCCACGACAGGATGAACGCGAACACCGCGGCCGACAGCACGCCCGGCCGGATCGACGGCAGGATCACGTAGCGCAGCGTCTGCGCGACGTTCGCGCCGAGGCTGCGCGATGCCTGCTCGATGCGCAGCCCGACGGTCGCGAGCGATGCCGAAACCGCCACCACGACGTAAGGCACCGACAGCACGACGTGCGACAGGATCGCGGCGGGATAGCTGTCGAGCATCCCGAGTTCGCCCCACAGCCGGTAGAACGCGAGCGCCGACACGATCGGCGGCACGATCAGCGGGAACAGGATCACGCCGCGCACGAACTCGCCGCGCCGCGACGCGACTTTCCACAGCCCGATCGCGCACAGCGTGCCGAGCGCGACCGAGATCGCCGACGACACCAGCGCGATCAGCCCGCTTTGCAGAAAGCTCGACACCCAGCCGTCGTCGTCGAGCAGCACGCGGTAGTGCCGCAGCGACAGCGCGCCGTCCGGCATCGACAGGTAGTCGCTCGGCGTCAGCGAGACGGGCACCGACACGAGCAGCGGCAGCATCAGGAACAGGATCGCGGCCCACGCGATACCGACCACGAGCGCGCGTCCTGCGGTCATTCGGGTGTTCATCGGAACCTCCTCCGTTCGGGTCAGCGCGCGCCGAACAGCTCGCGCAGGTCGACGAAACGCGCGAGCAGCGCGAGCGCGGCCAGGATTGACGCCAGCAGCAGCGACGCGAGCGCCGCCCCGCTGCCCCAGTTCACGAGCTGCAGGATCTGCGTGCTGATGTATTCGGCGATCATCACGGTGCGGCCGCCGCCGAGTATCACCGGCGTCACGTAGAAGCCGAGCGAGAAGATGAACACGAGGATCGCCGCGCCGACGATGCCCGGTCGCGTCTGCGCGAAATACACCTTGCGGAACGTGACGAACGCGCCCGCGCCGAGCCCCTGCGAGGCACGTGCAAGCTGCGGATCGATGCCCTTCATGTTCGCGTACAGCGGCAGCACCGCGTACGGAATCATGAAGTGGATCATCCCGATCACGACGCCGACCTCGTTGCGCATCAGCGGCAGCGGCGCGTCGATCAGCCCGATGCGCAGCAGCAGCGTGTTGACGAGCCCCTGCTCGCCGAGCAGGAACAGCCACGAGAACGCGCGCACCAGCACCGACGCCCAGAACGGCACGAGCAGCCCGAACATTAGCGCTATCCGTTGCCGCGGGCCGACGTGCGCCATCGCATACGCAATCGCATAGCCGAGCGCGACCGAACACACGGTCGTGACCGCGCACACGCGCAGCGTGGTCCACAGCACGCGATGCACGCCGTGATTGCCGAGCAGCCGCGCATAGTTGTGCAGGCCCGGCTCCGGCACCGTGAAGCCGAGCCACAGCACACGCACGAGCGGATACACGTACAGCACGATCAGCACCGCGAGCAGTGGCACGACGAGCAGCCAGTAACGATCGGCCTTCGCGCGGCCGAGCGGGACCGCGCCCGCGACGGGAGTAGACAGGGTATTCATGGCGTCACGCTCGCGAGGCGGCTCAGGACGACATCAGGTCGGTGTACTGCGCGAGCGTCGCTTCGTAGTGCTGCGCCCACCACTCGGGATTCACCTTGCACTGCTTTGCCCAGTTCTCCGGCGTGCCCGGGTTGTCGGCGCGTAGCGCCTGCGGCACCGCGGCGGTCGCGGCCGGCGTCACCGGCCCGTTGCCGAGCAGCGACAGCAGGCGCACCTGCGGCTCGACGCCCTGCACGAACTTGATGAACTGCCAGACGGCATCGCCCGACGGATTGTTCTTCGGCACGCCCCACACGTCGCACGACGCGAGCCCCTGCTCCCACGTATAGCGGAACCGGCCATTGCTCTCGCGCTGGATCACGTTCGCGCGCGTATGCCAGATGCACGCCATGCTGACTTCGCCGTTGCGCAGCAGCTGCAGGCTGTCCGCGCCCGAATCCCACAGCAGCACGTTCGAGCGCAGTTCCTTCAGCTTCTTCAGCGCGCGCGGCACGTCGATCGGATAGACCTTGTCCTTGTCGACGCCGTCGGCCATCAGCGCGGCTTCGAGCGCGCCGCCCATCCATTTCCACAGCCCGCGCTTGCCCGGAAACTTGCCGACGTTCCAGAAATCGGCCCAGTTCTTCGGCGGATTCGCGCCGAACTTGCGCGCGTCGTAGACGAGCACGTAACTCAGCAGGTACGACGGCACGCCGAAGTCCGATGCGAGCCCCGGCAGCGTGTTGCGGCCGACGACCGAATAGTCGATCGGCCGCAGGAAGCCCTGCTTGCCGAGCTTGATCGCCGCGAAGCCGTCGAGATCCATCACGTCCCAGATCACGTTCCGGTTCTCGACCATCGCCTTGATCTTGCCGTCCTCCGGCGACGAGTCGTAGCCCATCCGGATGCCGCTCGCCTTCGTGAACGGGTCCATGTACGCGGAGCGGAACGCCGAACGCGCTTCGCCGCCCCATGCGCTGAGCACGATTTCCTTCGGGTTCGACGCGAGTGCGTCCTTCGCGCCGAGCGACAGCAGCGTCGGCGCGATGCCGGCCGCCGCGCACAACCGCAGAAAATCGCGGCGGCGCTGCGACATTGCCGGTTGAAGTTCGCGTGCTTGGTCGAGCAGGTCCTGCAGATGGCGGTTCGTCATGGTGTCTCCTCCAGGCTGGTCAGCGCCCGCACGCGTCTCGTCGTTTTCGGGCATCGGTGAATCGGTGAATCCGTCAGTCGGTGAGTCGGCGGCGACGGCGGCTCGTGCCGCTTCGCGCGGGATGCAACGTGCGCCGCGTCAGTCGGCCGCGATCCGACACGTCGCGTCGCGCTCCCACTGCACGAACACGTCCATGCCGCAGCGTGGTGACGCGAGCCCGCGCCATGCGGGCACGTCGGCCGTCACGCAGCCGAGCGCCGGCGTCTCGATCTCGAAGCGGTACGACGAACCGAAATAGCTCCAGTGGCGAATGCGACCCGCGACTTCGTTGTGCGCACCGCCGCACGACGTCGCCGACACCGCGACCTTCTCCGGACGCAGCGCGAACAGCAGCGGCTCGTCGGGCCGCGCACCGCACGCCGGCGCGACGAAGCGCGCATCGCCGACGCGGTAATGCGTCGTCGAAGCATCGCCGCCGAGCGCGACACCTTCGATGAAATTGCTCTTGCCGAGGAAGTCCGCGACGAAGCGGTTGGCCGGCTGCTCGTAGAGCCCGTCCGGCGTGCCGATCTGTTCGAGCCGGCCGTCGCGCATGATCGCGATCCGGTCCGACATCGACAGCGCTTCCTCCTGGTCGTGCGTGACGAACAGGAACGTCGCGCCGAGCCGCTCGTGCAGCGCCTTCAGCTCGACCTGCACCTCGCCGCGCAGCTTGCGGTCGAGCGCGCCGAGCGGCTCGTCGAGCAGCACGAGATCGGGATCGAACACCAGCGCGCGCGCGATCGCGACGCGCTGCTGCTGGCCACCCGACAACTGGCGCGGCAGGCGATCGGCAAGATGGCCGAGCCGCACGAGATCGAGCGCGGCCTTCACGCGCTTCACCGCGTCGGGCCCTTTCTGCTTGCGCACCATCAGCGGATACGCGACGTTCTGTTCGACCGTCATGTGCGGAAACAGCGCATAGCCCTGGAACACCATCCCGAAGTTGCGCTTCTCGGGCGGCAACGAGACGATGCTGCGGCCGCCGACGCGCAGGTCCCCGCTGCTCGGATGCTCGAAGCCCGCGACGATCGTCAGCAGCGTCGTCTTGCCCGAACCCGACGGCCCGAGGATCGTCAGGAATTCGCCGCGCGGAATGTCGATCGTCGTTTCGCGCAGCGCATGCACGCTGCCGTAGCGCTTCGACACGCGATCGATCTGCAGGCCCGCGCCGCTCGCCGCATGCTGCGCCGCCGCGCGTGCCGCATGCGCCCCGGTCCTGCCGTCCTCCACGCCTGCCGACGTCTCCATCACCACGCTCATCGTGTGTCTCCTGGTCGACTCACAATTGGGTTGAACGTTCATTTAACAGAACTTATACTATGCCGAAATGCGGTCCGCAAGTAGCGGCGACCCTTGCCGGCTCTGACACACCCCGACACACGACAACCAGGAGACAGTGATCAGCATGAGCATCGAGGACATTCGAATCGAACGGCACGACGGCGTCGTGACCCTTCGCCTGAACCGCCCGGCGAAACGCAATTCGCTCGCGCGGCCGCATCTCGACTTTCTTCGCGAGACGCTCGACGCGCTCGCGAACGATCCGGCCGTGCGCTGCGTCGTGCTGACCGGCACCGGCAGCGCGTTCTGTGCGGGCGCGGACGTCGACGAATGGGCCGAGGCCGAGCGCAACGGCGAACTCGACACCTACGGCTGGACCGAGCGTGCGCACCGTTTCGTGCAGACGCTCGCCGCATTTCCGCGTCCGACGATCGCCGCGCTGAACGGTTCGACGGTCGGCGCCGGCACCGACATCGGCTTCGCGTGCGACTTCCGCATCGCGAGCACCGCTGCGACGCTGCGCTGCGGGTATACGGGCATGGGCTACAGCCCCGACATGGGCGGAAGCTGGTTCCTGCCGCGCATCGCGCGCCCCGACGTCGCACGCCGCTTCATCTTTCTGAACGAACGCTGGAACGCGCAGGACGCGCTTGCCGCGGGGCTCGTGTCCGAAGTCGTCGACGCCGACGATCTCGCGACGCACGTCGCCGCGTTCGCCGCGCGTCTGGCGCAAGGGCCGAGCGTCGCGTTCGGCCACACCAAGGCGCTGCTCGCGCAATCGCTCACGCACACCCTCGCCGAGCAACTGCGCGGCGAGCTGGCGGCCGGCGTCGCGTGCGGTCACAGCGAGGACGGCCAGGAAGCGCTTCGCGCGTCGGTCGAAGGTCGCGCACCTCATTTTGTCGGGAGATGATCGATGGATTTTTCGCTGACCCAAGAGCAGGAAATGCTGGTGACGTCGCTGCGTCAGTTCGTCGAGAAGGAACTGCAGCCTCATGAATTCGCGGTCGATCGCGCGGACGACGTGCCGCCCGAACTCGCCGACTCGATCCGCCGCAAGTCGCTCGAGCTCGGCTTCTATGCGTTCAACATGCCCGAGAGCGCCGGCGGCCCGGGGCTCGACTACGTGACGCAGGCGCTCGTCGAACGCGAGCTCGGCCGCACGAGCTGGGCGCTGCACGTGTTCGTCGCGCGGCCGAGCAAGATCCTGATGGCGTGCAAGGGCGACCAGGTCGAGCGCTACCTGAAGCCGGCCGTGCGCGGCGAGCGCGTCGACTGCTTCGCGCTGACCGAGCCGGGCGCCGGCTCCGACGCGATGGGCATCCGCACGCGCGCGGTGCGCGACGGTGACGACTACGTGATCAACGGCAGCAAGCACTTCATCAGTCATGCGGACACGGCCGACTTCGTGATCCTGTTCGCCGTCACCGGCGAGGAGGAAGTGCGCGGCCAGAAGCGCAAGCGCGTGACCTGCTTCCTGATCGACAAGGACACGCCGGGCATGACCGTGCGGCGCGGCCCGCACTGCACGAGCCTGCGCGGCTATCACCAGTCGGAGATCTTCCTCTCCGACTGCCGCGTGAGCGCCGCGCAGATCCTCGGCGAAGAGCATCGCGGCTTCGAGCTCGCGAACGACTGGCTGACGGCCGGCCGCGTGATGGTCGCCGCGAACAACATCGGCCGCGCGCAGCGTGCGTTCGAGATGGCCGCCGAATGGGCCGCGACGCGTCATCAGTTCGGCAAGCGCATCGGCGACTTCCAGGGCACGTCGTTCAAGCTCGCGGACATGCAGACCGAGATCCGCGCGGCGGAACTCGTCACGCTGTACACCGCGCAGAAACTCGACCAGGGCACGATGACCGACGGCGACGCCGCACTCGCGAAGCTGCTCGCGACCGAGACGCTCGGCCGCGTGACCGATCACGCGGTGCAGATCTACGGCGGCATGGGGCTGATGGACGAACTGCCGATCGAGCGCTTCTGGCGCGATGCGCGCATCGAGCGCATCTGGGAAGGCACGTCCGAGATCCAGCGCCATATCCTGTCCAAGGAAATCCTCCGACGCTACAGCTGACGCGAATCGTCGCGCCGGCGCGTCCGGCGCGACTTCCGAAAGGACCTTTCATGACTTCCTCTCCCGCAGTCAGGGATCGCTGCGCGGCCGCCGCGGCCAATCTGCGCCGGCTGCTCGACCCGGCCAGCATCGCGTTCGTCGGCGGACGCGGCATCGCGGGCGCCGTGCAGCGCTGTCGCGATTACGGCTATGCCGGCGATATCCGACTCGTCAATCCGAATCATGCGGAGATCGACGGCGTGCGCTGCCATGCGAGCGTCGCCGACCTGCCCGCCGCGCCGGACGCCGTGTTCGTCGCGGTGCCCGCGCGCCAGGCGATCGACGTCGTGCGCGCGCTCGCCGCACGCGGCGCCGGCGGCGCGATCGTCTACGCGTCGGGTTTCTCCGAAACGGGCGCCGACGGCGCCGCGCTGCAGCAGGCGCTGGTCGACGCGGCCGGCGACATGGCCGTGCTCGGCCCGAATTGCTACGGCCTGATCAACGGGCTGAACGGCAGCGCGCTGTGGCCGGTCGCGCATTGCGCGCCGCGCGTCGAATCGGGCGTCGCGGTGATCACTCAGAGCGGCAACCTCGCGTACAACCTGTCGATGAGCGCGCGCTCGGTGCCGTTCGCGTATCTCGCGAGCGTCGGCAACCAGGCGTCGGTCGACATCGCGCGCCTCGTCGATGCGTTCGTCGACGATCCGCGCATCCGCGCGATCGGCGTGCACCTCGAAGGGCTGAAGGACGTGCGCGCGTTCAGCGAGGCCGCAGCCCGCGCGCTCGCGCGCGGCGTGCCGATCGTCGCGCTGAAGAGCGGCACGTCGACGCTCGGCGCGCAGCTCGCGATGAGCCACACGAGTTCGCTCGCGGGCTCGGACGCGCTGTACGACGCGCTGTTCCGGCGGCTCGGCGTGATTCGCGTGAAGGACCCGGTCGGCCTCGTCGAGACGTTGAAGCTGCTCGCGATCGCAGGCGTGCCCGAGCGCCGAACGCTCGCCGCGCTGGCGACGTCCGGCGGCGATGCGGGGCTCGTCGCCGATCTCGGCGAAGCGCGCGGCATCGCTTTTCCGCCGGTCGGCGATGCCGGCCGCGACGCGCTCGGCAACGTGCTGCCCGCGTACGCGACGATCGCGAACCCGCTCGACTTCACGACCACGCCGTGGGGCGACCCCGACAAGATGCGCGCGTGCTGCGACGCGCTGCTCGCCGATCGCCCGGGCGCCGCCGCGATGATCCTCGACTATCCGCAGGAAGCGACCGGCGAGCGGCCGCTGTGCGATATCGCCGCGGACGCGTTCGCGGCGTCCGCACGCCAGCACGGCGTGGTCGGCGCTGTGATTTCGGTGTTTCCGGACCTGACGCCGCCCGATCACGCGGCCCGCATGGCCGCCGCCGGCGTCGCGCCGCTGCAGGGGCTGGCCGACGGGATCGCTGCGATCGGCGCGGCGATGGCCTACGGCGACACGCGCCGCCGCGTGCTCGACGCCGACGCGCTGAACGCGCTGCCGGTGCTGCGCGCGGGCGACGGCGGCCACGGCACCGCAACGCTGCACGACGAATGGGCGAGCAAGCGGATGCTGGCCGCGCACGGGCTCGACGTGCCGCCGGCCGAATGCGTCGCGCCCGCCGATGCGCCGGCCGCCGCGCAGCGGCTCGGCTTTCCGGTCTGCGTGAAAGTGGTCAGCGATCGCCTGCCGCACAAGACCGAGGCCGGCGCGGTCGCGCTGAAGCTCGGCTCGCCCGAAGCCGTCGCCGCGGCCGTCGTGCGAATGACCGAACAGGTCGCGCGTTATGCGCCGGATGTGCACGTCGAACGCATCCTCGTCGAGAAGATGGCCGACGCGCCGCTGCTCGAGCTGATCGTCGGCGTGAAGCGCGAGCCGAATTTCGGTCTCGCGCTGGTGCTCGGCACCGGCGGCGTGCTGGTCGAACTGATCCGCGACACCGCGACGCTGCTGCTGCCGGTGCGCGAAAGCGACGTGCGCGACGCACTGCTCGGGTTGAAGCTCGGCCCGCTGCTGACCGGCTATCGCGGGCGGCCGAAGGCCGATCTCGATGCGGTCGTCGCGAACGTGATGGCGATCGCACGCTTCGCACAGGCGCATGCCGACACGCTCGTCGAACTCGACGTCAATCCGCTGCTGGTGATGGAACGCGGTGCGGTGGCCGTCGATGCGCTGGTGCGGCTCGACGCGTGATGCCGGCCTGAAACGCGGCGGCCCGCTTGCGTGATGCGCGAGCGGGCCGCTGCCTGATTGCCGAGCCGTCCGTCGAAAGCGAAGAACGCTCCGCCGTTCAGATCACCTTGCCGGGATTCAGAAGTCCGAACGGATCGAATGCATGCTTGAGACGTCGCATCGCGGCGATCTCGACGTCGCTGCGCGAACAACCGAGCCAGTCGCGCTTGTAGCGGCCAATCCCGTGCTCGGCCGACACCGAGCCGCCCGCATCGCGCACGAGCGGATACAACACCGAGTCGACGTCGTGCGCGCCCTCGCCCGTCGCATACGGCGCGGAAACGCACACATGCAGGTTGCTGTCGCCGAGGTGGCCGAAGAAGAACACGTGCGCCCCGGGCCAGCGTGCGTTCAGCGCGCGCTCGCACGCGTCGATGAACTTCTCCGTCGCGCGCGGCGGAATGCCGACGTCGAAATTGACGACGCCGGGGAGATCGTCGATCGCGAGCCCTTCGCGCACCGTCCAGAAGGCCTGCGCATCGGCCGCGGTCTGCGCGAACGCCGCATCGTCGATCAGCCCGCGTTCGAGCCAGTCGGCCAGCACCGCTTCGAACCGTTCGGCCGTCTGCGCGGCATCGCCGCTCGCGCATTCGATCAGCACCTTGACGCCGCCGTCCGCCGGCAGCGGCGCGCGCGTGCCGGGCGTATGCGCGCACACGTAGCCGTAGAACGCCGGCCACATCGCCTCGAAGCTCAGCAAGTCCGCGCATGCCGCACGCGCGTCGCGCAGCAGTGCGAGCGCCGCCGCCGTATCGCGCACCGCGCACAACGCGGTGGATGGCGCGGCGAGCCGCGGATGCAGCCGCAGCACGACGCGCGTGATGACGCCGAGCGTGCCTTCGCTGCCAACGAAAATCTGCCGCAGGTCGTAACCCGCGTTGTTCTTCAGCATCTTGTTCGGCGAACTCAGCACGGTGCCGTCGGCCAGCACGACCTCGAGGCCGAGTACCTGCTCGCGGGTCGTACCGTAGCGGATCACGCGATTGCCGCCCGCATTGGTCGCGACGTTGCCGCCGATCTGGCACGAGCCGCGCGCGCCGAGATCGATGCCGAGCGCGAATCCCGCGTCGTCCACTGCCTGCTGCAGCTCCTGCAGCGTCGTGCCGGCCCACGCGGTGACGGTGGCCGCGTCCGCATCGATCTCGACGACGCCCTTCATGCGTTCGAGCGACAGCACGACGTCCTGCGCACCGGGCCCGGCGCCGGCCGCGAGCCCCGTCATTCCGCCCTGCGGCACGACCGTCTGACGATACGCGGTGCAGATCGCGAGCGCGCGGCTCACATCGTCGACGCTGCGCGGCCGCACCAACGCTCGCGGCCGCGGGCCGGCCGCTTCGCCGTAGTTCGTGAAATGACGCGCGCCGATGGCGTCGCCCACGCTGACGCAATCGGCGCCGAGTGCGTCGCGCAGCGCGGCGACGACGTCGCCGTTCAAGGAAGGATCGGACATGATCGACGGGGCCGGCCGAACCCGGCCCGGGAGCGAGTGAGGATCAGAAATTGTGCCGCATGCCGATGCGCGCGGCGGCCTGCGTGCGGCTCGTCGACGGCGTGAAGCTGTAGCCGATCACCGCGTCGACGCCGTTCGATGCACGCATCCAGTCGACCGCCGCATACACGTCGGTGCGCTTCGACAGCGCGTAATGCGCACCGAGCGCGACTTCGTGCCAGTGATGACCTTCGAACGTCGTGTACTGATAGCCCGCGACGAGCGACAGTGGCACGGTCGCCTGGTACAGGCCGCCCGCTTCGTACACGCGCATCGTCGACGATTGTCCGTAGCCCTTGAACGTCGTGTTGCTGAAGTCCGCGTTCAGCGTCAGCTTGCCGAACGTGTACGACGCGCCGACACCGAAGATCGATTGCGAATCGATCGAGAACGGCGTCGAATCGTGCAGGTCGGTGACGGCGCCCGTCGCCGGGTCGACCGTCGCGACCGTCTGCCCGAGCATCGTCCGCACGCCCATCTGCGCATACGGATCGAGCGCGGCAAGCCGGCGTGGCGCGTTGAGCCGCGTGTAGTTGCCGCCCGCCGAGAAATCGCCGTGCGTGTAGCTCGCGCCCACGCTCCATGCGCTCCCGTCATGGAAGCTGCCCGCGTCGTTGCTGAACGAATACATGCCGCCGACCACGAGCCCGTGGAAGCTGTTGCTGACGAATTTCACCGCGTTCTGCAGCCGGTCCCCGCTCTGGCGGTCGAAATCGCCGAGATGCACGCCGTAGCCGCTGCCGAACGCGCTGACGTTGTACGCGGCCGTGAAGTCGAATGCGAAGTCGTACTGATTACCGAACGTCAGCGTGCCCCAGTCGTTGCCGAGCCCGACGTACGCCTGCCGCCCGAACATCGCGCCACCCTGGTTCAGCCTGCCGGTGCCGAGCCGGAAGCCGCTCTCGAGCTTGAACACCGCCTTGTTGCCGCCGCCGAGATCCTCGGTGCCCATCAGGCCGACGCGGTTGCCGTACGACACGCCGTCGTCGAACAGGTACGCATGCGCGCCGCCCGTGTTGTTCACGTAGGTGATGCCGCCGTCGATGATCCCGTACAGCGACACGCTGCTCTGGGCATGGGCGTAGCCGTGGACCATCACCGACATCATGCCGGCCAGCAGGAAGCGCTTCTTCATTTTCGGTGTCTCCGGTTGCCGCGCGCGGCGGCTCGATTTTCGTTGTGCGTGAACGCCGCCCGCCTGCTTCGCTTCGGCACCGCGGCGCTGGCGAGTATAGGTTTTGCTGAATGAATGTTCAATCGATTGACGAGAACGGATGCACCGGTGTTTACACCCATCGGCGATTTCATTATTGAAAAAACGTTCAACCCGTCATAACATCGACCGGCAGCCCCGCGGATGACGTGCGGGCCCGTTCCGAACCTCGGAGTGCACTGGATGACGACCACCCTCAGCCCCGCCGCCGAGCCGCGCCTGCGCTCGGCCTACGAAGGACAGAAGTCGCGCCCGTACGACCCGGCCGCGCCGATCGCGACGCCGCTCGAACTGCATCGCTGCATCGTGCAGCCCGAGTGGGTCGACTACAACGGCCACATGAGCGAGTCGTGCTACCTGCTCGTGTTCGGCGACAGCAGCGATGCGTTCTTCCGCTACTTCGGCATCGACGACGACTATCGCGACGCCGGCTGCTCGATCTATTCCGCGGAAACGCACATCCGCCACCTGCGCGAAGCGATGCTCGGCGAGCCGCTGCGGCTCACGGTGCGGCTGCTCGACCTGGACGATCGCCGGCTGCACGTGTTCCATTCGATGCATCACGCGACGACCGGCGCGCAACTCGCGACCGGCGAACAGCTGCTCACGCACGTGGACATGCGCGCGAAACGCTCGGCGCCGTTTCCGGACGCGATCCGCCGGCATCTCGACGCGATTCACGCCGAGCATGCGCGCGCGCCGCGCGAGCCGCACGCGGGCCGTGCGATCGCGATCCGCCGCGCGGCCCCTGCTGCTTCCGCTGCTTCCACTTCCCGCTGACCAAGCCGAACCACGACGGAGTTTTCCCATGCAGACGCACGACGCCTGGCGCAGCCGCGCTGGCCAGCTCGACATCGCTTCCCGCGCGTTCGTGGACGGCACGTTCCGCGACGCGCACGACGGCGCCACCTTCACATGCACGAGCCCGATCGACGGCCGCGTGCTCGCGCCGGTCGCGCATTGCCGCGCGGCCGACGCCGACCTCGCGGTCGCCGCCGCGCGGCGCGCGTTCGAAAGCGGCATCTGGCGCGACGCATCGCCGCGCGAACGCAAGCGCGTGCTGCTGCGCTGGGCCGCGTTGATCCGCGAGCACGCGGACGATCTCGCGCTGCTCGAAACGCTCGACACCGGCAAGCCGATCGGCGATACGACCACGATCGACATCCCGTCCACCGCGTATTGCGCCGAGTGGTTCGCCGAGGCGATCGACAAGACCGGCGGCGAGGTCGCGCCGGCCGACGCGCATCTCGTCGGGCTCGTCACGCGCGAGCCGATCGGCGTGGTCGCGGCTGTCGTGCCGTGGAATTTCCCCGCGATGATCGCGATGTGGAAATGCGCGCCCGCGCTCGCGGCGGGCAACAGCGTCGTGCTCAAGCCGTCCGAGAAGTCACCGCTGAGCGCGCTGCGGCTCGCCGCGCTGGCCGTGCAGGCCGGGCTGCCGGCCGGCGTGCTGAACGTGCTGCCGGGGTTCGGCGATGCAGGTGAAGCGCTCGCGCGGCATCCGGACGTTGACTGCATCGCGTTTACCGGCTCGACCGCGGTCGGCCATAAAGTCGCGCGCTGCGCGGCCGATTCGAACCTGAAGCGCGTATGGCTCGAACTCGGCGGCAAGTCGCCACAGATCGTGCTGCCCGATTGCCCCGATCTCGAACGCGCGGCGCGCACCGTCGCGCATGCGGTGTTCTACAACACCGGGCAGATGTGCACGGCGGGTTCGCGCCTGCTCGTCCATCGCGCGATCCGCGACGAACTGGTCGCGCGCGTGCTCGCGATCGCGCCCGAGTATGCGCCCGGCGATCCGCTGTCGCCCGACACGCGGATGGGCAGCCTGATCGACGCCGCCCAGGTCGAGCGCGTGCTCGGCTACGTCGATGCCGGCCGTGACGAGGCGACGCTGCTCGCGGGCGGCCGGCGCGCGCGCGCCGCGAGCGGCGGCGAGTACGTCGAGCCGACCGTGTTCGACTGTCCGCGGGCCGATGCGCGGATCGTGCGCGAGGAGATTTTCGGGCCGGTGCTGGCGGTGACGGCGTTCGACGATCTCGATACGGCTGTCGCGCTCGCGAACGACACGCGTTATGGGCTCGCGGCGTCGGTGTGGACCGCGAACCTGACGACCGCGCACGAAACCGCGCGGCGGCTGCGGGCCGGCACGGTGTGGGTGAACGGCTACGAGGAAACCGACGACATGAACTTCCCGTTCGGCGGCTTCAAGGAATCGGGCAACGGGCGCGACAACTCATTGCACGCGCTGGAGAAGTACACGGAGTTGAAGTCGACGGTGATCCGGTTGCGGTGATATCCAGCAGAAACTTCATTCGAACACGTCCGGCCCGGAGCATTCATGAGCGGCGGGCTCGGTTGTCGCAGCTTCCTCGAAATCGGCATCAACCGGGCCGATCAGTGGCGTCAACCACGCCCAGCCTTGCGGCACGGGCTCGAGGATGACAGACGCGCCGTGCCGCCGAATCCGGACCTCCGTGGTATCGAAGCGGAAATCCTTCGGCAAGCAAACAGCCTGCGATCCATCATGCTCGAAAATCTTGGCGGTCTCCATCTCGACACTCCATGCATCGACAAAACGTGGATATTTTGCCGACTGTGGGTCGCGGCGGCGAGTCGTGCGGTCGACATATTGGTGATGAACGGTCGCCTCTCGGGAAATTTGCTCGCGACGGGACACACGTAGCCGTACCCAATATCGGACGTTCTGGCTCCACATTCATTCCCAACAGGAAACAATCAATCACCATCCGGCGATTCATCTCCCCGTCCGCGCGTTCTAGACTATCGGATCACTCCCCCACCGGACCCACGCAATGACCGATGTCCTGCCGCTGACCACCGACCCCGAATCCGGCCTCCACTACCGGCTGCGCCCGGCCGCCGGCCGCCCCGCGGGCCGCCTGTTGCTGCTGCACGGCGTCGGCGGCAACGAAACCAACCTGCTGAACCTGGCCGCCACGATCGATCCGCGCGTCGAAATCGCGTTCGTGCGCGGGCCGCTGACGTTCGGCCCCGGCCAGCACGCGTGGTTTCCGGTGCGCTTCGGCCCGAACGGCCCGGAAATCGATGCGGCCCGCGCGGAGGCGAGCCGTGTGCAGTTGATCGCGCTGCTGCGCGCGTTGCGCGCGCGGGACCCCGGGAACGAACCCGTCGCCTTGCCGACCGTGATCGCCGGCTTCAGCCAGGGCGGCATCATGAGCGCGAGCGTCGGTCTCACCTCGCCGGCCGACGTCGCCGCGTTCGCGGTGCTGTGCGGGCGCATCCTGCCGGAGATCGATCCGCTGATCGCGTCCCGCGATGCATTGAGCCCGCTGCACGCGCTGGTGATGCACGGCCGCTTCGACGACAAGCTGCCGGTCGCGTGGGCGAACACGGCCGACGCGAAACTGACCGCGCTCGGCGTCGCGCACGACACGCAGCTCTATGACGCCGGCCACGAGCTGACCGCGCAGATGGCCGGCGACTTCAGCCGCTGGGTCGGCGCACGCGCCGGGTTGAACTGAGCGCACCGGGCGGTCGCCCGCCCGGGCCTGTCGTCAGACGTTGCTCGCCGGATCGGCAACGATCGGCACGCCAGCCTCGGCAGCAGCCTCTCGCGCGGCACCGCGCTTGGCCAGCTTCCAGCCGACCACCAGCGCGAGCACGACCACGGGAATCATCGCGACGGTCCACGTGCCGCCCGGGTAATCGAACGCCATCAGCACCAGCACGCTGACCAGGAACCCGAGCGTGAGCCACGACGTGAACGGCGCGCCGGGCATCCGGAACGACACGGGGCTCAGCTCGCCGCGATTGACCGCACGGCGGAACAGGATCTGGCACATCACGATGAAGCCCCAGGTCGTGATGATCCCGAGCGACGCCATGTTCAGCACGATCTCGAACGCCTGCGCCGGCACGATGTAATTCAGCGGCACGCCGATCGCATTGACCGCGACCGTGACCAGGATCCCGCCGTACGGCACGCCGCGCGCGTTCATCCGCGACACGAAGCGCGGCGCCGAGCCGCCCATCGCGAGCGAACGCAGCACGCGCCCGGTCGAATAGAGGCCGGAGTTCAGGCTCGACAGCGCGGCGGTCAGCACCACGACGTTCATCACCGTGCCGACGTACGGCACGCCGAGCCTGCTGAAGAACGTGACGAACGGGCTTTCGTGCGCGCTGTATGCGGTCCACGGCAGCAGCATCGTCAGCAGCACGACGGAGCCGACGTAGAACAGCGCGATGCGCCACATCACGCTGTTGATCGCCTTCGGCAGCACCTTGCGCGCATCGGCGGTCTCGCCCGCCGCGACACCGACGAGCTCGATGCTCGCATACGCGAACACGACGCCCTGCACGATCAGCACCGCCGGCAGGATCCCGTGCGGGAAGATCCCGCCGTGATCCGCGATCAGGTGCAGCCCCGGCATCTGCCCGGCAACCGGATGGCCGCTCGCGAGAAACACGGCGCCGACCGCGAGGAACAGCGCGAGCGTCCCCACCTTGACGATCGAGAACCAGAACTCCATCTCGCCGAACACCTTCACGCCGATCATGTTCATCACCGACACGATCCCCAGCGCGCCGAGCGCGAACACCCACTGCGGCACGTCGGTGAACACGGCCCAGTACTTCATGTAGATCGCCACCGCGGTGATGTCGACGATGCCGGTGGTCGCCCAGTTCAGGTAGTACATCCAGCCCGCGACGAACGACGCGCGCTCGCCCATGAACTCCCGTGCGTACGACACGAACGAGCCGCTGGTCGGCCGGTGCATCACGAGCTCGCCGAGTGCGCGCATGATCAGGAAGGCGAATGCGCCGCACACGAGATACACGACGGCCAGCGCGGGCCCCGCGCTCTGCAGGCGGCCGCCCGCGCCGAGAAAGAGGCCGGTGCCGATCGCACCGCCCATCGCGATCATCTGCACGTGTCGGGGCTTCAGGTGCTGCGCATAGCCGGCCTCGTGCGACGCGAACATCGCATCGCGATCGGCGTGACGGGGGTCCGCGCCGCCGGCCGGGTCGGCCGCGCGCTCGCTGGCGTGCTTCATGGTGTGTCTCCGTTTCTTGATGTGTCGCGCCCGTCGACGGGCGCTCGGGAACGGCCGCGCGCGGGCCGCCGGCGGCAGGCGCCGGCGCCGCGCGGCCGGAATCAGTACGCGCGCGGACGGATCAGCGCTTCGGGCTGCAGCGCCTCGTCCAGTTGCGCGGCGGTCATCAGCTGGCGATCGAGCACGACTTCGCGGATCGACTTGCCGCTCGCGTGCGCCTCGGCGGCCACGGCGGTCGCGCGCTTGTAGCCGATGTACGGGTTCAGCGCGGTCGCGAGCGCGACCGACCGCTCCATCGTTTCGCGCAACCGCTCGGGGTTCGCGGTGATTCCGCTCACGCAGCGGTCCGCGAGCGTCGTGCAGGCGGCCGTCAGATGGCCGAAGCTGCGGAACAGCGCGCTCGCGATCACCGGCTCGAACGCGTTGAGCTGAAGCTGGCCGGCCTCGGCGGCGAAGGTCACAGTCAGGTCGTTGCCGAACACTTCGAACGCGACCTGGTTCACGACTTCCGGAATCACCGGGTTCACCTTGCCCGGCATGATCGACGAGCCGGCCTGCACCGGCGGCAGGTTGATTTCGCCGAAGCCGGCACGCGGGCCGCTCGACAGCAGCCGCAGGTCGTTGCAGATCTTCGACAGCTTGACCGCGATCCGCTTCAGCACGCCGGAGACCTGCACGAACGCGCCGCAGTCCTGCGTCGCCTCGATCAGGTTCGGCGCGGTGCTCAGGTCCAGGCCGGTGATGCGGCGCAGCGCGGCCAGCGCCTTCTCCGCGTACTGCGGATGCGCGGTGATGCCGGTGCCGATCGCGGTCGCGCCGAGATTGATCTCGCGCATCAGCAAGCCGGCTTCCTGCAGGCGCGCGATGTCTTCCGTCACCATCACCGCGTAGGTCGAGAACTCCTGGCCGAGCGTCATCGGCACGGCGTCCTGCAACTGCGTGCGGCCGAGCTTCAACAGATCCGAGAACGCGTCGGCCTTCTCCGCGAACGCATCGCGCAGGCGCGCCATCGCGTCGAGCAGATGCTCGACCGCGAAGCAGGTCGCGATCCGGATCGCGGTCGGGTAGACGTCGTTCGTGCTCTGCGCGAGGTTGACGTGCTCGTTGGGATGCAGGTATTCGTACTGCCCGCGTGCGTGCCCCATGATCTCGAGCGCGCGGTTGCAGATCACCTCGTTGGCGTTCATGTTGGTCGACGTGCCGGCCCCGCCCTGGATGATGTCGACCACGAACTGGTCGTGCAGGCGACCTTCGCGGATCTCGACACAGGCGGCGGCGATCGCGTCGCGATACGCGTGCGGCAGCAGCCCGAGCTCGCAGTTCGCGTCGGCCGCGGCTTCCTTCACCGCCGCGAGCGCCATGACGAGGTACGGCAGCGACGCGATCGTGCGCCCCGAAATGTCGAAGTTCTCCTTCGCGCGCAGCGTATGGACGCCGTAGTACGCCGAATCCGGAATGCTTCGTTTCCCTAAGAGATCCGCTTCGACGCGGAAGCCGTTTTCCGTCATGGGTGCCCCTCCTGAAATATCTCGTGCCGCCGCGGCCAGGCGGCTGCGTTCACCGCTTCCCCGTGCGACGGGATCGCATTCTATGCCTTTGCATAAAGAAGCTCGCCTCTGTATTATCGAAAGCGGTTTTGCGTGGGACGCAACAGCGAGAGACGAATGAAAACAATGGCAAGAGACACCGGCATCGATCACCTCGGCGCGATGCGCGCGTTCGTGCGGGTCGTCGAAATGGGGAGTTTTTCCGCGGTCGCGAAGGAGATGCACGTGTCGACGTCCACCGTCGCGCGCAAGATCACGGCGATCGAGGACGCGCTCGGCGTCGCGCTGCTGCATCGCTCGACGCACAGCGTGACGCTGACCGAGGCCGGCCACATCTACCTGGAACGCGCGGTCACGCTGATCGCCGATCTCGACGACACGCTGCGCGTCGTCGCCGAGCTCAATTCGCAGCCGAGCGGCCCGCTGAAGCTCACCGCGCCGGTCGGGTTCGGCCGCCGCCACCTCGCGCCGCTGATCGCGCCGTTTCTCGCACGCTACCCGACGATCCAGCTCGACGTGCGGCTCACCGACAACCACAACGACCTCGTCGCCGGCGGCTTCGACCTCGACATTCACGAGGGCGAGAACTACCTGGACAACCTGGTCGTCCACCGGCTGTCGCGCAACGACAGCATCCTGTGCGCGACGCCCGGCTATCTCGACCGCTGCGGGCGCCCCGCGACGCCGGACGACCTGCGGCATCACAACTGCCTGCGCTACGTGCACCCGGAAGGCGATCCGCGCTGGGAGCTCGTGCGCGGCGACGCGCGGCACAGCGTGCTGCCGGCCGGCAACCTCGTCACCGATCATTCGGAACTGCTGCTGGATGCGACCTGCGCGGGGCTCGGCATCGCCGAATTCGAGATCTGGCTGGTGCGCGACCTGCTCGCGAGCGGTCGGCTCGAAGCCGTGCTGCCGCGCTACCGGCTGCAGAACAAGCTGACGGGCGACTACATCTACATCGCGTATCTGTCGAACCGGCGCAGCTCGGCGAAGCTGCGCGTGCTGAAGGACTTCCTCATGGAGCATCTCGCGCACATCGGCGAGCTGTCGGAAGTCGAGCTGGCGAAGATTCGCGACGCGGGCGCGTAGCGGCTGCCGTCGCGCCGGCCGGCAACGCGGCGCCGCTGCGCACCGCGGCCCTCGGCATCGGTGCGCCGACGCCCGTCAGGCCGGCTGCAATTCGAACGGGAACGTCGCGTGCCCGATCTCGACACCCTGCGTGTTCAGCATCCGCGGCCGGTGGAACGCGGCGAGC
This sequence comes from Burkholderia sp. Bp9099, assembly GCF_003857805.1. Classification (NCBI taxonomy): domain Bacteria; kingdom Pseudomonadati; phylum Pseudomonadota; class Betaproteobacteria; order Burkholderiales; family Burkholderiaceae; genus Burkholderia; species Burkholderia sp. Bp9099. Next base: position 75,040 of record NZ_QTPU01000030.1, read on the forward strand.
CGCGCGCGCTGCGCGTCCGTGCCGATCTGCAGACGCTCGAGCAGTTCGCTGACCATCATGTACAGCACGTCGATGTTGCCGTCCTCGATCTTCACCGAGAAGCCGAGCGCGCCGTCGGCGCCGAGCGCCCGCGTGCGCGCCGATGCGCGTACGCCGATCCCGTAGCACGCATCCGCACCGAGCTTGCCGACGACCTGCCCGTCGAACGCATCCATCAGCACCGTGCAGTAGCGCCCTTCCCCGGCGACCAGCTCCGGATGGGCCGTCATCGCATGATGAATGCGCGCCAGCGCGCGCACGCGACCGGTCGCCGCGGCGCCGCCGGCTGCCACCGTATCCGCGCCGTCGGCCAGCGACGCGTAAAGACGCGCGAGGCGATCGAGCGGGAACGCCGGCGTCGGCAGGTTGCAGCCGTCGATCGCCCAGTCGACCTCGTCGTCGCGCAGGCCGCACGCGTTGGCGACCACCTGCTTCACGCGCACCTGCATCGGATGCTCCGGCAGATGATAGTCGGCGATCGCGGCGCCGATCGCCCGCGCACCGGCCAGCATCCCGACATGCTTGCCCGAACAGTTGCTGCAGACGCCGGTCGGCGTGTAGTCGCGCTTGATCCACGACCGGTACACCGCGTCCGACAGCGGCGCATGCCCGCCGCACCGCAGATCCGACTCCTGCGCGTCGACCTTCTCCAGCATCGCCCGCGTGCGCGCGATGTGCCGCTCCTCGCTGCTGTGCGACGCGCACATCAACGCGATGTCCGCGTCGTCGAAACCGAACCGCTCGGGCGCGCCCGTCTCGATCACGGACAGCGCCTGGGCCGGCTTCGCCGCCGAGCGCGCGAGCGTCATCCGGTACGGATCGCCGAGCCGGAACAGCAGCTTGCCGCCGGCATCCACCACCGCCACGTCGGCGACGTGTTTGTTCTCGATCGCCTTGCCGCGGTACGTCACGACCGCTGCGCGTTGGGTGTCCATCTGTCTTGTCTCCTTCGTCGGGGCCTGAATGCGGGGGCCCGTGCAACCGGTACGGCAGTGTATCGAGTCTGCCGCGGGGTCGAGCCGGTCGGCCGGTGGAAAGTGGTATTGCGCCGGATGCAAAGCCATCGGCCCCCACGAAAACCTGACAGATTCAGTACACGGAGCCTTCGATCGCCAGCAGCGCGAACGTCGCGAGCCAGTGCTCGCCCATGTAATCGCCGGCCACGTGCGCGAGCGCGCTCGCGAGATGCCGGTCGGCCGCATCGAGCAGCCTCGCGCGCCGTGCATCGTCTGCCGGCAGCGCGCCGGCCAGCGCGCGCTGGCACCACGCGCGGCTCAGGTTCAAGCCGTCCAGATGCGCGATCTTGCCGTCGCTGCGGTCGCTGACCGTCGCCGGCACGAACAGCGTCGCCGGCTCGCCGCGCGCGAGATCCGGCAGGAAACGCGCGAACCAGCCGTCGAATTCGGCCGCCGGCAGCACGCGCCGCATCAGCTCCGCCTCCATCAGCGCGGGCGACAGGAACTCGTCGCCCGACGGCTCCCACGCCTGGCACGCGACATCGTTCAGGTGCCAGCGTCTCGCGGTATCGACGATCAGCGCCGCGAGCCCGTCGCGCTGCGTCGCGCGCGCGAAGTCGAGTGCGAGCGCCAGTGCGAACGCGGTGTTGAAGTGCGTGCCGACCCGTAGCGGATAGGTCGCCTTCGGCAGGAAGGTCTCGAAGCGCGCGACGAACAGGTCGGCGAGCGGCGCGATCGTCTTCGCCCAGCGGGCGGCCTGCGGCACCACGCCCTTCAGCGCGAGCCGCTCCAGCTGCGCGGACAGCGCCAGCAGCCACGCCCATCCGTACGGCCGCTCGAAGCCGCTGTTGTGCGGCAGCGCGAGATACGCGCGTTCGCCGGCGACGTTCGCGTCGGTGAAATGCGCGTCGACGACGGCGATGATCCGCTCGGCTTGCGCCAACGCCGGATAGCGTTCGAGCACGCGCAGCACGAGCCAGTAGCCGTGCACGCACGAATGCCAGTCGTAGCTGCCGTAGAAGATCGGGTGCAATGCGCGCGGCCCCTGCACGTCGTGCGGGCCTTCGAGCGAATGGGTGAGCCTGTTCGGATATTCGCGGGTCAGGTGCGCGAGCGCGAGCGACGCGAATTTCGAGGCGAGTTCGGGGGTCAGTCGGTCGGTCATGGGCATCTCGTCAGAAGCGGAATACGAACGCGTACATCAGCAGCGTGTTGACGGCCAGCAGCAGCACGGCGGTCGGCCACTGCGCCTCGATCACGCCGTTCTTGTCCTTCAGTTCGAGCCGCGCGGCCGGCACGATGTTGAAGTTCGCGGCCATCGGCGTCGTCAGCGTACCGCAGAAGCCGCTCAGCATCCCGATCGCGCCGAGAATCGCATCCCGCCCGCCAGCCCCGTCGCGAGGCCCGCGATCGTCGCCGCCAGCAGCGCGTTGAAGCGCAGCGCGAAACCGATCACGACGATTGGCACGCCAATCAGCACCAGCATTGCTCCTCCTTGTGTTGGATGCGCGGCGCCGTGACGACGTGCCGCCCGCCCAGTTTCGACCGGGTTCAGGCCGCAAAATCCAACACCGGATTTTATCGATAAAAAGTCGACAATTTAAGGCTTCGGCCAAACGTTGAAACCGGTACTACCGTGCGCCGGCCTTGTGCCTGCCGTATGTCAGCCGTATGTCAGCCGTGTGCCAGAAGTGTGTCAGCAGTGTTTCGACCGTGTGCGGCCCGAGCGGTCGGCAGCGGGCGGCAACGGCGGCGCGCGCGGCATGCACGCTTGCGCCGCGCGAACCGCGGGCGACCCGCGCGCCCGCCGCGCATGGCGGAGCGCCGGTGCGCCGACTAAACTGGAAGGCATCGGCAACGTTCGGGAGAGCCGCCATGATTGACGTATTCCAGACCATCGGCAGCCGCGCGTTCTCCGCTCATCTGGCGAAGGACGGGATGGTGACGCTGATGGAACAACGCCACGAAGTCGACCGCGTGACGCTCGCGACCGCCTATGCCGCGCTCGTCGAGGAATCGGAGCAGGAAGCCGACCTGCTCGACGCAACCGTCGAAGGGATGATGCGCGCGCTGATCCAGGGGTACGCGCGCAGCCATTGATCGACTGAACGCGCCCGGGCGCGGTGCGCCGGCCTGCGCGGCCGGCTCGCCGATGCCCGCGCATGCGCCCGCCCGTTTCCCGCCGAAACGAACGCGCCGGCAACGGGTTTCCGCACTGCCGCATCGTCCCGCAGACGGCCGTCCGCCTTCGCGGGCGGCAAAAAATGTCGCCCCCGAATAGAGAAAAGGGTCTGAAACGACGCAATGCGCAATTTTTTCGATTGCCGCCGCTCGCGCCGCATGACAGCATGCGGACGTCGCCAATCGAAAAGAATTCCGTGCCGCGCGCCCGCCGATGCCGTTCGGCGGCGCCGAACCGGCACTGCCTTTCATGAACCCGGCCCATACCCAACACTACGAACCGACCGGAGCATCCCGCTTGTGAATATCGGCATCGTCAACGACCTCCCGCTTGCCGTCGAGGCGATGCGCCGCGCGCTCGCGCGCCGGCCCGAACATCGCGTGCTGTGGGTCGCGACCGACGGCGCGCAAGCCGTCGAACTGTGCGCCGCGCAACCGCCCGACGTCGTGCTGATGGACCTGGTCATGCCGAAGTGCGACGGGATCGAGGCGACGCGGCGGATCATGCGTTCCGCCCGCCCGTGCGCGATCCTGATCGTGACGAGCTGCATCGGCGCGAACGCATGGCGCGTGTTCGAAGCGATGGGTGCCGGCGCGCTCGACGCGGTCGATACGCCTCGCCTCGGCGAGGACGCGGCCGGCGACACCGCGCGGCTGCTGCTCGCCAAGATAGACCAGATCGGCCGCCTGCTCGACGCGCCCGGCGGTGTCCGCGCGGCCGGCACGGCCTCGCGCACGGGCGGCGGCCCGCTGATCGCGATCGGCGCGTCCGCCGGCGGCCCCGGCGCGCTCGCGTCGATCCTCGGCAGCCTGCCGGCCGACTTCAGCGCGCCGATCGTGATCGTCCAGCACGTCGATCGCGCGTTCGCCGAAGGCATGGCGCAATGGCTCGACGGCCAGACGCCGCTGACCGTGCGCGTCGCGCACGAAGGCGACCGCCCGCAGCCGGGCGTCGCGCTGCTCGCGGCGACCGACGATCACCTGCGCATCACGCGCACCGGCACGCTCGAATACACGCGCGAACCGGCCGCCACGCCGTACCGGCCGTCGGTCGACGTGTTCTTCAACAGCCTGACCGAGCACTGGCCGGGCCGCGTGATCGGCGTGCTGCTGACCGGCATGGGACGCGACGGCGCGATCGGCCTGAAGGCCCTGCGGATGAAGGGCTATCACACGATCGCGCAGGACGAGGCGACCAGCGCCGTCTACGGCATGCCGAAGGCGGCCGCGACGCTCGGCGCGGCCCGCGCGATCCTGCCGCTCGAGCGCATCGCGGGCGAGCTGGCGGCACTCGCGCGAATCTGAACCCAATGAAACCCTGTCACACCCGTCGCAGCCATGGCGCGACCCTGCATCAATCATGACCAGCGACCTCACCCGCCCGCCCGGCAGCCTGCAGGCGGCGTTCGACGCCTTGCACGTGCCGCCCACGCCGCACGCCGACACCCCCGCGATGGTCCTGCTCGTCGACGACCAGACGATCGTCGCGGAAGCTATCCGGCGCGCGCTCGTCGACGAGGACGGCATCGACTTCCACTACTGCCCGCGCTCGGACGACGCGCTGGCGACCGCGATCGAGACGCGGCCGACCGTGATCCTGCAGGATCTCGTGATGCCCGGCATCGACGGGTTGAGCCTCGTGAAGGCATACCGCGCGAATCCGGCGACGCGTGACGTGCCGATCATCGTGCTGTCGACGCAGGAAGAGCCGGTGATCAAGAGCGCCGCGTTCGCGGCCGGCGCGAACGACTATCTCGTGAAACTGCCCGACCGCATCGAGCTGGTCGCGCGGATCCGCTATCACTCGCGCTCGTACATGAACCTGCTGCAGCGCGACGAGGCCTACCGCGCGCTGCGGCAATCGCAGCAGCAACTGCTCGAGGCCAATCTCGAACTGCGGCGCCTCACGCACTCGGACGGCTTGACCGGGCTGTCGAACCGCCGCTATCTCGACGAATACCTGGCCGCCGAATGGCGGCGCGGCACGCGCGAGCGCAGCGAGCTGTCGCTGCTGATGATCGACGTCGACAACTTCAAGCTGTACAACGACACGTACGGCCACGTATCGGGCGACAGCGTGCTCAAGCAGGTCGCGACGACCATCGAACGCTGTCTCGGGCAGTCCGGCGATCTCGCCGCGCGTTTCGGCGGCGAGGAGTTCGCGGTCGTGATGCCGGCCACGTCGCCGGGCGCCGCGCGGCTGCTCGGCGAGAAGATCCGCCTCGCGGTCGAGTCGCTGCGGCTCGAGCATGTGCACGCGTCGACGGGCCGCTACGTGACGATCAGCATCGGCGGCGCGAGCATCGTGCCGGCCCCCGGCCTGCCGACCACCTCGCTGATCGAGGCGGCCGATCGCGCGCTGTATCGCGCGAAGCACGACGGCAAGAATCGCGTCGAGATCGACGCGCCGCCGGCGCCCCCGGTTCCGCCGGCCGGCGGCGGTTTCGCCTGAATGCCTACACGGTGACGAGCCGGCGCGCGTAATCGGTCGGATCGAGCGGCCGGCCGAACAGGTAGCCCTGCTGCATGTCGCAGCCGATCTGCTGCAGGAACCACGACTGCGCCTGGGTCTCGACGCCTTCCGCGGTGACCTTCATCCCGAGGGAATGCGCCATCGCGACGACGGCCTGCGTGATCGCGACCGAGTCGCGATGATCGGGCACGCCCGATACGAACGAACGGTCGACCTTCAGGTTGTGCAGCGGGAAACGCTTCAGGTAGGCGAGCGACGAGTAGCCGGTGCCGAAATCGTCGACCGAGATCCGCACGTTCATGTCCGTGAGCGCTTCGAGCATCGGCAGCACGGTGTCCGTGTCGTTCATCAGCAGTCCTTCGGTAATCTCCAGTTCGAGCGCCCCCGGATCGAGCTGCGTCTGCGCGAGGCAGTGGTAGACCGACTCGACGAGCCCCTCGTGGAACTGCCGCGGCGACAGGTTGACCGCGAGCGTCAGGTCGGGCGCGATCGTGCGGCGCCATTCGGCGGCCTGCCGGCAGGCCGTTTCGAGCACCCACTGGCCGATCGCGACGATCAGCCCGGTATCTTCCGCGACCGGAATGAATTCCGCCGGCGACATCGGCCCGAGTTCGGGGCTCGTCCAGCGCAGCAACGCTTCGGCGCCGACCGTGCGGCCGCTGCGCGCGTCGACGACCGGCTGGTACGCGAGCCGCAGCATGTCCGACGAGAACGCGCGCCGCAGCGACTGCTCGATCGCGAAGCGGCGCTGCAGGCGCTGGTTCAGCTGCGCGGTGAAGAACGTGAAGTGGTTGCGGCCGCGCTGCTTCGCGTCGTACATCGCGGAGTCGGCGTTGCGCATCAGCGTGACCGAATCGTCGCCGTCGCGCGGCGCGACGCTGATGCCGATCGACACGCCGAGCCAGTATTCGTTGTTCGCGATCTCGAACGGCTGCGCGATCGTGTCGATCACCTCGCGCGCGAGCACGGCCAGCTCGTCGGGATCGTCGCAGTGGTCGACGAGGATCACGAACTCGTCGCCGCCGACGCGCGTGAGCGCGTGGCGCCCGCCCGCGCAGGCCGCGAGGCGCGCCGCGACGCTGCGCAAGAGCGCGTCGCCGGCCTCGTGGCCGGCCGTGTCGTTGACCTTCTTGAAGCCGACGAGATCGAGGAACAGGATCGCGACATGCGCAGGCCCGGCCGCCGCCTCGCGCGCGCCGAACAGCTCGCGCATCCGTTCGGAGAGCCAGCGCCGGTTGTAGAGGCCCGTCAGCGCGTCGCGCGTCGCCAGGTAGCGCAGTTGCTGCTGCGCTTCGCGCACGGGGCCGATGTCGTGAAACGACACGAGCACCGATTCGGGCTGCGTCTCGCCCGGTTTCACGATCGGCACCGCGTTGCCGCGCACCCAGATGACGTCGCCGTCGGCGAGCCCGAAGCCGACCGAGTAGTCGAGCTGCGGCATGGCCGTGGTGAACGCGAGCCGGCTCGGCCAGTCGTCGGGCGCGAGCGGTGTGCCGTCCTCGCGCAGCTTGTACAGGATCACCGTCGACAGCCGGCGGCCGACGAGGTCGCCCTTCGCACGCATCATCCGGTTCGCGCTCGGATTGCTCGCGATCACCATGCCGTCGCGCGACACCACGAGAATCCCTTCGTTCAGGCTGTTGACGACCAGGCGGTGATGTTCCTCGCTGCGCGCGAGCTGCCGCGCGATCCAGTCCTGGTGCACCGCGAGGCCGACGCTGTTGCCGATATCGCGCAGCAGGTCGGTTTCGGTGTCGGTGGGCCGCCGCGGCGTACGGTGATAGACGGCGAATGCGCCGAGCACGGTGCCCGTATCGTCCAGGAACGGCACCGACCAGCACGCGCGCAGGCCGTGCGGCAACGCGAACGAACGGTAGGCGGCCCACAGCGGATCGGTTTCGATGTCTTCGACGGCGATCATCCGGCGCTCGTACATCGCCGTGCCGCACGAGCCCGCGGCGGGCCCGATCGATGCGCCGTCGATCGCCGCGCTGTACTGCACGGGCAGCGACGGCGCGGCACCGACGTGCACGTGCACGCCGTCCGCGTCGAGCAGCAGGATCGTGCACGACGCGCCGTCGCCGAGCAGCGCCTCGGCGCGCCGGCAGACCTCGACGAGCAGTTCCGGCAGTGGTGTATTGCGTGTGATCAGCCTCAGCACGCTTTGCTCGGATGCGAGCACTTCCGCTGCGAGGCCGAGACTGTAGCGAGAACTTTGCGGTTCGGTATTCAAGATGAATCCTGCCGTCAGTTCGACCGGGTCTGATGCGCCCGATTCGTAGCGATTCTTCGTGCCGTTTTTTCATCGCTCCGGGTTTACGAGAGCCCGGTGCGTCCCCAAGAGCGCGCGTCGCGACGCGTATCAAAATACATTTAACACCAATCCGCGCGGCCCCGCGCATCCGCGTGCATCAGGGCTTACGCGCGGTCGCGCCCCGCATGCGCGGCGACGCGCGTGGCGGCGCCCGATTCATCAGACGGTTGGCGCGCGCGGCGCCTCACGCGTGCCCGCCCGGCGGCTCGCGCGTGACCGCCTTCAGCGCGTCGATCGCGGCCGCCACCGACGTGCCCGCCGGCGCCGCGAACAGCGCGCCGACCGTGTCGGGCATCGTCGACAGCTTCAGCGGCAAGCGGCCGACACGCTCGCCGGCGGCCGCCGCCATGCCGAACGCGCGGGCCGACTGCACGAACAGGCACGGCGTCTGTTCGGCGACCGCGCGGTTGGTCTGCCATGACACCGATTCCATCATCACGACCGGCGGCGCGAGGCCCGCCTTCGCGAACTCGGCATCGAGCGCCGTGCGCGCCGGCGAGCCGAGCGGCGGCGCGATCCACGGAAACGCCGCCGCGTCGCGCCAGCCGACTCGCGGGCGCCGCAGCAGCGGATGGCGCGGCCCGCACACGACGATCATGTCGTCGCGATAGAGCGGCGCGATGTCGAGCCCTGCGCGCAGCGCCGACACGTCGAGCCGGCACACCAGCAGGTCGAGTTCGTGGCGCTGCGCCTGCGCGAGCATCCGGTCGAGCGTGTCCTCGCGAACGTTGAGCTGCACCGCGCGCCCCGCGTCGCGCAGCCAGGCGAGCACGCCCGGAATCAGTTGCGGCGCCATGTTCGGCAGCAGGCCGATCGACACCGGGCGGCCGGCGCCGGTGCGCAACGCGTCGAACGCGGGCGCGACGCCGCGCAAGTCGGTCAGCACGCGGCCGATGCATTCGAGCAGCGCATCGCCGTACGCGGTCGGCGCGACGCGGCGCGACGTGCGCTCGAACAGCAGCAGGCCGAGCGACGCCTCGAGTTCGCGCAGCCACTTCGACAGCGCCGGCTGCGTGATCGACGCGGCCTCGGCCGTGCGCGCGAAGCTGCGTGCGGGCGAGCGCGTCGAGCGTCTCGAGGTCGCGCAGCCGCAGCCGGCGCAGCGCCTGCGCGATGCGCGGGTCGTGGGCCGGCGCGCCGGGCGGCGCGAGCGGGTCCGGCGCAAGGCGGCCGCCCGGGCCGCGGGTCGCGAAAGTCACTGACATCTCCGTCATTCATGTTCCGGGGGTTATCGATCGATCGCGATCTTTCATCGATCGATACGCGATCGTGCCGCATAGTCGTCGGCATGAAAACCCCGGGCGCGCGCCGGCACGAACAGGAGACGACGACGTGAAAGACGATCAGGACCCCACCGCCGGCGCACCCGCGGCCCGGCGCCAGTTCCTCAAGCTCGCCGGCGCGGCGGTCGCGGCGGCCGGTTTCGGCGCGGACGCTCGCACGGCCAACGCGGTGCCGGCCGCCCCGGCAGCCGCGGCAGCCGCGGCAAGCGGCGACGCCGGGCCCGCGCCCGCGTTTCACGGCGCGGCGACGGCACCCGCCGCGCCGCCCGCCGGCTACAACATCCTGTTCATCCTGACCGACCAGGAGCGCCACTTCGACCGCTGGCCGTTTCCCGCGCCGGGCCGCGAAGCGCTGCGCCGCGACGGCATCACGTTCACGCGCCACCAGATCGCCGCGTGCGTGTGCTCGCCGTCGCGCTCCACCGTCTACACCGGACAGCACATCCAGCACACCGGCGTGCTCGACAACGCGGGCATGCCCTGGCAGAAGGACATGTCGCCGGACGTGCGCACCGTCGGCCACATGCTGCGCGACGCCGGCTACTACGCCGCGTATCTCGGCAAGTGGCACCTGAGCGCGACGATGCACGAAACCACGAGCCCGTACACCGCGCCGGTGGCCGACTACAACCGCACGATCCGCGCGTACGGCTTCGACGACTACTTCGGCGTCGGCGATCTGATCGGGATGGTGCGCGGCGGCTATCAATACGATGGCATCACGACCGAGGCCGCGGTGAGCTGGATGCGCAACCATGCGCCGCGGCTCGAGAAGGAAGGCAAGCCGTGGTTCCTCGCGGTGAACCTCGTCAATCCGCACGACGTGATGTTCGTGAACACCGACACGAACGGCTCGGCCGTGCAGGACGCGAACCATCCGATGCTCGGCAACGCGCCACCGCCCGACGACGCGCTGTATCGCACGTCGTGGCGCGACGTGCCGCTCGCGGCGTCGCGCCGGCAGCCGTACGACGCGCCCGGACGACCGGCCGCGCACGGGATGTTCAATGCCGCGCATGCGAACCTCGTCGGCCGCTATCCGTTCACCGACGAACGCCTGCGCATTTACCAGGATAACTACTTCAATTGCATCCGCGACTGCGACACGCACGTCGTGCGCCTGCTGCAGTCGTTGCAGTCGCTCGGCCTCGACGAGCGCACGATCGTCGTGATGACGGCCGACCACGGCGATCACGTCGGCGCCCACCAGCTCGTCGGCAAGGGCGCGACCGCGTATCAGCCGCAGAACCACGTGCCGCTCGTGATCCGCCATCCCGCGTATCCGGGCGGCACGCAGTGCGATGCGCTGACGTCGCACATCGATATCGCGCCGACGCTGCTCGGGCTGACCGGCATCGACACCGCGCGCTCCGCGTCGATCCGCGGCGACGCGCTCAAGGGCCACGACCTCACGCGCTGGCTCGCGAAGCCGGCCGACGCGAAGCTGCACGCGGCACGCGACGCCACGCTGTTCAACTACGCGATGCTGCTCTACTACGACAGCGAATGGATGCTCAAGGAGCTGACCGCGCTGCGGCAAAAAGGCGTGCCCGAAGACGCGCTGCTGCGTCGCGCGCTCGCGCAGCAGCCCGACTTCCGGCTGCGCGGCACGATCCGCAGCGTGTACGACGGCCGTTATCGGTTCACGCGCTATTTCTCGCCGCTCGAGTTCAACCGGCCGACGACGCTGGAGGACCTGTTCGCGCGCAACGACGTCGAGCTGTTCGACGTCACGAACGATCCGGCCGAAATGCACAATCTCGCGCGGGACCGCAAGCAGCAAGGCGAGCTGCTGCTCGCGATGAACGGCCGGCTGAACGACCTGATCGCGAGCGAAGTCGGCGACGACAGCCCCGATGTGATGCCGATCCGCGACGGAAAGGTGCAGGTGCAGATCCGCAAGCATCACTGACGGCGCGGAAGGCGTGATCGAAAGGCGCCGTCCGACGACGGCGCCCCACCGCCGTCAGTCCTTGCGGATGTGTTCGGCGAGGAAGTCGATCAGCAGCCGCACGCGCGGCAGGAGCCCGCGCCGGGACGGGAACACCGCGTGAATCACGCCGCCCTTCGGCGCCCACCCCGGCAGCACGTCGATCAGCGTGCCGTCGCGCAGGTCGTCCTCGATGACCATGCACGGCAACTGGACGATGCCGACGCCATGAATCGCCGCGTCGCGCAACGCGTGCATGTCGTCGGAGATGTAGCGCGGATGATGGCGCAGCTGCGCCTGCTCGCCGTTCGGCCCGACCAGCTGCCACACGTGCTGCCGCGGCGGCCCCCAGTCGAGGCTCGGCTCGCCGGCCAGCTCGGCCGGGTCGGCCGGCACCGTGCGTCCGGCCAGCCACTGCGGCGCGGCCACCAGCCGCTGCGGGCTGTCGCCGAGAATCCGCATCACGAGGTCGCTGTCCTCCAGCGGTGGGAAACGCACACGCAGCGCCAGGTCGAAGCCTTCGCTCAGCAGGTCGACCCGGCGGTTCGTCGCTTCGAGATGCACGTGCACCGCCGGATGAATCGCCATGAAGCGCGCGACGAGCTCGCTCACGCGATATTCGAGCAGCGCGGTCGGGCAGCTCACGCGGACGATCCCGCGCGGCTCCGCGTGCCGGCGCTCGATCACCTCGCGCGCCGCGTCGGCCTCGACCAGCACCGCGAGGCAGCGTTCGTAGAATTCGCGGCCGGTTTCCGTGACCGTGAAATGACGCGTCGTCCGCTGCAGCAGCCGCACGTCGTAGTGCGCTTCCAGCGCGGCGATGCGCCGGCTCAGCGTCGACTTCGGGACATCCAGCGCCCGCCCCGCCTGCGTGAAGCCGCCGTGCTCGACCACCTTCACGAAATAGTAGAGGTCGTTCAGGTCATCCATGATTGTTCCACCCATAGAACACTGACGGCATTCTACGGGACTGGAAACCCGGTTGTTGCGCGCATAGCATCGTTCTTCGATGGGGATCGATTGCGCGAACGCGACCGAGACTTTCCCCGACGGGTGCCTCGCGCGCCGAATCGATTGACTAAGCTTGGAGCATTCGCCCGCCGCGCGCACCGTATCGGACGTGTGCGACAGCACGGGCGCCCCGCCGCAACGACGATCCCGACACCGCGGCCGCCCACCCTGGATCCTCGGGATTTCTCTCACTTCCTGTCCTGTTTCTGGAGGCAACCATGGCAAGCGAACCGATTCGCGATCCCGCGAACGACCACCTGCTCACCCCGCAGAACGCGGCGTTCATCGTCA
>NZ_QTPU01000031.1:0-82404 GCF_003857805.1 Burkholderia sp. Bp9099
GCGAAGATGCTGTCGAAGGGCCTCAAGGTGTCGGCCGGCACCGACGCGACGCGCGTGGCGTCGTACAACCCGTGGGTATCGCTCGCGTGGCTCGTGACGGGCAAGACGATTGGCGGGCTGCGCATGTATCCTCAGCGAAACCTGCTCGACCGCGAAACCGCGCTGCGGATGTGGACCGAGTACGTGACGTGGTTCTCGAACGAGGTGGGCAGGAAAGGGCGCATCGCGGTCGGGCAACTCGCCGACGTGGTGGTCCCGGATCGTGATTTCTTCACCTGCGCGGAGGACGATATCGTCGACACGACTGCGTTGCTGACGGTGGTTGGAGGCCGGATCGTCTGGGGCGCGGGGCCGTTCGCGTCGCACGACGCGCCGATCCCGCCCGCGATGCCGGACTGGTCGCCGGTGCGCGAGTACGGCGGCTACGGCGGCTGGGGTGCGACGCAGCGAGAGGGCGCACCGCTGCAACGGGCGGCGGCCGCGGCGATGTGCGGCTGCGCGAACGCGTGCAACGTGCACCAGCATGCGCATGCAAGCGCGTGGGGCAGCGCATTGCCGACGTCGGACGCGAAGGGCTTCTGGGGTGCGTTCGGCTGTTCGTGCTGGGCGATCTGACATGACGACGCGTACCATCTATGGCAGCCCGGCGTGGATCCGCGCGCTACTGTCGCAGCCGTGGGTCCTGCCGCTCGCGCGTCTCGCGCTGGTGTCCGCCTTTCTGCTCGGCGGCGTCGCGAAGGCGCTCGACTTCGACGGCGCGGTCGCGGAGCAGGCGCATTTCGGCCTGCATCCGGCCGCGTTGTGGGCGGCGCTGGCGATCGTGGTCGAGATCGCCGGCTCGCTGTGCGTGGTGTTTCGCCGCTTCACGTGGCTCGGCGCCGGGAGCCTCGGCATGCTGACGCTCGTCGCGATGGTCGTGGCGAACGATTTCTGGAACCGCTCGGGCGCCGAACATTTCATGGCGCTCAACAGCTTTTTCGAGCATCTTGGGCTGATCGCGGCACTTGTGCTCGCGACCGTGCTCGACGATGCGCGGCAACCGGCCGGCGACGGCCGCGCGTGACCGGGGTTTCCCGGGCCGTTGCACCATTTGATGAAACAACAAGGATATCCGTTATGAGAACCCTTCGTTCCATGTTGCTGGCGCTTGCGCTTGCCACCGGCCTCGTCGCCGCGCCCGGTGGCGTGTTCGCGAAACCGCCGGTGCCGCCCGCAGTCGCGCCGACGGTGGCCGTCGGTCCGCAGTACGACACCACGCACGTGTGCGTCGCGCCGGAAGACTTCGACCGCTTCACCGACAGTTTCGTCGCGACGTTCGGCGGCAAGAAATCGAAGCAGGGCGTGTTCCAGGTCACGCCGACGCCGAGCCAGACGATGTCGCAACTCGTGCTGACGCCGGTCGGCACGATCTCGGTGTTCGGCTTCAAGACGCCGGTCCCGTATCCGTTCTGCGCGGAGCGCACCGGCTATCTCGTCACCGACATGGACGTCGCGGTGAAGTCGGCGCGCGAGCACGGCGCCGACGTGATCGTCGACACGTTCCCCGATCCGATCGGCCGCGATGCGGTCATTACGTGGACGGGCGGCGTGAACATGCAGCTCTACTGGCACACCCAGGCGCCGCACTACGACGCGTTGCAGACCATCCCCGAGAACCGGGTCTACGTGTCGCCGCAAAGCGTACGCAAGTTCGTGCACGATTTCGTCAAGTTCTCGAAAGGCAAGGTGGTGTCCGACAACCTGAAGGCGCCGGGCATCGAGATCGGCCGGCCGAACGACACGTATCGCCGGATTCGCATCGAATCGGGCTTCGGCAAGATGACCGTGCTCGTGACGGACGGCCACCTGCCGTACCCGTACGGGCGCGAGATGACGGGCTACGACGTGCCGGACCTGGCCGCCACGCTGGAGAAGGCCAAGGCGGCGGGTGTGACCGTGCTCGTGCCGCCGTACAGCGCGGACGGCCGCGACGCGGCACTCGTGCAGTTCCCGGGCGGCTACGTCGCCGAAATCCACGCGAGCGCAGCGCGATGAAGCACGAAGACACGATCCTTGCCGCGGTGGCCGGCTTCGTCGACACGCTGAGCTTCGTCGCGCTGTTCGGGCTGTTCACCGCACACGTGACGGGCAACTTCGTGCTGATCGGCGCGGGCATCGCGGGCTTCGGCCAGGGTGTCGTGCTGAAGCTCAGCGTGTTTCCCGCGTTCGTGTGCGGCGTGATCGCGGCGAGCCTGATCGCGCGGTCGATGTCCGGGCGGCCCGCCTGGCAGGGCACGCGCGCGCTGCACGCGGTGCAGGCCGTGCTGCTGCTCGGCTTCTGCGCGGCCGGCGTGTGGGCGACGCCCGTCACGCAGCCCGACAGCCTGCCGGCGCTCGTGGCCGGCATCGTCGGCACGTTCGCGATGGGCGTGCAGAACGCGCATCCGCGCGTGATTTCGCGCGCGGGCGGCGTGCCGAACACGGTGATGACGGGCAACGTGACGCAGGCGATCCTCGACGTCGTCGACCTGCTGTCGGCCGGCACGGCCGACGCCGCACGCGCGGCGGCGCGGGCGCGCTTCGGCAAGATGCTGCCGGCGATCGTCGCGTTCGCGCTCGGCGCGGCGTGCGGTGCGCTCGGGTTCCGCTACGTCGGATTCCTGGCGCTGCTCGCACCGGTCGGCGCGCTCGCGACGCTTGCACTGTGTGCGGCGCAAGCGGCCGCACCCGCCGCGCAGGAGCGCGCATGATCGCGCGGGGGCAGCGCAGACGCGACGCCCGCGGCTTCGAACGGGCCGCGCGCCTGTCGGTCGTCGCGGCGCTGTTGTGCGCGGGCGCCGACGCGGCGGTCGCGGAAACGGCGGCTGAAACGACATCGACATCGACGCAAGGACCGGCGCAGCCTTCGGCTGCGTCGTCGGTTTCGGCCTCGACGCCGGCAGCGACCCAGACGGCCACCGCCGCATCGACGTGCACGACCAAACGCCCGACGGTGCTGTTCAACCGCTGGCAGGAGGACTGGTCGGTGCTCGCGAATCCGTGCGTGCCGCGCGCGCCGCTCGACGGGCTGAAATACATTCCGCTCGGCAACGATCCGGCCTCCTATCTATCGCTCGGCGTGAACCTGCGCGAGCGGCTGGAGACCAACGACGCGCCGCTGTTCGGAATCGGCTCCGCGCAATCGGACACGTACCTGATCCAGCGCGTCGAAGTGCATGCCGATGCGCATCTCGGCCAGCACTGGCAGTTCTTCGCGCAGTTGCAGGACGCGCGCGCGTTCGGCAAGAACACGGTGTCGCCCGTCGACAAGAACCCGCTCGATCTCGAACAGGCGTTCGCGACCTACACGGGCGCGCTCGGCGGCGGCACGTTCAAGTTCCGCGTCGGCCGGCAGGAGATGGCGTTCGACCTGCAGCGCTTCATCGCCACGCGCGACGGCCCGAACGTGCGGCAGGCGTTCGATGCGGTCTGGGCCGATTACGAATACGGGAAATGGCGCTTCATCGGCTACGCGACGCAACCGGTGCAGAACCGCAACGCGTCCGATTTCGACGACGTGTCCAATCGCGGTCTCACCTTCAGCGGCGTGCGCTTCGAGCGGCAGTCGGTCGGGCCGGGCGACCTGTCCGGCTACTGGTCGCGCTACAACCGCCGCAACGCGCGTTTCCTCGATGCGAGCGGCGCCGAGCATCGCGATGTGTGGGACGTTCGCTACACGGGCACGCAGGGCCGTTTCGACTGGGATCTCGAGACGATGCTGCAGACCGGGACGGTCGGCAACGACACGATCGGTGCGTGGGCCGTCGGCTCGATCGCGGGCTACAAGCTCGATGCGCCGTGGTCGCCGCGCGTCGCGTTGCAGATCGATGCGGCCTCGGGCGACCGGCATCCGCACGACGGCCGCGTCGGCACCTTCAATCCGCTGTTTCCGAACGGCTATTACTTCACGCTGGCCGGCTACACGAGCTATGCGAACCTGATCCACGTGAAGCCGTCCGTGACGCTGAAGCCGTCGGCGAACCTGTCGCTGCTGGGCGCGCTGGGTTTCCAGTGGCGCGAGACGACCGGCGACGCCGTCTATCAGCAGCCGAACATTCCGGTGCCCGGCACGGCAGGCAAGGGCGGCCGCTGGACGGGGATGTACGTGCAGCTGCGCGCGGACTGGACGATTGCCGCGAACCTGATCGGCGCCGTCGAGGCCGTGCACTTCCAGGTCGGCGACGCGATCCGGCAGGCGGGCGGACACAACGCGGACTACGTCGGCGTCGAGCTGAAGTACGGCTGGTGACGCGGCCGCGCGGCAACGCGCGCGCATGAAAAACACCCCAAAGGCTGGATTCGCATCCGGCTTTTGGGGTGCAGGTCGCCGCGGGTTGCCCTTCGTTCGTCCGGGCCGGCCGCGCGGCCGGCCCGTTCGCGGTGATGCCGTTACAGGTTCGGCGACAGCGTGAGCGCGTTCGTCAGGTCGCCCATCGGCTGCGCGCCGTTCGCCTTCAGCGCGTCGTCGCGCTGCTGCAGGCCCGGCAGGCGCGGCAGCGAGAAGCGGCGCGTGATGAGACGCAGGATCGAACCCGTGTCGTACTGCGTGTGGTCCACGAAACCCTTCTTCGCGTACGGCGACACGATCAGCGCCGGAATCCGCGTGCCCGGACCCCAGCGATCGGCGGTCGGCGGCGCGGCATGATCCCAGAAGCCGCCGTTCTCGTCGTACGTGACGACGACGACCATGTTCTTCCACTGCGGGCTTGCCTGCAGGTGCGCGATCACGTCGGCGATGTGCTGGTCGCCGGAGGTGACGTCCGTGTAGCCAGGGTGCTCGTTCAGGTTGCCTTGCGGCTTGTAGAACGTGACCTGCGGCAGCGTGCCCGCGTCGATCGCCTTGATGAACTCGGCGCCGTTCGCGCCGCCGTCGAGCAGGTGCTGCGCGCGGTTCGCGGTGCCCGGCGCCTGGTTCGCGAAGTAGTTGAACGGCTGGTGGTGCGGCTGGAAGTTCGGCGTCGACAGGTCGGCGCCGTAGATCACGTTCGACGTGCCGTTCTGGCTTGCCTGCAGCGCCTGGCCCCACGCGCCGCCGTACCATGCCCACGACACGCCCGCGTTGGTCATCAGGTCGCCGATGTTGGTCGCGGTCTGCGGCGGCATCGTCGACGGATTGGCCGGATCGGCGAGCAGCGGATCGCCGCCCGTGGCTGCCTTGTTGCCGCTCGGCTGATACGGCGGCTGCATCGTGTTGACCGCGAAGAAGTCGGGCGTGATCGCGCCGTCGTTGACGAACTTCGGCGGGCCGCTGAGCGCGGACGCGGGCGAGTTCGTCGCAACCTTCAGCGACTTGCCGTCCGCGTTCAACACGGCGATCTTGCCGGCCGCGGGGCTCGTGTTCGCGTTCGCGTAGAACGGCGCGCACGCGCAGATCAGGTACTGGTGGTTCAGGAACGAGCCGCCGAACGCGCCCATGAAGAAGTTGTCGGCGAGCACGTACTGCTGCGCGATCTTCCACAGCGGCAGCTTCGACGGATCCGGCGTGTAGTGGCCCATCGTCAGGCCGCCCGCATCGGTCCATGCGGCGTACATGTCGTTCTTGCCGCCGTTGATCTGCATCTGGTCCTGGTAGAAGCGGTGCACGATGTCGCGCGTCGCGATGCTCATCGACTGGTTGAAGCCCTTCGGATCGTCGATCGCGAACGGCGCGTTCGGCAGGTTCGCCGTCATCGCCTCGGTGACCGCCGGCGTGATGCCGGTCGCGGTCAGGCCGCCCCAGATCTTCGGCAGCGTCGCCATCGTCGAGCCGTCGCGATCCTTCTGCACCGAGTTCGCCGCCGTCGCGTTCTGCAGGCCGTTCGCGCCCGGGAAGTTGCCGTACAGGTTGTCGAAGCTGCGGTTTTCCGCGTAGATCACGACGACGTTCTTGACGGCCGACAGGCCTTGCTGCGTGACATCGTCGCCGCCGCAGGCGGTCAGGCTGAGCGCGGCCGCGAGGGCGATCGGCGTGTAACGAATCCAGGCGTGCTTCTTCATGCGATGTTCTCTCTTTCGTCGTGTGTCGCGTGTGGGAATCGCGGTGGTGTCGGGCCGGCGCGGGAACCTTCGGACACCTGCCGGCTGCGCGCATTATCTGGAACCGATTTGACAGCCGGGTGTAGGGGCGCTTTCAAATGACTGTCGGTCGAACGTCATGCGGCGGTCACGGAACTGACATAAGCTCCGGCCGATTGCCCACCGCTACAAGAAGAACGACGATGCACAGCCTTCTGAAATCCTTCGCGTCCGCGCGATCGCTGATCCCTGCCGCGGCGGCGCTGGCGCTGGTCGGCGGTCTCGCGGCGCTCGCCGGTTGCGATGCGCGCCCCGGTGCCGATGCATCGGCCGCCGCCATCGTGCCGGCGGCACAGGCCGCACCGGCCGCTCCGGCGGTCGCGCCGGCCAGCCAGCCGCAGACGCGCGCGCAGGTGTTCGAGGGCGTGAAGCAGATGACGGCGCTCGGCAAGCAGTTGTTCTTCGATCCGTCGCTGTCGGGGTCCGGCAAGCTCGCGTGCGCGTCGTGCCATAGCGCCGAGCATGCGTTCGGGCCGCCGAACGCGCTGTCGGTGCAACTCGGCGGCGACGACATGCACAGCACGGGCTTTCGTGCGGTGCCGTCGCTGAAGTACCTGCGCGGCATTCCGCCGTTCAGCGAGCACTTCCACGATTCGCCGGACGAAGGCGACGAAAGCATCGATGCGGGCCCGACCGGCGGGCTGACCTGGGATGGCCGCGTCGATACGCGCGATGCGCAGGCGCGCATTCCGCTCACCTCGCCCTTCGAGATGAGCAGTTCGCCGGCGCGGGTTGCGAAGGCGGTTCGCGCCGCGCCGTATGCCGACGCGTTCCGCAAGGCGTTCGGCGATCAGGTTCTCGGCGACGACCAGGCGACGTTCGGTGCGGTGCTGCGCGCGCTCGACGCATTCCAGCAGCAGCCGGCGCTGTTCGATCCGTACACGAGCAAGTACGACGCCTATCTGGCCGGCCACGCGCAGCTGACGCCCGCGGAGCTGCGCGGGCTGCAGCTGTTCAACGACGAGAAGAAGGGCAACTGCGCGAGCTGCCACGTGAGCCAGCGCACGCTCGAAGGCGGCCCGCCGCAGTTCAGCGATTTCGGCCTGATCGCGATCGCGGTGCCGCGCAACCGCGCGCTGCCGGTCAATCGCGATCCGCGCTTTTACGACCTCGGCGCGTGCGGCCCCGAGCGCACCGACCTGAAGGGCCGCGACGAATTCTGCGGCTTGTTCCGCACGCCGTCGCTGCGCAACGTCGCGCTGCGCAAGACGTTCTTCCACAACGGCGTGTACCACTCGCTCGAGGACGTGATGCGCTTCTACGCCGAGCGTGACATCCATCCGGAGAAGTTCTATCCGGTCGTGCACGGCAAGGTGCAGGTCTACGACGACCTGCCGAAGCGCTACTGGCCGAACATCAACCGCGAGCCGCCGTTCGACCGCAAGCGCGGCGACGCGCCCGCGCTGAACGCGGCCGAGATCAAGGACGTGATCGCGTTCCTGAACACGCTGACCGACGGATATCAACCGGCAGCCGCGTCGGCGGCCCGCTAGACGACGTTCCTGGCGGCACGCATGCTATGCTCGCTGGCTGACGGGCGTGGCGCGTGCCGGTTCGCCGGCCGCCGGAGTGCCGGCCGCGCGCCATGCCGTTCGATCGAACATCCAAGGAGAACAACACATGTCGATGCGTGCATCCCTTTCCGTCGTCACGCGCGTGCTGGCCGGCGCCGCGTGCGCAGCCGCGATGCTGCCTGCCTACGCACAGAGCAACCTGGGCTTCCTGAACGACACGCCGCTCGCCTACTTCAGCAAGACCGACCGTGCGTCGCTGGCCAAGGCCGTGGCGCAGGTGCGCGACGAAGGCAAGGACGGCGAGACCACGACCTGGCAGAGCAGCGGCCGCGGCACGCAGATCGATGCGAAGCTCACGCCGTCGACGTCCGAGAACGACGGCAAGACGTGCCGCGAGATCGCCACCGACATTTCCGCGAAGGGCCAGACGCTGACGCTCAAGCCCGTCTATTGCAAGACCGCCACGGGCAAGTGGCAGCTGCAGAAGCGCTGAGCGCGCGTGCAATGAAGCGCAGCGGTGCGTCGCGCACGGTGTCGTGCGGCGTCGTGATTCTCGACGGGGCCGGCCGCGTATTCCTCGCGCACGCGACGGACACCACGCACTGGGACATCCCGAAGGGGCAGGGCGAGCCCGGCGAATCGCCGGTCGACGCGGCGCTGCGGGAGCTGCGCGAGGAAACCGGCATCGAGTTCGCGCCGGCGCGACTGCTCGATCTCGGCCGCTTCGCCTACCGTCACGACAAGGACTTGCACCTGTTCGCGGTGCAGGTCGCGGACGACGAGATCGATCCCGCGCGCTGCACGTGCACGTCGCTGTTCCCGAGCCGTCGCGACGGCTCGCTGATTCCCGAGATGGACGCGTATCGCTGGACCGCGCCCGGCGACGTCGACGCGTATGCAAGCCGCAGCCTCGCGCGGCTGTTTCGCACGACGCTGTCGCTCGCGGATCTGCACCGGCGGTTGGCGAGCGCGTAAGCGCGGCGGCCGGCGCAGCCGCGCTTGCGCGCACGCAATAAAAAACGGCCCGAAGGCCGTTTTTTTCATCCTGCGGCGGGCGGTGCGAGGCCGCCGCGCCGCGCGCGGAGCAGGCCGTCAGGCCGGCTTGCCCCAGCTGTCGCGCAGCCCGACGATCCGGTTGAACACCGGCTTGCCCGGCTTCGAATCGACGCGGTCGGCGACGAAATAGCCGTGACGCTCGAACTGCAGGCGCGTTTCCGGCGCGACGTCGCCGGCGCCCGGCTCGACGTAGGCCTGCGTGACCTTCTTCGAGTCCGGGTTCAGCGCCTCGAGGAAGTTCGCGCCGCCCGCGTCCGGGTGCGGCGCCTTGAACAGCCGGTCGTAGATCCGCACTTCGGCCGCCTGCGCGTGCTTCGCGCTGACCCAGTGGATGTTGCCCTTGACCTTGTAGTTGTTCGCGCCTTCGGTGCCCGACTTGCTGTCCGGGAAGTAGTTGCAGTGCACGGCCGTCACGTTGCCGTCGGCGTCCTTGTCGAAGCCCGTGCATTCGATCACGTAGCCGTAGCGCAGGCGCACCTTGTTGCCCGGGAACAGGCGGAAATAGCCCTTCGGCGGGTTCTCGACGAAGTCCTCGCGCTCGATCCACAGCTCGCGCGAGATCGGGAAGGTGCGCACGCCGCGGTCGGGGTGGTGCGGGTGCACGGGCGCCGTGCACGCTTCTTCCTGGCCTTCCGGATAGTTGTCGATCACGAGCTTCAGCGGATCGAGCACGGCGACCGAGCGCGGTGCCTTGTCGTCGAGGTCGTCGCGCAGCGCGCCTTCGAACACGCTCATGTCGATCCACGAATCGACCTTCGTCACGCCGATCCGCTCGCAGAACAGGTGGATGCTCTCCGGCGTGAAGCCGCGGCGGCGGATGCCGACGATCGTCGGCATGCGCGGGTCGTCCCAGCCTTCGACGTGACCTTCGGTGACGAGCTGCAGCAGCTTGCGCTTGCTGGTGATCGCGTACGTGAGGTTCAGGCGCGAGAATTCGATCTGTTGCGGCAGCGGGCGCGTGAACACGCCGGCTTCCGCGAGTTCGTTCAGCACCCAGTCGTACAGCGGGCGGTGATCCTCGAATTCGAGCGTGCACAGCGAATGCGTGATGCCTTCGAGCGCATCCGAGATGCAGTGCGTGTAGTCGTACATCGGATACACGCACCATGCGTCGCCGGTACGGTAGTGATGCGCGTAGCGGATCCGGTAGATCACCGGGTCGCGCATGTTCATGTTCGGCGACGCCATGTCGATCTTCGCGCGCAGCACGTGCTCGCCTTCCTTGAACTCGCCGGCCTTCATCCGGCGGAACAGGTCGAGGTTTTCCTCGGGCGAGCGGTCGCGGAACGGCGACGGCTTGCCGCCTTCGGTCAGCGAGCCGCGGTTCGCGCGCATTTCCTCGGCGCTCTGGCTGTCGACGTACGCCTTGCCGCGCTGGATCAGCAGCTCGGCGAATTCGTACAGCTTGTCGTAGTAGTCGCTCGCGAAATACTGGTGATCGACCGCGTCCTTGCGCCAGTCGAAGCCGAGCCAGCGCACGGCGTCGACGATCGAGTCGACGTATTCGACGCTTTCCTTTTCCGGGTTCGTGTCGTCGAAGCGCAGGTGGCACACGCCGCCGTAGTCGCGCGCGACGCTGAAGTTCAGGCAGATGCTCTTGGCATGGCCGATGTGCAGATAGCCGTTCGGCTCGGGCGGAAAGCGCGTCTCGACGCGGCCGCTCCATTTGCCGGTGCGGTTGTCGTCGTCGATGATGTTGCGGATGAAATTGGAAGCCGCGGGGGCGTCGTTGCGTTCGGTGCTCATGCGGTTGGCGTCAGGTTGTGTCGGCGCGTCGCGCCGGTTTAATCCCGTAATTCTACCTGACCGGGGTCCGTCCCGCGCGGGTTGCGGCGTCGACAGGGCGGTTCGCGCTGCCGATCGCAATATCTCGATAGTGTGTCGGCTGTAACACGACGTAAATCGGATTGCCCCCCGCATTCGGCTTTTCCTATGATGGCTTCACCGAATCAATGCCGCCATTCGCAGTTTTTGCGGGGCGGGAGGAAGCCAACAATCATGATGAAGAAGACCACTTTTCTCGTTCGTACCGCGGTAATCGTCGCGGCCCTGTCGCAGCTCGGCGCATGCGCGATGACGCACACGCAGCGTAACGCCGGGATCGGCGCGGCAGCGGGCGGCGCGCTCGGCTACCTGATCACGGGCGGCCCGGTCGGCACGGTCGCCGGCGCCGCGGCAGGCGGCCTCGTCGGCGCCGGCGTGCGCTGACCGAAGCCGGCGCGCGTGAGCGCCGGCCGGTCGCGTGCGCAGCGCGACCGATTCATACACCGCACATCCATTCCGCGATTCGACAGGCAGCATCAGGGAGGAGCGGGTGTGCGACACTTCGTCGACGTTACATAAAACGACTTCATGCGTCGACGAACCTTCCATGAGCGATTCTCTCGTTTTCGTGCTGCCGGGCTACGGTAACTCCGGCCCGTTCCACTGGCAAAGCCGCTGGGAGCGCGCCGACGCGCGTTTCGTACGCATCGCGATGCCCGACTGGGACCGTGCGTTCCGCAACGGCTGGTGTCTCGCGCTCGATCGTGCGGTCGAAGCCGCGCCGGGCCCCGTGACGATCGCCGCGCACAGCCTCGGCACGCTGACCACCGCGTGGTGGGCGACCCGTTACGCGCGGCCGGCCGCGCTCGAGAAAGTGCGCGGCGCGCTGCTCGTCGCTCTGCCCGATCCGGCCGGGCCGGCGTTTCCGGCCGATGCGCACGGTTTCGGGCCGGTGCCGCACGAGCGGCTGCCGTTTCCGACCTGCGTGGTTGCGAGCAGCGACGATCCGTACGGCTCGCTCGCGTTCGCGCGCGGCTGCGCGCACGCGTGGGGCAGCGCGTTTCATGACCTCGGCCCGCGCGGCCACATCAACGCGGACAGCGGGCTCGGCGACTGGCCGCAGGGGCGCGGCTGGCTCGACGCGCTGGCGGTCGCAGGTTGACCGTGGCGCGCAGGGTGGGCGGACCGCAGGACCTTCAGATCGTCTGCTTCGCCTTCAACGCCGCGATCCGTTCGTTGTCGTGGCACAGCAACGGCGGAGCCACGCGCGTCGACAGTCCCCCGTAGCGTGTCGCGCCATCCGGGCTCATCGTGGTAGGCGTGCGCGGCAGCGGACTCGCCCTGCCGTTGGACAGCGCTCCGAATTTCTGACGTGTCCCATATCGCTTGAAGTCGGTAGTGGGTAGTCTGGCGGCCCATTCGACCGGACGGAAAGCCTCCATGCCAGTCCAGCCCGCACGATCCGACCGCACCAAAGAAAACAACGGAGCCGCGACGAAACGGATTCAGGTTGATCTGTCACGGCAATGCGTCGAAGCATACGAGGGGCGCGTTTGCGTGTTCCGCTTCGACTGCGTGACAGGCGACCGCGAGCACCCGACCGTTCGGGGCACGTTCAGAATCCTCCGCAAGCACCACCCTTATCGCAGTCGCATGTATAACGTGCAGATGGATCATGCAATGTTCTTCACCGCGGATGGCAAGGCTTTTCATCAATACCACGGACCGATGCCGCTCGGCGTCGTGCGGCTGGCTCGCAATTCACTGAGTGACCGGTTCGGCTCGCGCGGATGTGTGCGGCTGAACGAGGCCGATGCGCGGCAGCTGTACGAATGGACACCGGTCGGAACCATGGTGCAGGTGTCATGACGCCCGCGGCAACAGGCCAGCTCGCTCGCGCGGCCGGCGTGGTGTTCGTCGCCGTGCTCGTCGTATTGGCTTGGCGAAGCATGGTCGGAAGCGCCGGCAGTCGCGTGCCGATCGCGCCGGGTACCGAAATACTCAGTGTGCAGCCGGATGAGGTGATGTCGTTCGTCTACACCGCCGGTACGCTGAACGTGAACGCTCATCGCGTGCAGTCGGCGGCGCCGTTCTCCGTGCGCGTCACGTTCGACGGCCGTGTTTCCCGGCAGTGTGTCGCGCCCCCTGGGCTGGCCGACCGGCTCGCGCCGCTCACCACGCTGATCGTGCGTGGCAGTGTGCCCGTCGCCGAGCTTGCGACGGCGTTCCCGACGCCGCTCGGCACGTTGGAAATGCGCGATCGCATCGCCTCCGAACCGCTTCCGACATTGGTATTCCGGGGGGCGGCCGACACGGACACGGTGGCAGTCACCGGCCTCCCGGGCGCGGGCGGTCGTGCGATCGTCGTCGATCCGGCCGCGCGTGCCGCGCTCGCACTGCTCGCTGGCGGGTGCGATACGCTTGCGCAGCGCTGACCCCCGATATACCCGGCCGACACTGCTTGCGTGGGCGGTCGGCCAGGTATCACACGCGCTCAAATCGCCTGCTTCGCCTTCAACGCGGCGATCCGCACATCGTCGTAGCCGAGCATGTCGCGCAGCACGTCTTCCGTCTGCGCGCCCAGCAGCGGCGGGGCGGTGCGCGCATCGGGCGGCGTCGCGCTCATCCGGATCGGATTGCGCACGAGCTTCACGTCCGCGCCGCACGGGTGCGGCAGCGACACCTGCATTCCGCGCGCGACCACCTGTTCGTTGTCGAACACCTCGTCGAGTTCGTTGATCGGCCCGCACGGCACGCCGGCCGCTTCGAGCACGGCGATCCAGTCGGCCTTGCCGCGCGCCTTCACCATCTCCGCGAGGATCGGCACCAGCGTGTCGCGGTGGCGCACGCGCGACGGATTCGTCGCGAACCGTTCGTCGTCGGCCAGCTCGGGCCGCCCGCCGGCCTCGACGAACTTGCGGAACTGCCCGTCGTTGCCCACCGCGACGATGATCCAGCCGTCGCTCGTCTGGAACGTCTGGTAAGGCACGATGTTCGGGTGCGCGTTGCCCCAGCGCACCGGCGGCTTGCCGCTCGCGAGGAAGTTGGTGTTCATGTTCGCGAGCAGCGCGACCTGCACGTCGAGCAGCGCCATGTCGATGTACTGGCCTTCGCCCGTGCGATCGCGGTGCGCGAGCGCGGCGAGCACCGCGATCGTCGAATAGAGGCCCGTCGCGAGATCGGCGATCGCCACGCCGGCTTTTTGCGGCCCGCCGCCCGGCTCGCTGTCGCGCTCGCCGGTGATGCTCATGAAGCCGCCGATCCCCTGGACGATGAAGTCGTAGCCCGCGCGGTGCGCGTACGGGCCCGTCTGGCCGAACCCGGTGACCGAGCAGTAGACGAGATCGGGCTTCACCGCGCGCAGCGATTCGTAATCGAGCCCGTATTTCTTCAGCTGGCCGACCTTGTAGTTCTCGAGCACGACGTCGCTCTGCGCGGCGAGCTCGCGCACGATCTGCTGGCCTTCCGGCGTCGCGATGTCGACCGTCACCGAGCGCTTGTTGCGGTTCGCCGCGAGGTAGTACGCGGCCTCGGCCGTATCGGCGCCGGTCGCGTCCTTCAGGTACGGCGGCCCCCAGTGGCGCGTGTCGTCGCCGGCGCCGGGGCGCTCGACCTTGATCACGTCCGCGCCGAAATCGGCAAGCGTCTGCGCGCACCACGGGCCCGCGAGCACGCGGGTGAGGTCCAGCACGCGGATATGGCTCAGGGCACCCATCGTCGAATCGTCTCCTTTCATGGCTCGCCCGGCCCGAGGCAAGGCGGATTGGCATGCCGAGCATCTTAAGGCGAATCGGCCGCGCCGGTGGCCCAGGCCGCTCGTCCGGCGCGGCGGGCCGCTGGCGTGGGAGCCGCCGATCTGTATCGTATAATCGCTCGTTTACGATATCTGCCCGCCGTGCGTCCGCGAGGACGGCCGGCGTTTGAAGCCGTCTCAGCCAGACATTCCCCGCACGCCATGAAAGCTGCCGAAATCCGCGAGAAATTCCTCAAATTCTTCGAATCGAAGGGCCACACGATCGTCCGCTCGTCGAGCCTCGTGCCCGGTAACGACCCCACGCTGATGTTCACGAACTCGGGCATGGTCCAGTTCAAGGACGTGTTCCTCGGCACGGATCCGCGTCCGTACACGCGCGCCACGACCGCGCAGCGCAGCGTGCGCGCGGGCGGCAAGCACAACGACCTCGAGAACGTCGGCTACACGGCGCGCCACCACACGTTCTTCGAGATGCTCGGCAACTTCTCGTTCGGCGACTACTTCAAGCACGACGCGATCCGCTTCGCGTGGGAACTGCTGACCACGGTCTACCAGCTGCCGAAGGAAAAGCTGTGGGTCACCGTCTACCAGGAAGACGACGAAGCGTACGACATCTGGGCGAAGGAGGTCGGCGTGCCGACCGAGCGGATCATCCGCATCGGCGACAACAAGGGCGCGCGCTACGCGTCGGACAACTTCTGGACGATGGGCGACACCGGCCCGTGCGGCCCGTGTACCGAAATCTTCTACGACCACGGTCCGGACGTGTGGGGCGGCCCGCCGGGATCGCCTGAAGAAGACGGCGACCGCTACATCGAGATCTGGAACCTCGTGTTCATGCAGTTCAACCGCGACGCGCAGGGCAACATGACGCGCCTGCCGAAGCAGTCGGTCGACACCGGCATGGGCCTCGAGCGTCTCGCCGCGGTGCTGCAGCACGTGCACAGCAACTACGAGATCGACCTGTTCCAGAACCTGATCAAGGCCGCCGCGCGCGTGACCGAGATCAGCGACCTCACGAACAACTCGCTGAAGGTGATCGCCGATCACATCCGCGCGTGCTCGTTCCTGATCGTCGACGGCGTGATCCCCGGCAACGAAGGCCGCGGCTACGTGCTGCGCCGCATCGTGCGCCGCGCGATCCGCCACGGCTACAAGCTTGGCCGCAAGGGCTCGTTCTTCCACAAGCTGGTGGCTGACCTCGTCGCCGAGATGGGCGCGGCCTATCCGGAGCTGAAGGAAGCCGAGCAGCGCGTGACCGATGTGTTGCGCCAGGAAGAAGAGCGTTTCTTCGAGACGATCGAGCACGGGATGTCGATCCTCGAAGCGGCGCTGGCGGATGTCGACGCGAAGGGCGGCAAGGTGCTCGACGGCGAACTCGCGTTCAAGCTGCACGACACGTACGGCTTCCCGCTCGACCTCACGGCCGACGTGTGCCGCGAGCGCGGGATGACGGTCGACGAGCCGGCGTTCGACGACGCGATGGCGCGTCAGCGCGAGCAGGCGCGCGCGGCCGGCAAGTTCAAGGCCACGCAGGGCCTCGAATACTCGGGCGCGAAGACCACGTTCCACGGTTATGAAGAGATCGCGTTCGACGACGCGAAGGTCGTCGCGCTGTACGTCGACGGTTCGGCCGTCAACGAAGTGAAGCACGGCCAGGATGCGGTCGTCGTGCTCGACCACACGCCGTTCTACGCGGAGTCGGGCGGCCAGGTCGGCGACCAGGGCGTGCTCGCGAATGCAGCGACGCGCTTCGCCGTGGCCGACACGCTGAAGGTGCAGGCCGACGTGATCGGCCACCACGGCACGCTCGAACAGGGCACGCTGAAGGTCGGCGACGTGCTGCGCGCGGAAATCGACGCGCATCGTCGCGCACGCACGCAGCGCAACCACTCGGCGACCCACCTGATGCACAAGGCGCTGCGTGAAGTGCTCGGCGCACACGTGCAGCAGAAGGGCTCGCTCGTCGACGCGGAGAAAACCCGCTTCGACTTCGCGCACAACGCGCCGCTGACCGACGACGAAATCCGTCGCGTCGAGCAGATCGTCAACAACGAAATCCTCGCGAACGCGCCGGGCATCGTGCGCGTGATGCCGTACGACGAAGCGGTGAAGGGAGGCGCGATGGCGCTGTTCGGCGAGAAGTACGGCGACGAAGTGCGCGTGCTCGATCTCGGCTTCTCGCGCGAACTGTGCGGCGGCACGCACGTGCACCGCACCGGCGACATCGGCTTCTTCAAGATCGTCGTCGAAGGCGGCGTCGCGGCCGGCATCCGCCGGGTCGAGGCGATCACCGGCGACAACGCGGTGCGCTACGTGCAGGAGCTCGATGCGCGCGTGAACGAAGCGGCCGCCGCGCTGAAGGCGCAGCCGTCGGAACTCACGCAACGCATCGCGCAGGTGCAGGACCAGGTGAAGTCGCTCGAGAAGGAACTGGGCGCGCTGAAGTCGAAGCTCGCGTCGAGCCAGGGCGACGAGCTCGCGCAGCAGGCGATCGAAGTCGGCGGCGTGTTCGTGCTGGCCGCGACGCTCGACGGCGCGGACGCGAAGACGCTGCGCGAGACGGTCGACAAGCTGAAGGACAAGCTGAAGAGCGCGGCGATCGTGCTGGCGGCCGTCGAAGGCGGCAAGGTCAGCCTGATCGCGGGCGTCACGCCGGACGCGAGCAAGAAGGTCAAGGCCGGCGAGCTCGTGAACTTCGTCGCGCAGCAGGTCGGCGGCAAGGGCGGCGGCCGTCCGGACATGGCGCAGGCAGGCGGCACGGAACCGGCGAACCTGCCGGGCGCGCTGGCAGGCGTCAAGGGCTGGGTCGAAGAGCGTCTTTGATCGGCATGGCTGGTGATGCGGTGTGGTCGGGCTGACCGCGTCGCGTCACATCGCTTCGCATCAAAAAAAGCGACCCGATCGGCACCTGTGCCGGTCGGGTCGTTTTGTTTTTGTCGGTATGAAGAATTAGCGCGCTCGCTGGCGCTCGCCTGCGTTCCCGGCTCGGGCAGACGCCGACGCGGCCACCACCGCCCTGGCCGCATCGCCCGTGTCGGAATGAAGATCGAGCGCGCGCACCAGCGGCCGCCGGCGATCCCGACTCAGGCCGACACCGATGCGGCCACCGCCGCCTTGGTCGCATCACCCGGCTCCCGCGCAGCCTCACCCAGCGCATCGCGCAACGCGGCGAGCGCCGCCGATGCGTAACCATGCCGCCACGCGAGCAGTGTGTCGATCCCTTCGAGTTCGGGGATCGTGTGGGCGGCGACGTTACCGGTCTCCGGCTGCAACTCGAGCACCGAGCGCGGCGCGACCGCGATGCCGGCGCCGGCCGCGACGCACGCGACGATCGCATGATACGAACCGAGTTCGAGCACACGCGAGGGCTTCATCCCGTGTGCCGCATACCATTGCTCGACATATTTCCGGTACGTGCAACCGCGCTCGAACGCGATCAGCGTCGGCAGGATCACGTCGCGCGGCGTGCGCACGGGCGGATGGCCGCGCGGCGTCAGCAGCACGAGATCCTCGCGGAAGATCGGCACCGTCTCGAATGTGTCGGGCAGCGTGTCCGGCTCGGGCGGCCGCGCAAACAACGCCGCGTCGATCTCGAAGTCGCGCACCTTGTCGATCAGCCAGCCGGTCGTGCCGGTCACGAGCTCCAGCGACACGTCGGGCCACGCATGGTGATAACGCGCGAGCACGGTCGGCAGCCTGCTCGCGGCCGTGCTTTCCATCGTGCCGAGCCGCAGCCGCCCGCGCGGCGTGTCCTCGCGCACCGCGTCGCGCGCCTCGTCGGCAAGCGCGAGCAGCCGCTCCGCGTACGGCAGCAGCGTGTGCCCGGCCGGCGTCAGCACGAGCCGGCGGCCGTCGCGCACGAACAGCGCCGCGCCGAGTTCCTCCTCGAGCTGCTTGATGCGCGTCGTCACGTTCGATTGCACGCGATTGAGCTTCGCCGCCGCGCGCGTCACACCGTTCTCGCGCACGACAGCCCGGAAAATCGCCAGCGCCGCCAGGTCCATGATTCTCTCCTGGAGATATGTGGATTCTTGATTATTCATTTATCGAGAACGTTCGGTCAAGCTACGATACAAGCGTTCCGATTTCCGTTCCGGCCGGCGCGCGCCGCGCGCGGCCTATGCCGCCATGTCCCGTTCCGATGCCCCGAGCGCCGTCGCCGGCGTACACCTGCCCGATGACGCCGACCGCCGCGCCCGCGCGGCCGCGCTCGCCTGCATGATCGGGCTGGCGGTCGCACTCGGCGTCGGCCGCTTCGCGTTCACGCCGCTGCTGCCGCTGATGCTCGCCGACGGCTCGATCGGCCTGAAGGCCGGCAGTTGGCTCGCGTCGGCGAACTACGCGGGTTATTTCGTCGGCGCGGTCAGTTGCGCGGCCGTGCGGGTCGCGCCCTCGCGGATGGTGCGCTTCGGGCTGGCCGCCACCGTGCTGTTGACTGCCGCGATGGGCGTCGGCCATCTGCTCTCCGTGTGGCTCGTGGTGCGCTTCGTCGCGGGCGTCGTCAGCGCATGGACGTTCGTGTTCGTGTCGCAATGGGGGCTGCGGCGGCTCACCGAACTGCATGCGCCCGAGTGGAGCGGGGTGATCTACGCGGGGCCGGGCGTCGGGATCGTGCTGACCGGGCTGATCGGCAGCGCGCTCGCCGGCCATCGCGCGGCGCCCGGCTGGCTCGGCTTCGCAGTGTTGTCGGCGCTGCTGTCGGTCGCGATCTGGCGCACGTTCGGCAGCGCGCCGGGGCCGGCCGCCTCGACAACCGCCGCGCGGGGCGCCGCGGCGCCGGCCGTGCGCGAGAGACCGGCCGCGGCACCGCACGACGCACGGCGCCATCGCGCCGACGCCGCGTGGCTCGTCGTGCTGTACGGGATGCCGGGCTTCGGCTACATCATCACCGCGACGTTCCTGCCGGTGATCGCGCGTGCCGCGCTGCCGGCCGGCTCGCCGTGGCCCGACCTGTTCTGGCCGATGTTCGGCGCGGCGCTGATCGTCGGCGCGATCGCCGCGTCGCGATTGCCCGGCCACTGGGACAACCGGCTGCTGCTCGCCGCCGGCTGCGCGACGCAGGCGCTCGGGATCGCGGCGGGGATCGTCTGGCCGAACGCGGCCGGCTTCTCGGCCGGCAGCGCGCTGCTCGGCCTGCCGTTTACCGCGATCACGCTGTTCGCGATGCGCGAGGCGCGGCGGCTGCATGGCGAGCGAGCGACCGGGCTGATGGGCTATGCGACCGCGTCGTACGGGGTCGGGCAGATTCTCGGTCCGCTCGTCGCCGCGCCGCTGACCGCGCGCTTCGGGTCGTTCTCGCCGGCGCTGTGGGTCGCGGCTGGCGCGTTGCTCGCCGGTGCCGCCGGCTTCGCGGCAACCGCCGCACGCGGGCGCGCGCAACCCCGCATGCAACCCTGACATCATCGGGGCCGGATCGTCTGCGGCGCGGGCAAACTCGCTAGAATGAGGCCTTTCCCGCGCCGAGCGGGCGCGCGACGCGGCCGGCAGGCCGCCGCCGGGCGCTCGCCAGATCCCCATCGATGACCACCGCCGACTACCGTTTTTGCCCGCGCTGCGCGCGTCCGCTGACCGAGCGCGCCGATCCCGACCACGAAGGCGGCCGCGTCCGCCAGGCCTGCCCGGACGACACGTGCGGCTACGTGCACTGGAACAACCCGCTGCCGGTGGTGGCGGCGATCGTCGAACTCGACGGCAAGATCCTGCTCGCGCGCAACGCGGCCTGGCCGGAAGGGATGTTCGCGCTGATCACCGGCTTCCTCGAGAACGGCGAGACGCCCGAGGACGGCATCGCGCGCGAGGTGTTCGAGGAAACCGCGCTGAAGGCCGAGCAGGTCTCGCTGGTCGGCGTCTATGAATTCATCCGCAAGAACGAACTGATCATCGCGTACCACGTGCGCGCGTCGGGCACCGTCGCGCTGTCGCCGGAACTGCTCGAATACCGGCTCGTCGATCCGCCGCTGCTGCGCCCGTGGCGCGCCGGCACCGGCTACGCGCTCGCCGACTGGATGCGCGCGCGCGGCCTCGATTTCGAATTCGTCGACCGAGCGGGGCAGTGACGGGCCGCGCCGCCGCCATGTCGTCCGTCGCGCCGGGCACGATCGCGGCGCGGCACCTCGCCATTCGCCGGCGGGCCGTTCCGCACGGCCGCCGCGCGACGTGCGCTTCATCTTCCTCGTCCTGACCTGACCGCCATCGCCATGTCCGACAAGCCGCAGCCGCGTCCGCGCGACGCCTACCGCCACTTCCTGCCGATCACGACCCGCTGGATGGACAACGACGTCTACGGGCACGTGAACAACGTCGTCTACTACAGCTACTTCGACACCGTCGTGAACGAATACCTGATCCGCGCGGGCGTGCTCGACGTCGAGCACGGGCAGACGATCGGGCTCGTGGTCGAGACGCAGTGCAACTACTTCGCGCCGCTCGTCTTTCCGCAGTCCGTCGACGCGGGGCTGCGCGTCGCGAAGCTCGGCACGTCGAGCGTGCGTTACGAGATCGGGCTGTTCGCGGCGGGCGAAGCCGCGCCGGCCGCGCAGGGGCATTTCGTGCACGTGTACGTCGATCGCGGCACGCGCCGCCCGGTGCCGCTGCCGGACACGCTGCGCGCGGCGCTCGAACCGCTCGCCGGCTGACGGGCGCGCGGCGGTGCACGCGTTCGCGCTCCAGGCATTCAACGGCCTCAGCTACGGGTTGCTGCTGTTCATGCTGTCGGCCGGCCTCACGCTGATCTTCAGCGTGCAGGGCGTGCTCAACTTCG
Organism: Burkholderia sp. Bp9099; assembly: GCF_003857805.1. Lineage (NCBI taxonomy): Bacteria > Pseudomonadati > Pseudomonadota > Betaproteobacteria > Burkholderiales > Burkholderiaceae > Burkholderia > Burkholderia sp. Bp9099. The sequence continues at coordinate 20,924 of NZ_QTPU01000031.1, forward strand.
CGCATGCGAGCTTCTACATGCTCGGCGCGTATGTCGGCTACAGCATCGCAGCCCGCGCGGGGTTCTGGCCCGCGCTCGGGCTCGCGCCGCTCGCGGTCGGGCTGCTCGGCGCCGGCTGCGAGCGCGCCCTGCTGCGCCGCGTGCAGGCGCACGGGCACACGAGCGAACTGCTGCTGACCTTCGGGCTCGCGTACCTGATCGGCGAGGGCGCGAAACTGCTGTGGGGCCTCGCACCGCTGCCGGCCCCGGTGCCGCCGCTGTTCGACGGCGCGCCCGTGACCGTGTTCGGCCTCGCGCTGCCGCGCTACCGGCTCTTCATGATGGCGATGTCCGCGGCGATGCTGGCCGCGCTCGGCGCGCTGCTGCGCGCGTCGCGCCTCGGCCTCGTCGTGCGCGCCGCGCTCACGCACCGCGCGGCCGTCGAGGCGCTCGGCTACGACGTGCCGCGGGTGATGACGGGGCTGTTCGGCGCGGGCACCGCGCTCGCGGCGCTGGCCGGCGTGATCGGCGCGCCGCTCGCGGTGATCGAGCCGGCGCTGGCCGAGACCGTCGGGTCGGTGGTGTTCGCGATCGTCGTGATCGGCGGGCTCGGCTCGCTCGGCGGCGCGTTCGCCGCGTCGCTCGCGGTCGGCTTCGCGCAGACCTTCGCGGCGTCCAGCGACACGTCCCTGCGCGACCTCGCGCAATGGGCGGGCCTCGCGCTGCCCGACGGCGTCGCGGCCGTGTCGATCGCGCAGCTCGCTCCGCTGGTCCCGTACCTGCTGCTTGTCGCGGTGCTGGTCGCCCGGCCGCGCGGGCTGTTCGGCGAGCGTGTCGATGGCTAGCCGCGCGCGGGCCGGCGCGCTGCGCTGGGTGCTGTTCGCCGCGTGCGTGGCTGTGCCCGCGTGGCTGTGGCCGCATGGCGCGGTGCTCGGCTATCTCGCGCAGACGGCCGCGCTCGTCGTGCTCGCGCTGTCGTACAACCTGCAGCTCGGCACGACCGGGCTGCTGTCGTTCGGCCATGCCGCCGTCGCGGGGCTCGGCGCGTTCGCCGCCGCGCACTGGTTCAATCATGTCGGCGCGCCGCTGCCGCTGTTGCCGCTCGTCGGCGGCGCGGCCGGCGCGGGCTTCGGGTTCCTCGCCGGCCTGCTCGCGACACGCCGCGCGGGCACCGTGTTCGCGATGATCACGCTCGGCCTCGGCGAATGCGTCGCGGCGGCCGCGTGGAGCGTGCCTGCGTGGTTCGGCGGCGTCGGCGGCGTGCCGATCGACCGCGCGAGCGGCGCGCCCTGGGGCGGCTGGCATTTCGGTGCGCAAACGCAGGCCTACGCGGTGATCGCCGCATGGTGCATCGTGTCGGCGCTGGCGATGCACGCGCTGACGCGCACGCCGCTCGCCCGGCTCGCGAACGCGGTGCGCGACAACCCCGCGCGCGTCGCCGCGCTCGGCACCGAGCCGCGCCGCGTGCGGCTCGCGATGGTCACCTGCGCGTCGTTCTTCGCGGGCATCGCGGGCACGCTGACGCTGATCGACGTCGAGATCGCGACGCCCGACAGCGTGTCGATGGCGCGTTCGGCGACCGTGCTGATCGCCGCGGTGATCGGCGGCACCGGCACGTTCTTCGGGCCGGCGGCCGGCGCGGTGGTGCTGACCGCGTTGAGCGTCGTCGTCGCGGGCGTGTCGCGCGCATGGGCGCTGTATCTCGGCGTGCTGTTCGTCGCGGTCGTCGTCGCCGCGCCGCGCGGGATCGCGGGCATCGCGCAAGCGTTCGCGCATGCGTTGCGGCGCGGCGCGCCGGCGGCCGAGCGGTGGCGCCTGTTGTGCGGCATCGGCGCGTGCGTGTTCTGGGGCGTCGCGATCGTCTGCGCGGCCGAGCTCGGCTATGCGTGGCGTTTCGCGCAGGACGACGGCACCGGCATCGCGTTCGGCGCGTGGGGCATCGACGCCGATTCGCCGGCGGGCTGGGCCGTCGCGGCCTCGGCGGCCGGCATCGGCACGCTGCTGTGGGGCTGGCGCGCGCGGTTGCTGAACCACCGGCACGGCACGTGGGAGGACGGGCTATGAACGGCAACGCGATCGCGCTCCACGGGATCGTGCAGCGTTTCGGCGCGCAGACCGTGCTCGACGGCATCGAATTGAGCATCGCGGCCGGCGAGCGTCACGCGCTGATCGGGCCGAACGGCGCGGGCAAGTCGACGCTGTTCGGCGTGATCGCCGGCGCGACGCGGCCGACGTGCGGGCGCGTCGTGCTGCACGGTGTCGAGTTGCGCGGGCGCGGGCCGGTCGTCGCGAGCCGGCTCGGCATCGGCCGCAGTTTCCAGCAGACGAGCGCGTTCGCGCGGCTGAGCGTGTTCGACAACCTGCGCTGCGCGGCGCTGCATGCGCCGGCCGAGCGGCGGCGCTGGTGGAACCGGCTGCGCGAATCGGCATCGGTCGATCGCGCGGCCGCGCGCGTGCTGCACGACATCGGCCTCGATGCGCGGCGCGACGCGCCGGCCGGCGCACTCGGCTATGCGGAACAGCGCGCGCTCGATCTGGGCATCGCGCTCGCGAGCGGCGCGCGCACGCTGCTGCTCGACGAGCCGACCGCCGGCATGAACCGCGACCAGGCGGCGCGGATGATCGCGCTGATCCGCGCGACGACGCAGGGCCGCACGGTGCTGATGATCGAGCACGACATGGATGCGGTGTTCGGCTTCGCCGAGCGCATCACGGTGCTCGTGCGCGGCACGGTGGTCGCGACCGGTGCGCCCGACGCGATCCGCGCGGACCCGGCCGTGCGTGCCGCCTATCTCGGCGAGGATGCATGAGCGCGCTGCTCGACATCCGCGGCCTGCGTGCATGGTACGGAAGCCAGCCCGTGCTCGACGGCGTCGATCTCGCGCTCGCGCCGGGCGAGACGCTCGCGCTGCTCGGTCGCAACGGCGCGGGCCGCTCGACGCTCGCGAAGGCCGTGATGGGGCTCGTGCGCACCGCGGGCTCGGTGCGCATCGCCGGCGCCGAATGCGCGGGCGCACGCACGTTCGAGATCGCGCGGCGCGGCGTCGGTTACGTCGCCGAAAGCCGCGACGTGTTTCCGCTGCTGAGCGTGCGCGACAACTTGCGGCTCGGGCTGCGCGGCCTGAGCGGCGCGGCCGAACGTGCCGCGCTCGACCGGCTGCTCGCGCGCTTTGCGCTGCTGGCCGCGCGGGCCGACGTGAAGGCCGGGCGGCTCTCGGGCGGCGAGCAGCAGGTGCTCGCGCTGGTGCGCGCGCTCGCCGGCCGCCCGCGCGTGCTGATCGTCGACGAACCGGCCGAAGGGCTCGCGCCGCTCGCGGTCGACGCAGTCGGCGCCTGCCTTGCCGCGCTGCAGGACGACGGCGTCGCGATCCTGCTGATCGAGCAGCGGCTGCAGCTCGCGCCGCGGCTCGCGCAGCGCGTCGCGGTAATGGGGCGCGGGCAGATCGTCTACGACGGCGCGCTCGACGGGCTCGGCGGCGACGTCGTCAGCGCGTGGCTGAGCGCCGGCTGACCGTCCGTCGACCGTCCATCCGCCGATTGTTCGGCAAACCCCGCCAGTCAATTCGTGTCGAGCCGCTTTATCGCGGCCGCCGGAACCGCGAAGATTGCCAGCAAGGCCGGTGCGCCGCGACAGGCGCGACCGGTACCCATCCATCGAAGTCTTCCGACTGAGGAATGAAATCATGAGCAAGCTGGCAGGCAAGGTCGCGATCGTCACGGGCGCTTCCAAGGGGATCGGCGCCGCAATCGCGAAGGCGCTGGGCGCCGAAGGCGCGTCGGTCGTCGTCAACTACGCGAGCAGCAAGGCCGGCGCCGACGCGGTCGTGAGCGCGATCGTCGAAGCGGGCGGCCGCGCGGTCGCGGTCGGCGGTGACGTGTCGAAGGCAGCGGACGCGCAGCGCATCGTCGATACGGCGATCGAGACGTACGGCCGTCTCGACGTGCTGGTCAACAATTCCGGCGTGTACGAGTTCGCGCCGATCGAGGCGATCACCGAAGAGCACTACCGCCGGCAGTTCGACACGAACGTGTTCGGCGTGCTGCTGACGACGCAGGCCGCCGTCAAGCATCTGGGCGAAGGCGCGAGCATCATCAACATCAGCTCCGTGGTGACGAGCATCACGCCGCCCGCGAGCGCCGTCTACAGCGGCACCAAGGGCGCCGTCGACGCGATCACCGGCGTGCTCGCGCTCGAACTCGGCCCGCGCAAGATTCGCGTGAACGCGATCAACCCGGGCATGATCGTGACCGAAGGCACGCACAGCGCGGGCATCATCGGTTCGGACCTCGACAGGCAGGTGCAAAGCCAGACGCCGCTTGGCCGCCTCGGCGAGCCGGACGACATCGCGTCGGTCGCGGTGTTCCTCGCATCGGACGATGCGCGCTGGCTGACCGGCGAGCGCCTCGTCGCGAGCGGCGGGCTGCACTGATCGCGCGAGCCGGCGCGCGCCCGCTACGCGATCATCGCGAGCGCGTTCGCGCCGACATGCCAGCGCAGGCTCTCGACGACGAGCGCATGATCGCGTTCGTCGTCGAGCCCGGCGATCGCCATCGCGCCGACGATGCCGCCGTCGGCCAGCCGCAGCGGCACGCCGCCGCCGTCGAGCGCATAGTCGGCATCCGACAATCCCTGCGACTGCAACGACCAGCCGGCGCGGCGAAAGCGCGCGCCGACCTCGAGCGAACTGACGCCGAAGCGCAACACCGTGTTCTGCCGGCGGCGGATCGCGTCGCTGTCGCGGGCGCGGCTGCCGTCGAGCGCGCAATAGAACAGCGGTGCGGCTTCGCCGACGATGCCGACCGCGATCGGCAGCCCGCGGCGCGACGCGAGATTGACCGCGATGTCGCCGAGCCGGCGCGCGACGTCGGCATCGAAGTGCGCCAGCATCGGCGTTGAGGCCGTGTCGCCGAAGGGCATGGGCGCGCAGCGCGGGAAGGGGATCGGCATGGCAGCTCCGTGTCGTCGCAAGTTCGGCCCGTGCGCGCGTCCTGCGTCGCGCGCCGGCCGTCGATCGTTCAGCGCGTCAATGCATCAGCGCCCGGGCGCCGCGTCGAGCATCCATTCGTGCGCGGGGTCGTTCTTGAACGCCCACGCGCGGCTCGGTCCGGCCATCACGTTCAGGTAGTACAGGTTGTAGCCGTGCGGCGCGACCACCGGGTGATAGCCGCGCGGCACCATCACGACGTCGTGGTTCTCGACCGCGCATGCCTCGTCGAGGCTGCGGTCGTCCGTGTACACGCGCTGGAACGCGAAACCCTGCGGCGGATCGATCCGGTGGTAATAGGTTTCCTCGAGCGACGTTTCGTCGGGCGCCGCGTCGCGATCGTGCTTGTGCGGCGGATAGCTGCTCGAGTGGCTCGCGGGCGTGATCACTTCGACGACCAGCAGCCGGTCCGCGGCCGGGTTGTCGCCCATCAGGATGTCGCATACGTAGCGCGTGTTGGTGCCTTGCCCGCGCACCGCACGCCGCATCCGTTCGCCGTCGAGGCGCTGCACGCGCTTGTCGCCGCTCGCGTAAGGCGCGGTGCACAGCGCGACTTCCGCGTCGCGCGTCGCCACCAGCGTGACGGTCTTGCCGCCCGGCACGTACAGCGCGTCCGGCGACACTTCCTCGAACACGCTGTCGCGCTTGCCGAGTGCGTCGTAGGTCTCGCCGTCGACTTGCGCGCGCAGCGTGCCCGTGAGCACGACGACGCACAGTTCGCGCGTGCCCGTGTCGAGCGTTTCGGTGTCGCCGGCCTTCAGGCGCAGCGCGCGAAAGCCGACGTGTTTCCAGCCGGCCGACTCGGGCGTCACGTTGCAGATTTCGCGGTCGGCGGATGCCTTGACCAGCAGGGGAGAAATCGTCATGGCGTGAGGTTCCTCGATGAGATGACGGGGCTTACGCGCTCAACCGGTCGACGATCGCGCGCAGCGATTCGTAGCCCTTCTTCGCATACTGATAGCTCGGCGCGACGGCCGGGTCCTGCTCGGCCTCGACCACGAGCCAGCCTTCGTAGCCGGCGTCCTTCAGCGTGCGCAGCGTCGCTTCGTAATCGAGCGCGCCGTCGCCCGGCACCGTGAAGGTGCCGTTGATCACGCCGTTCAGGAAGCTCCAGCCGCCGTTGCGCGCCTGCGTGACGACCTGCGGCCGCACGTCTTTGCAGTGCACGTGCACGACGCGCGCCACGTGCTTCCTCAGCAGCGCGACCGGATCGGCCGCGCCGCCGAAATACGCGTGGCCCGTATCGAACAGCAGGAACACCTTCGCCGGATCGGTCAGCGCCATCAGCCGGTCGACGTCGTCCGGCGATTCGACGTACGCGCCCATGTGGTGATGGTAGGCGAGCTTGATCCCGTAGGTCTCGAGCAGGTGCGCGCCGAATGCGTCGAGGCGCGCCGCATAGCGCCGCCAGGTTTCATCGTCGACGAAACGCGGGCGCTTGGCGACCGGCGTGTCGATGCTGCCCTGGATCGTGCCCGCGCATTCTCCGTACACCACGACCTTCACGTCGTTGAACTGCAGCTTCGTCATGTGCGCGCGGCAGCGCTCGATTTCGGCCTCGACGGCATCGGCGTCGCTCATGCCCGGCGCGACTTCCGCCAGAAAGCCCGAATACCAGCCCGACACGCACACGAGCCCGAACTCGGCGAGCTTCGCCTTCAGCTCGGGGCCCGTCTTCGGAAACTTGTTGCCGAGCTCGAAGCCCGCGTAGCCGATTTCGGCGCCTTCCTTCAGTGCCGTCTCGAGCGGCGTCTCGCCGCCGAGCGACGGCAGGTCGTCGTTCATCCACGACAGGGGATTGATACCGATGCGAACGTTCCAGCTCATGACGTGCTTCCTTGGTTCGAATGTTGTTTTCGCGGAGCGGCGGATTGAATGGGGAAACGGATCAACGCCGCTGCCGGGTTTTCTCGTCGAGATACGTCCGGTGCGCGCGTTCGACACCGGCGCGCGCGGATACCTGCGGCACCGCGACTTCCCACCACGCGCCGCCGTCCGCGGTCGTGCGCTCGTGCGTCGTGTCGATCACGATGACCTGGCTCGTCTTCGCCGCGCGCGCACGCTTCATTTCGCTGCGCAGCTCGCCGACGTCGCGCACGTGCACGGCTTCGGCGCCCATCGAGCGTGCATGCATCGCGAAGTCGATCGTCGAGCGTTCGCCGCCTTCCGGCACGCAGTCGTCGAGCATGTTGTTGAAGCTCGCGCCGCCGCAATTGATCTGCAGCCGCTCGATGCAGCCGTAGCCGCGGTTGTCGAGGATCACGACGATGAGCTTGCGGCCGAGCATCACGGACGTCGCGAGTTCGGCGTTGAGCATCATGTACGAGCCGTCGCCGACGATCACGATCACTTCGCGCTCGGGCCGCGCGAGCTTCGCGCCGAGGCCGCCCGCGACCTCGTAGCCCATGCACGAGTACGCGTAGTCCATGTGGTAGTTGCCCGGCACGCCGCTGCGCCACAGCTTGTGCAGTTCGGCCGGCAGCGTGCCGGCCGCGCACACGACGAGATCGTCGCGCGCGCTGTCGCGTCCCGCGTCGGCCGCCGAGTCGCGCACCGCGCCGATCACTTCCGCGTCGTACGGCAGCGTGTCCTTCGGCACGCGCGTAGTCAGCTCGGTCACGCGCGCGTTCCACGCGGCGGCCTGATCCTGGTTCGCGGCCGTCCAGGCCGCATCCGCGCGCCAGCCCGCGAGCGCGGCCGACAGCTGGCCGAGGCCCGTGCGCGCATCGGCGATCAATTGCCGGCCGCGCTTCTTGCCCGCGTCGAACGGCTGCACGTTCAGGCTCAGCAGCGTCGCATTGCCGAACAGCGCGTGCGAGCCGGTCGTGAAATCCTGCAGGCGCGTGCCGACCGCGAACACCACGTCGGCCTGCGCGGCCGCGCGGTTCGCGGCGGGCGAGCCCGTCACGCCGATCGAGCCGAGGTTCAGCGGGTGGTCCCACGCGAGGCTGCCCTTGCCGGCCTGCGATTCGGCGACCGGCACGCCGTGCGTGTCGGCGAACGTGCGCAGCGCGTCCCACGCCTGGCTGTATAGCACGCCGCCGCCGGCGACGATGAGCGGTTTCTTCGCCGCTTTCAACACGTCGAGCGCATCCGCGAGTTCGAGCGTGTCGGCAGGCGGGCGGCGCATCCGGATCACCGGCGGCGCGAAGAAATCCTCCGGCCAGTCGTAAGCGAAGGTCTGCACGTCCTGCGGCAGCGCGAGGCATACGGGGCCGCATTGCGCGGGGTCGGTCATCACCTGGATCGCGCGCGGCAGTGCGACCAGCAGCTGCTCGGGCGACGTGATCCGGTCGAAGTAGCGCGTCACCGGCCGGAAGCAGTCGTTCGCGCTGACGTCGCCCTGTTCGAAGTCCTCGACCTGCTGCAGCACCGGGTCGGGCAGCCGCGACACGAACACGTCGCCGGGCAGCAGCAACAGCGGCAGCCGGCCGACGTGCGCGAGTGCCGCGGAGGTCAGCATGTTGGTCGCGCCGGGGCCGATGCTCGACGTCGCGGCCATCATCCGCTGGCGGAAGTTCGCTTTCGCGAACGCGACGGCCGCATTCGCCATTCCTTGCTCGTTGTGCGCGCGGAACGTCGGCAGCCGTTCTTTTTCGGCATGCAGCGCTTCGCCGAGCCCGGCCACGTTGCCGTGGCCGAAGATCGCGAACACGCCGCCGCAATACGGCAGGATCTCGGTGCGGCCGTCCGGCTGGACGACTTCGGCGCGCAGGGCGGCCAGGTAGCGCACGAGCGCCTGGCTGACGGTCAGTCTCACGGTGGTGGTCATCGTCTGTCGATCAGGAGGAATCGGGTGGTCATCACGGATATCTGCATCAGGCGGCTGCGGCGGCGCGCGCGGCGGTACGGCGGCCGAGCCACGCGTCGACCAGCTGCGCGAAATTGCCGGCCACTTCGTCGATCAGCGCCTGGTCGTCGATCCGGCCGGCGAGCCAGTGCAGCGACGCGTCGGCCCACAGCGTGCGGCCGACCATGAAGCCCTTGACGATCGGGTTGGTCGCCGAGCGGAAGCTGTCGACCAGATATTGCAACGGCTGGTTCAGCCCGAGGATCACCGCGCCGCGGCAGTGCGGGTCGCGTTCGGCCACCAGCGTCTCGAGCCGCGCCCAGCCGTCGGCGCTCATCGGCGCGAGCTTCCACCACTCCGGCATCACGCCGAGGTTGTAGAAGCGCGCGACCGTGCGCAGCACCGCGTCGTCCTCGGTGCCGGGCGGCGTGACCGCGCGCGGCGGAATGATTTCCAGCAGCAGCTCGTTGCCGCTCGCGCGCGTGGCTTCCCACAGCTCCAGCACGCGCTGCTCCTGCGCGACGCGCAGGTCGACGTCGTCGTCGGGGTGGTAGTGGACGAGGCACTTCACGACCTGTTCGGTCGGCCAGTGCGTGAGCGACGAGCCGACCGAGCGCGTGTCGTCGAAGCACAGCGGCCGCGAGCCGGGCAGCTCGACCGGGCGGCCGACCCACCAGCCGCGGCCGGTGGCCGACGCGAGCGCGTCGCGGCCATATGCGCCGCCGTCGATCAGCACGCCGACGTGGCCTTCGATCCGGCGATCGCGCTCGACCTGTTCGGCCGCGCGCACGAGCAGGCGCTTGAGCGTCTTGATCCGTGCTTCGTCCGCGCCGGCCTGCACCGCGAGCTCGTAGAACTGGCTGCGATGGTCGAACGCCATCACGCACAGGTCGTCCCATGCGCGGCGCGGCACCGTCACGCGATGCAGGTGCGCGAGCGCGCGATCGGCGTCCACCTGCGGATTGCGGCTGCCGCCGAACCAGTGCGCGAGCTCGGCCGGCGTCGGCATCGCGGCCGAGCACGCGTGGCGCGACACGACGATCGCGCCGCACGCGTTCGCGATGCGCGTCGCTTGCGCCCAGCCGTGCCCGCGCAGCAGCCCGGACAGCAGGCCCGACAGGAATGCGTCGCCCGCGCCCAGCACGTTCAGGACTTCGACGCGTTCGCCGTGGAAGGTCGGCGCATCGTCGATGTGCGCGGGGATGTCGCCCTCGATCACGCAGCAGCCGAGCGCGCCGCGCTTGACCACCAGCACCGCGCCGCTCGCGCGGCGCACGGCCTGCAGCGACGCGATCAGGTCGTGAGGCACGCCGCCCGCGATCAGGAATTCCTCCTCGGTGCCGACCAGCAGGTCGAACTCGCCGAGCACCTGCTGCAGTTGCCGCGTGACCTGCGCGTCGGGCACGTAGCGGTTCTCGCCCGCGCCGCGCGCGGTCAGCCCCCACAGCACCGGCCGGTAGTCGATGTCGAGGATCCGCACGACGCCGTGGCGGCGCGCGTAGCCGAGCGCGGTCAGCGACGCCTCGCGGGTGCCCGGCGTCGAAAGATGGGTGCCGGTGATCGCGAGCGCGCGGCAGCCGGCGATGAAATCCTCGCGGATCTCGTCGGCGCGCACGGCCATGTCCGCGCAGTTCTCGCGCACGAACAGCAGCGGGAACGTGTCGCGATCCTTCAGCCCGAGCAGCACGAGCGCGGTCAGGCGTTCCGGATCGGTCTGCAGCTGGCTCGTGTCGCAGCCTTCGCGCTCGAGCGTCTCGCGCACGAAGCGGCCCATCTGCTCGTCGCCGACGCGCGAGATCATCGCGGTCTTCAGCCCGAGCCGGGCGACGCCGAACGCGACGTTGCCCGACGAGCCGCCGAGATACATCTGGAAGCTGCGCGCATCCTCCAGGCGGCTGCCGTACTGTTGCGCGTAAAGGTCCACGGCGACGCGGCCGAGGCAGGCGAGATCGATGGGGCGGTCAGTCGGAAAGTTCAACGGGCTCATATCACGTATCACGCTCGCGGCCGGCGTTCGACCCTGCCGGCGGATTGAGGGACCGATCCTGCGACGGTGGTCCGTCACGTGCGCGGCACGACACGGGAACGCCTGCCGCAAGGAATCGGGCTACGGAACGGAGTCTAGACTTTTTGGAAATCCAGTTCCCTAGGTGAAATCACGTAGAAATAAATTTCCAAATTTTCGAAGAAGTGATCTACAGTTTCATCCGGATGCTTCAGTCCGAATCGGATCCGATCGGACTCGGCCCGGCGGCGCGCAACGCGCCGTTTTTCCGCCCCCGGAGATGAGGAGACAGAGTGATCATGAAGACCAAGCTGATGGCCGCCGCGGCCGCCGCAATCCTGGCCATGCCGCTCGCGCATGCCGAGAAGATCGGCGTGACGATGGCATCGTTCGACGACACGTTCCTGACGATCCTGCGCAACAGCATCGGCGATGCGGCGAAGAAGGACGGCGCGACCGTGCAGATCGAGGACGGCGGCAACGACGTCGGCAAGCAGTTGAGCCAGGTCCAGAACATGATCGCGCAGAAGGTCGACGCGATCATCGTGAATGCGGTCGACACCGACGCGACGCCGAAGATCACCAAGATGGTGACCGCCGCGAAGATTCCGCTCGTCTACGTGAACCGCAAGCCGGTCGATTTCGACAAGCTGCCGGCCGGCGTCGCCGTGGTCGCCTCCGACGAGAAACAGTCGGGCACGCTGCAGGCGCGCCAGGTGTGCAAGCTGCTCGGCGGCAAGGGCGACATCCTGGTGCTGATGGGCGAGCTGTCCAACGAGTCGGCGCGCGCGCGCACCAAGGACATCGAGGACGTGATCGCGACCAAGGACTGTGCCGGCATGAAGATCGTCGACAAGCGCGAAGGCAAGTGGAGCCGCACGCAGGGCCAGGACATCACGATGAACTGGCTGAGCTCCGGGACGAAGTTCGACGCGATCGTGTCGAACAACGACGAAATGGCGATCGGCGCGATCAACGCGCTGAAGGCCGCGCGCAAGCTGACGCCGAAGACGGTCGTCGCGGGCATCGACGCGACGCCGGACGGGCTCGCGGCGATGAAGAGCGGCGAGCTGAAGGTGTCGGTGTACCAGAACGCGGCCGGGCAGGGCGCGCAGGCCGTCGCGGCCGCGCTCAAGCTGGCGAAGAAGCAGCCCGTCGAGCGCTTCGTGAACGTGCCGTTCGAACTCGTCACGCCGGAGAACATGAACCAGTACGCGAAGCACTGACCGGTTTTTCCGCTGAACTGCGCGGGCCCGGCGTGTCCGGGTTCGCGTGTGACTTTCGAGGAACGTCCATGTTTACAGCCAGGATGGCGCGCTCGATGGCGAGCGAAAGCGCGCCGGCCGCCTCGTCCGCCGCACCGGGTTCGTCCGGTGTGCCCGCCGCCGACTGCGTGCTCGAGGTGCGCGGCGTCGGCAAGTCGTTTCCCGGCGTCGTCGCGCTCGACGGCGTGCAGTTCCGCGTGCGGCGCGGCACCGTGCATGCGCTGATGGGCGAGAACGGCGCCGGCAAGTCGACGCTGATGAAGATCATCGCCGGCGTCTACACGCCCGACCAGGGCGAGATCCTGATCAACGGCGAGCCCGTCGTGCTGAACGGCCCGCTCGACGCGCTCGATCGCGGGATCGCGATGATCCACCAGGAACTCAACCTGATGCCGTACATGACGGTCGCGGAGAACATCTGGATCCGCCGCGAACCGAAGAACCGCTTCGGCCTGATCGATCACGCCGAGCTGCGCCGCCGCACCGCCGCGCTGTTCGAGCGGCTGTCGATCGACATCGACCCGGAAGCCGACGTGCGCACGCTGACGGTCGCGAGCCGCCAGATGGTCGAGATCGCGAAGGCCGTGTCGTTCGACTCCGACGTGCTGATCATGGACGAGCCGACTTCCGCGCTGACCGACAAGGAGGTCACGCACCTGTTCCGCATCATTCGCCAGCTGCGCGAGCAGGGCAAGGGCATCGTCTACATCACGCACAAGATGAACGAGCTGTTCGAGATCGCCGACGAGTTCTCGGTGTTCCGCGACGGCAAGTACATCGGCACGCACGCGTCGAGCGACGTCACGCGCGACGACATCATCCGGATGATGGTCGGCCGCGAGATCACGCAGATGTTCCCGAAGGAGGAGGTGCCGATCGGCGACGTCGTGCTGGCCGTGAAGAACCTCGGCGTCGACGGGGTGTTCCGCGACGTCAGCTTCGAGCTGCGCGCGGGCGAGATCCTCGGCGTCGCGGGCCTCGTCGGCTCGGGGCGCTCGAACGTCGCGGAGGCGCTGTTCGGCGTCGTGCCGGCCACCTCCGGCGAGATCCTGATCGACGGCAAGCCGGTGCGCATCGCCACGCCCGCGCAGGCGATGAAGCACGGGATGGCGTTCCTCACCGAGGACCGCAAGGACACCGGCTGCTTCCTGAATCTCGACCTGCTCGCGAACATGGAAGCGGCGGTGCTCAGCAACCGCTACGTGAAGTTCAATTTCGTGCGGCAGGCGCAGTTGAAACGCGACTGCGAGGAAATGAGCCGGATGCTGCGCGTGAAGACGCCCGGGCTGCACGAGGAAATCCAGAACCTGTCGGGCGGCAACCAGCAGAAGGTGCTGATCGGCAGATGGTTGCTCACGCAACCGCGCATCCTGATCCTCGACGAGCCGACCCGCGGGATCGACGTCGGCGCGAAGGCCGAGATCCACCGGCTCGTCAGCGCGCTCGCCGGCAAGGGCGTCGCGGTGCTGATGATCTCGTCGGAGATGCCGGAGGTGCTCGGCATGAGCGATCGCGTGATGGTGATGCACGAAGGCCGGATGACCGGCATCGTCGAACGCAAGGACGCCGACCAGGTCCGCATCATGGACCTGGCCTCGCGCTGAGCCGCAACAAGCATGGAGACAACTGAAATGGGCAACCTGAATCCGGTCGCGGACGCGCAGTCCATGACGATCAAGACGCGGCACGCGAAGTGGCCGCCCGAACTGAGCATCTTCCTGGTGCTGGTGGGCATCAGCCTGTTCTTCGAGGTGATCGGCTGGCTCGTCGTCGGGCAGAGCTTCCTGTTCAACGCGGAGCGGCTCGAGATCATCGTGCTGCAGATGGCCGTGATCGGCATCATCGCGGTCGGCGTGAACCTCGTGATCATCACGAGCGGGATCGACCTGTCGTCGGGGTCGGTCGTCGCGGCGGCGGCGGTCGTGTCGGCCAGCCTCGCGCAGGTGTCCGATTTTCCGCGCGCGGTGTTCCCGCACCTGACCGACCTGCCGATCATCTGGCCGGTGCTGGCCGGCGTGTGCGTCGGGCTGCTGGTCGGCCTGCTGAACGGCTCGCTGATCGCGCTGACGGGCATCCCGCCGTTCATCGCGACGCTCGGCACGATGGTGGCCGCGCGCGGCTTCGCGAAGTGGTTCACCAACGGGATGCCGGTATCGATGCTGACCGACCAGTTCGCGGCGATCGGCGCGGGCGCGAATCCGGTGATCATCTTCGTCGTGGTGGCCGCGATCTTCCACGTCGTGCTGCGCTACACGCGCTTCGGCAAGTACACGTATGCGATCGGCGCGAATCGCCACGCGGCCGTCGTGTCGGGCATCAACGTGACACGCCATCTGGTGTTCGTCTACGCGATTGCGGGCCTGCTGAGCGGGATCGCCGGCACCGTGACGGCCGCGCGCGCGATCTCCGGCCAGTCGGGCATGGGCGTGATGTACGAGCTCGACGCGATCGCGGCCGTCGTGATCGGCGGCACGTCGCTGTCGGGCGGCCTCGGGCGCGTGACGGGCACCGTGATCGGCGTGCTGATCCTCGGCGTGATGACGTCGGGCTTCACGTTCATCCGGATCGACGCGTACTACCAGGAGATGGTCAAGGGCGCGATCATCGTCGCGGCCGTGATCGCCGACCAGTATCGCAACAAGAAGTCGCGCCGCTGACCGGCCGAGATCGAACACACAACCGATCGGGAAGAAAATGAAGATCGCTTTGGATCCCTACATGATTCGCCACCTTCCGCTCGACCGGCTGCCGCACGCGGTGGCCGAGCTCGGCTACGACCAGATCGAGCTGTCGCCGCGCAGCGACTTTCTCGACTGGTGGGTGATGCCGCGCGCGACGCGCGAGCGCATGGCCGCGTTCCGGCAAGCGTTGCGCGCAAGCGGCGTGGGCCTTGCGTCGCTGCAGCCGATGTACCGCTGGGCCAGCCCGTTCGATGACGAGCGGCAGTGGGCGGTGCGCTGCTGGAAGAAGGCGATCGAGGTCGCGATCGAGATGGAATGCCCGCTGATGGTGTCCGAATTCGGGCGCGGCGCGTCGCCGGAGCGCTCGGTCGGCGAACGACCGGGCGCGAACCCGAAGGAGCTGTGCGAAGCCGCGTGGTTCCGTTCGATGGACGAGCTGCTGCCGATCCTCGAGCGCGAACGCATCGTGCTGTCGGTCGAGCCGCATCCGGAAGACTGGATCGAGCAGCTGCAGCCGGCGATCGACATCGTCACGAACATCGGCTCGCCGTCGCTGAAGCTGTCGTACATCGCGCCGCACACGTTCTATTACGGCGACGACATGGCCGCGATGATCGCGACCGCCGCGCCGATCCTCGCGCACGTGCGCGTGGCCGACACGTTCGATCACCGCAAGAGCAGCCAGCTGCGCTACATCGTGAACCCGCCGGGCTCGAACCAGATCCGCGTGCACCAGCATCTCGACATCGGGCAGGGCGAGATCGACTGGGACGTGTTTTTCCGCGCACTCGGCAGCGCCGGCTTCGACGGCGTGATGTCGTCGTGCGTGTTCGCGTGGGAGGACCGCGCGGAAGCGTCGTCGCGCTACATGCGCGACACGATCCAGCGCTACGTCGAACGCCATTTCGAACGGGCGGCCGCGCGCTGACCCGTTTTGGAACCATTGCCGACCGGCGCGGCACGGGCCGCGCCGTCGTTGAACCAGAGACTGGAGATATCCGGATGACCTTGCAAATCGGCGTGATCGGCTGCGGCGCGATCGGCCAGGACCATATCCGCAGGCTCACGCGCACGCTGTCCGGCGCGCGCGTGGTTGCCGTCAACGACATCGATCCGCAGCAGGCGCGCGACGCGGTGACGAAGTACGGGCTCGACGCGGAAATCTACGGCGACGGCCACGAAGTGGTCGCGGCAGCCGACGTAGAGGCCGTGCTCGTCACGTCGTGGGGGCCGACGCACGAGGCGTTCGTGCTCGACGCGATCGCGCACGGCAAGCCGGTGTTCTGCGAGAAGCCTTTGGCCGTCACGGCCGACGGCTGCATGCGGATCGTCGAAGCCGAGGTCGCGCACGGCCGCCGGCTCGTGCAGGTCGGCTTCATGCGTCCGTACGACGAAGGCTATCGCGCGCTCAAGCGCGTGATCGACGGCGGCGAGATCGGCGCGCCGCTGATGCTGCATTGCGCGCACCGCAACCAGTCGGTCGGCGAGCGCTATACGACCGACATGGCGATCACCGACACGCTGATCCACGAGCTCGACGTGCTGCGCTGGCTGCTCAGCGAGGACTATGCGAGCGCGCAGGTCGTCTATCCGAAGAAGACGCGCCATGCGTCCGCGCATCTCGCCGATCCGCAGATCGTGCTGCTCGAAACCGCGAGCGGCGTGCGCATCGACGTCGAGATCTTCGTGAATTGCCAATACGGCTACGACATCCAGTGCGAGGTGGTCGGCGAGAACGGCATCGCGAAGCTGCCCGATCCGCCCGCGGTCGGGCTCAAGCACGCGGCGCGGCAGTCGGTCGAGATCATGACCGACTGGAAGGAGCGCTTCATCGCGTCGTACGACGTCGAGCTGCAGGCGTTCATCGACGGCGTGCGGCAGGGTGCGCTGACCGGGCCGTCCGCGTGGGACGGCTATGCGGCGGCGGTCGCGGCCGACGCGTGCGTGCGCGCGCAGCAGAGCGGGGCGGTCGAGCCGATCGCGATGGCCGAACGCCCGGCGTTCTATCGCGGCTGAACCGGCTGAACACGCCGACACCGGGCCGCGTGTCCACGCGGCCATGCTCGCGGCCGCGCGCCGCTTTCCTGCTGGACTGACCGACATGACGATGAAGATTGGCTGCGCGCCCTGCTGCTGGGGCGTCGACGACGTGAAGAACCCGCACCTGCCGCCGTGGCGGCAGGTGCTCGCCGAGGCCGCGCAGGCCGGCTATTCGGGCATCGAGCTCGGGCCGTACGGCTACATCCCGCTCGAGCTCGACGTGGTGAGCGCCGAGCTCGAGCGGCAGCGTTTGAGCATCACCGCCGGCACGATCTTCGACGACCTGGTGTCGCCGGAGAATCTCCCGAACCTGCTGCGCCAGACGCGCGAGATCTGCGCGCTGATCACGCGCTTGCCGAAGCTGCCGACGCAGCCGGGCCAGCGCCATGCGGCGCCGTATCTGGTCGTGATGGACTGGGGGCACGACGAACGCGACTACGCGGCCGGCCACGCCGATCGCGCGCCGCGCCTGTCCGCCGAACGCTGGGCGCGCATGGTCGACCACATTCGCGAAATCGCGACGATCGCGCGCGACGAATTCGGCGTGCGCGCGGTGATCCATCCGCATGCGGGCGGCTACATCGAGTTCGCGGACGAGATCGACCGGATCGTCGCCGACGTCGCGGCCGATACGGCGGGCCTCTGTCTCGACACCGGCCACCTTTACTACTCGGGGATGGATCCCGAGACATGGCTGCGCCGTCACGCGGCGCGGCTCGACTACGTGCATTTCAAGGATATCGACGCGGCCGTGTACGACGCGGTGATGGGCGAACACATCGCCTTCTTCGCGGCGTGCGCGCGTGGCGTGATGTGCCCGATCGGCACCGGCGTGCTCGACTACCGCGCGATCCGTCGCGCGCTCGACGACATCGGCTATGCGGGATACATCACGATCGAACAGGAGCGCGATCCGCGCAATGCCGGCACGAGCCTGCGCGACGTCGCGGCGAGCCGCGAGTTTCTCGCATCGGCCGGGTTCGCGTAATCGGCCGTCGGCCCGACCCTCTGCACACACTTTGAACACCTGAACACGGACAGGAACACGACAATCATGATCGACGGACAGATTCTGCTCGGACATTCGATTCCCTGGGGCATGGTCGGCGGCGGGCTCGGCAGCCAGATCGGCTACAGCCACCGGTCGGCCGCATTGCGAGACGGCAGCTTCCAGCTCGTTGCCGGCGCATTCGACATCGATGCCGAACGCGGGCGGCAATTCGGCGTGAAGCTCGGTGTCGACGCCGGGCGCTGCTATCCCGACTACCGGACGATGTTCGACGCCGAGGCGAAGCGTGCCGACGGCATCCGCGCGGTGTCGATCGCGACGCCGAACAACACGCACTTCGAAATTTGTCGCGCGGCGCTGAACGCGGGGCTGCACGTCGTCTGCGAAAAGCCGCTGTGCTTCACGACCGAGGAGGCCGAGGCGCTGCAGCGGCTGTCGGTCGAGAAGAACCGCATCGTCGGCGTCGCGTACGGCTATTCCGGACACCAGATGATCGAGCAGGCGCGCGAAATGATCGCGCGCGGCGATCTCGGCGAGATCCGCATCGTGCAGATGCAGTTCGCGCACGGCTTTCACAGCGAGGGCGTCGAAGCCGCGAGCGCCGCCGCGCGCTGGCGCGTCGACCCGAAGTTCGCGGGGCCGAGCTACGTGCTCGGCGACATCGGCACGCATCCGCTGTACATCTCCGAAGTGATGGCGCCGGAACTGCGGATCAAACGGCTGATGTGCTCGCGGCAGAGCTTCGTGAAGAGTCGCGCGCCGCTCGAGGACAACGCGTTCACGATCATGGAATACGACACGGGCGCGATCGGCTACGTGTGGTCGAGCGCGGTGAACGCGGGCTCGATGCACGGGCAGAAGGTGCGCGTGATCGGCTCGAAGGCGAGCGTCGAATGGTGGGACGAACATCCGAACCAGTTGCGCTACGAGATACAGGGGCAGCCCGCGCAGGTGCTCGATCGCGGAATGGGCTATCTGCATCCGCACGCATTGCGCGAGGACCGCATCGGCGCCGGGCATCCGGAAGGGCTGTTCGAAGCGTGGTCGAATCTGTACGCGCGCTTCGCGCTCGCGATGGACGCGGCCGATCGCGGCGACGCGCAGGCGTTGAAGAGCATCCGCTTTCCGGATGTCCATGCGGGCGTCGAAGGCGTGCGGTGGGTCGAGAACTGCGTGCGGTCCGCCGATGCGGGCGGCGTATGGGTCGACTATCGGTGAGCCAGCGGCGGCCGATGCGCGGCGTCGGCCGGCGGCCCAGGGCGGCTGCCGGCGACCCTCGGCGTCACCGTTCGCATCGGCGTCGGTAGACGCCCTAATCTTTACGGCTCGGCGACGGCGTTGGAAAATCGTTTCCATTCCGGCCGTGGAGCGTGTGTAGGTGATGATCGAGCGCGTGGGAGCGAGCGTGCGGCGCGGGCCGTGCCGCAAACGTGATTAAATTCGCCCTTCATGCATGTCCATAGGTGAGTCCCGGGCGCACGCGCAGGCGGCGCGCGGATCGGGGCCGTCAACTTCGCGCTATCCGATGAGTTCATCCGAGAAACCACCCGCCACCGTCGAGGCGTTCCTGCAGCATCTGACGCAGGAGTACGACGGCCTCAGCAATCGCCTGAAGGTGATTGCGCGTCACGTGGAAACGCATCGGGACCAGCTGGGCCTGGAAGGCATCCAGTCGCTCGCGGAGGCGTGCGGCGTGCAGCCGTCGGCCGTCGTCCGGTTCGCGAAGCATTTCGGCTTTTCGGGCTTCTCCGAGATGCAGCGGCTGTTCCGCGAGGGGCTGGCCCAGCAGATCGCGCCGGGCCGCGCGTACAACCTGCGGCTGCGCGACGTGATCGAATCGGGCGAGTCGAGCCTGCAGCCCGAGCAGATCGCCGACGAATTCATCAAGGGCAGCATTGCCGGCATGCAGCAGCTGCGGCAGACGCTCGACCCGCACGCGCTCGCACGGGCCGTCGACCTGCTCGCCGACACGCAGGCGATCTGGATCGCCGGCTCGCGCCGCGCGTTTCCGATCGCCGTGTATCTCGACTATGCGCTGCAGCACACCGACAAGCGCATCGGCCTGTTCAGCGCGCTCGGCAGCATGCATCTCGGCCAGATCCGCTCGGTGCGCGAGGGCGACGTGATGATCGTGATCTCGTTCATGCCGTACGCGGAAGAGACGGTGCAGGTCGCGCAGCAGGCCGTGCAGCGCGGCGCGCGCCTGATCGCGATCACCGACAGCCGGATGAGCCCGCTCGCGCGCGAGGCCGAGGTGACGCTGATGGTGCAGGACAGCGAGACGTTCGGGTTCCGTGCGCTGACCGCGACGATGGGCCTCGCGCAGAGCCTGTTCGTCGCGCTCGCGTACCGGCTCGAGCTGTCGTACCTGCCGACCGCCGACGGCGTACACGGTACGCAGGCCGGCTGACGCCGGCCTTCGATTCGCCGGCCGCCCGCGCATTCCATCGCCGGGCGGCGCGTCGACCCCGCTTACTTCGCGGTCGGCATCGCGAATTCGGCGCCCTTGCCGATGCTCGACGCCCAGCGCTGCATCACCGACTTCTGGCGCGTGTAGAAGCGCACGCCTTCCTCGCCGTACGCGTGCATGTCGCCGAACAGGCTCTTCTTCCAGCCGCCGAAGCCGTGCCAGGCCATCGGCACCGGAATCGGCACGTTGATGCCGACCATGCCGACCTGGATGCGCCGCGCGAATTCGCGCGCGATGCCGCCGTCGCTCGTGAAGCATGCGACGCCGTTGCCGAATTCGTGTGCGTTGATCAGGTCGACCGCTTCCCCGAAGTCCTTCACGCGCACGCAGCCGAGCACCGGCCCGAAGATCTCTTCCTTGTAGATGCGCATGTCGGGGCTCACGTGATCGAACAGCGTGCCGCCGGTGAAGAAGCCTTCCTCGCGGCCCGGCACGCGCAGCCCGCGGCCGTCGACCACCAGTTGCGCGCCTTCGCTGACGCCTTGCTCGATATAACCTTCGATGCGCTTGAGCGCGTCGCCGGTGACGATCGGGCCCATCTCGACTTCCGGCGACATCCCGTCGCCGATCACCAGCTTGCGCGCGCGCTCGGCGACCAACGGCACGATCTTGTCGGCCACGTCGCCGACCAGCACCGCGATGCTGATCGCCATGCAGCGTTCGCCGGCCGAGCCGTACGCGGCGCCGATCAGCGCGTCGACCGCCTGCTCGATGTTCGCGTCCGGCATCACGACGAGATGGTTCTTCGCGCCGCCGAGCGCCTGCACGCGCTTGCCCGACTGCACCGCGCGCTGCTGCACGTAGGCCGCGATCGGCGTCGAGCCGACGAAGCTGACGGCCTGCACGTCCGGGTGGTCGAGGAGCGCATCGACCGCGCCCTTGTCGCCCTGCACGACGTTGAACACGCCGGCGGGCAGGCCTGCCTGCGTGAGCAGGTCCGCGATGAACAGCGCCGCCGACGGGTCGCGTTCGCTCGGCTTCAGCACGAACGTGTTGCCCGTCGCGAGCGCGACCGGGAACATCCAGCACGGCACCATGCACGGGAAGTTGAACGGCGTGATACCCGCGACGACGCCGAGCGGCTGGCGCATCGTCCAGTTGTCGATGCCGGTGCTGACCTGGTCGGTGAAGTCGCCCTTCAGCAGTTGCGGCACGCCGCATGCGAATTCGATGATGTCGATGCCGCGCGCGACTTCGCCCTGCGCATCCGAGAACACCTTGCCGTGCTCGGCCGTGATGATGGCGGCCAGCGTGTCGCGGTGTTCGTTCATCAACTGCAGGAAGCGGTGCAGCACGCGGGCGCGGCGGATCGGCGGCGTGTCGGCCCAGGCCGGGAACGCCGCACGGGCGGACGCGACGGCGCGCTGCACTTCGTCGTCGCCGGCGAGCGCGACGCGGCGCACCGCGCGGCCGAGCGCCGGATTGAAGACGTCCTGGAAGCGGCCGCTGCGGCCGGCGACGGGTGCGCCGTCGATGTAGTGGCCGACGTCGGCGTCGGACGTATAGGCGGGAACCGTGGTCATGCGTGTCTCCTGGGGATGGGAATGGGGATGGACGGAACCTAGTCTAGGCAAAGCGGCGGGCCGGGAGAAGGCCGCGCAGCTTGATTCACTGTTCAGAATTCTGAATAATCGACGGATGAATCAGCAAAATGTCCAGGCGCTCTGGCCGCATATCCACTCGCTGACGGTCCTCGCCGCGGCCGGCAGTTTCACGGCTGCCGCGCAGCGGCTCGGCATCAGCAAGGCCGCGATGAGCCAGCGCATCGCCGATCTCGAGAAGGCGGCCGGCGTGCCGCTCGTGCGGCGCACGACGCGCAGCGTGCGGCTCACCGACGCCGGGCAGACGCTGGTCGACAGCACGCGCGACGCGTTCGAATCGATCGGCCAGCACTTCGCGCGCGTGAAGGAGCTCGCCGGCGAGCCGCGCGGGCTGCTGCGCGTGACGGCGCCGGTCGCGCTCGGGCGCCAGCAGGTCGTGCCGCACCTGCCCGATTTCCTGCGGCAGCACCCGGGCGTGCACATCGAACTCGACCTGTCCGACCGGCTGCATTCGCTGACGCAGGAGGGCTTCGACCTCGCGATCCGCCATACGACGACCGCGCCGCAAACCCACGTCGCGTGGAAGCTGTGCGACACGCGTTCGCTGCTGGTCGCGAGCCGCGACTACCTCGACGCGCGCGGTGCGCCGCGCCACCCGAGCGAACTCGTCGACCACAGCTGCCTGTGCTACCTGCGCGACAACGAACCGGCCGCCTGGAGCTTCGAGCCGGACGGCCGGCGGCGCCAGCGCGTGAGCGTGCCGGTGCGCGGCAGCTTCGCGGCCAACAACAGCGAGGCGATGCGCG
The DNA here is from genome assembly GCF_003857805.1 of Burkholderia sp. Bp9099. NCBI lineage: Bacteria > Pseudomonadati > Pseudomonadota > Betaproteobacteria > Burkholderiales > Burkholderiaceae > Burkholderia > Burkholderia sp. Bp9099. The sequence continues at coordinate 43,495 of NZ_QTPU01000031.1, forward strand.
AGGCCGCGCTCGGCGGGCTCGGCATCGCGCTGCTGCCGGATTTCAGCGCGCAGCGCGATCTCGACGCCGGCCGGCTCGTCGCGCTGCTGGACGGCTGGCGGCCGTCGGGCGCGTTCGGCGACCACATCTTCGCGCTGCGGCCGTACAGCCCGGTCGTGCCGAGCGCGGTGCGCGCGCTCGTGCGGCACCTGCGCGAGCGGCTCGCGGGCGGGTTCTCGGGCGCCTGACGGGCGCTCGGCGGGCGCTTGGCATGACGAGCGCGTGCCGAGCGCGGGCGCGCCGCGTCGCGCGGCCGGGCCCGGGCCGCGCGGGCAGGGGCGGCCGCGCTGCGGTAAAATCGCCGCTTCCTCCCGCGCCCGTGTGGCGCGTCATTCGAAGGTCGACAGCCGATGCAGATTCACAAGGAAGTGGACGCGCGCGGGCTCAATTGCCCGTTGCCGATCCTGCGCGCCAAGAAAGCGCTCGCCGATATGGAGAGCGGGCAGATCCTCAAGGTGCTCGCGACCGATCCGGGTTCGCAGCGCGATTTCGCCGCGTTCGCGAAGCAGACGGGCAACGAGATCGTCGAAGTGACGACGCAGGACAAGACCTTCGTGTTCCTGATGCGCCGCCGCTGACGGCCCGCATCTCGCGCCCCTTGCGGCGCCCGCTCGCGCACCGCCCGCTGCGGTCCGCCGCGCCAACGGCGCGACACGAGCGCCAGCACAGACCCTCGCCCAGGCGCCTGTTCCATGGGAAAGCGCTTGTCTGACGCCTCTGACAATTCTTAAACCTCGCCGCACGACCGGCTGCGTATACTGACCCGGCCGGTCGTCCGTCTCGGATGGATGCACCGGCCACGGTACGTCATACGAGGCGGGCACGGGGGCCATGCCTGACGCTGCCGTCGTACAAACGGGGAGAGGACATGTCCTTCAGACCAGGGACCATTCGAAGTCCGTCCGCAGCGGAATGCATCGCGCCCGCACGTGCGGCGGGGTTGAGCCGGATCGAGCTCGACCCGCAACGGGATCGCCACGCGCGTGCCGCGCTCGAGGCGTATGCCGATTCGGCGGCGGCCGAGATGCCGTGGCTGGCCGAATCGCTCGACGAACGGCTGCGCGGCGCCGCGCAGGACGACGGCGCGGGCTTCACGTATTGCGGCGCGACGATCGGGCGCGTGTTCGATCTCGCGCAGGCGTGGGCGGCGAGCCAGCCCGACTATGCGGCGCCGGCGTGGGAGCGCGTGCGCAGCCAGCTGGAGCGGATGCTGGGGCAGCCCACGCTGGGGCAGCCCATGCTGGGGCAGCCGGAGGCGCCGCCAGTTGCGCGACGGGAAGGATTATTCGAATAAAGGACCGTAGTCCGCGCAATTTCTTGGCGAATTTCATACTACTATGATGAAATCGCCGGTTCGTCCGTGCCCTGTTTTTGAGATGGGTTGCCGGGGCGCCGTATCGCGCAGGTTGCGCGCTCGGCAAACGACGGCTCGCCGGCCGGTGTCGGACGCCGCGCGCATGCTGTGCGGCGGGATGAGTGCGGGGAGCTGAACTGGACGAATCGATTTCGATTTGCGGGGTGCTATGAGAATTGCTGTACTGGATGATGATCCGGCCCAGACGGATTTCGTCAGTCAAACGCTGACGGCCGCCGGCCACACGTGCTATGCGTTCAAGGAAGGCAAGGCCCTGAAGAAGCGTCTGCAGCGCGAGACGTTCGATCTGCTCGTGCTCGACTGGAACGTGCCAGACATGTCCGGCGAGGAAGTGCTCAAGTGGGTGCGTGCGAACCAGACCGAGCACAGCCTGCCGATCATCTTCATGACGAGCCGCGACGACGAGGCGGGGATCACGCAGATCCTCAACGCCGGCGCGGACGATTACGTGGTCAAGCCCGTGTCGGGTCCGATCCTGCGCGCGCGCATCGGCTCGCTGCTGCGCCGCGCGTATCCGGTCAACGCGGAGGCGACCGTTCGCGAGTTCGACCAGTTCCGCTTCGACGTGAACCTGAAGCAGGCCTATGTCGGCGACAAGGCCGTGAGCCTCACGCAGAAGGAATTCGAGCTCGCGCTGCTGCTGTTCCAGCACCTCGACCGGCCGCTGTCGCGCGCGCACATTCTCGATCTCGTGTGGAAGCAGGCGACCGACATCCCGTCGCGCACGATGGACACGCACATCTCGATGCTGCGCACGAAGCTCGGCCTGCGGCCGGAAAACGGCTATCGCCTCGCGCCGATCTACGGCTACGGCTACCGGCTCGAGCGGGTCGGCCAGGGAGAGCCGGAGTGACCCGGCGCATCACGCAGCGCACGGCGAGCCTGCGCACGGCGGCACTGCATGCGGCGTACGCGGTCGCGTTTGCGTTCGCGGCGCAGCAGGCCGTCGCGCAGCCGAGCGCTGCCGCGGGCAAGATGGTCGTCTACCGCACGCATGCCGGCGACACGCTGTACGACGTCGCCGCGCGCTACCTGCAGGGCCCGGACGACTGGCAGTTGCTGCAACGGATCAACGGCGTGCCTGCGCCGAAACACCTGCAGCCCGACATCGCGCTGAAGCTGCCGGTCGCACGGCTGCGCAAGGAAAAGCTGACCGCGCGCGTCGTCGCGGTGCAGGGCACGGCCGAGCGCGCGTCCGGCGGCGCGTACGCGCCGCTCGTGAACGATGCGACGCTGACCGAGGGCGACCGCGTGCGCACGGGCGCGAACGGTTTCCTGACGCTCGAACTGGCCGACGGCACGCACATGAGCCTGCCGCCCGACAGCCAGCTCGACCTGAAGACCTTGCGCCGCACCGTGCTGACCGGCACGCTCGATCGCGAGTTCGAGCTCACGCGCGGTTCGGTCGACAGCGAGGTCACGCATCTGAAGAAGGGCGACGACCGCTTCCAGATCCGCTCGCCGTCGGTCGTGGCCGGTGTACGCGGCACGCGGTTCCGCGTGAACTACGACGCCGCCGGCAACGCGGCGACGCGTGTCGAGGTGCTCGACGGCACCGTCGGCGTCGCGGGCAAGCAGCAGCCGGCCGACCCGACGCTCGTGCATGCGAACTTCGGCAGCGTCACGACGTCGTCCGGCGCGGTCGGCGCACCCGTGCAGCTGCTGCCGGCGCCCACGCTCACGCATCCGGACAAGGTGCAGGACGAGCCCGACCTCACGTTCGACGTCGCGCCGCTCGAGCATGCGCATGCCTATCACCTGCAACTCGCGCGCGACGCGGGCATGCTCGAACTGTTCAGCGAAACGCGCACGGTCTCGTCGCGCGCGGTGTTCCGCGAGGTGCCGAACGGCACGTACTTCGTCCGGATTTCCGCGATCGACGACAACGGCCTCGAAGGCATGCCGCACATTTACGCGTTCGAGCGGCGCCTGATGGGGCTCGATGCGAGCGCGTCGCCCGGCCCGGATGGCTACGAGTTCCGCTGGGCGCCGAACGACGCGGCCAAGGACGCGCGTTATCGGTTCGTGCTGTCGCGCTCGAAGGACCTGCGCGCGCCGGTCGTCGACCAGATGGGCCTGCACGCGCGCCGGATCACGGTCGCCCACCTGCCGCCCGGCGACTACTACTGGGCGGTGACGGTCGAGGAGTTCGAGGGCGGCAAGTTCTATCAGAAGACGAGTCCGGTCAGCGCGTTCACGTTGTCGCGCTGACCGGCGGCGCATGAAAACCGACTCCGTTTCCCCGCGGCGGCGCCTCGGCCGCCGCTTCCTGATCGAGTGGATCGCGATCGGCTGCCTCGGGATCGCGGTGATTCTCGCGTGCGCGCTCGGCCGGTTGTCGTCGAGCGTCGACGGGCTGATCTACGACCGGCTGCTGATGCTGCGCAGCCTGCCGCTGTCGCCCGACGTCGTCGTCGTCGACATCGACAACCAGAGCGTGTCCGCACTCGGCCGCTGGCCGTGGCCGCGCAGCGTGCACGCGCGGCTGCTCGACACGCTGGCGCGTGCGCAGCCGGCCGCGGTCGTCTACGACGTGCTGTTTACCGAGCAGTCGCCGGAGGATCGCGCGTTCGCCGACGCCATGGCCCGTGTGCCGACCTTCCTGCCCGTCTTGCTGAGCCCCGAACAGGCGGACGGCACGCGCACCGTCGATCCGCCGGTGGCGGAGTTGTCGGCGCGCACGATGGGGCTCGGCCACATCAATCTCGAAGTCGATCCCGACGGCATCGTGCGTAGCGTCGCGCTGTTCGAAAGCGACGGCCGCGTGCGCTGGCCGCAGCTGATGGTGCCCGTCTACCGTGCGATCCAGGCCGGCCGGCTGCATCCGGTCGGCGGCACGCCCGGCGCGCAAGCGCACGACCTGTCGCGCGACGCGACCGGCGACGGCCGCTACCTGATTCCGTTCAGCCGCAACACGCCCGCGTATCCGACGCTGTCGTTCGACGACGTGCTCGAAGGGCGCGTGAAACCCGACGCGCTGCGCGGCAAGATCGTCGTCGTCGGCGTGACGGCGTCGGGCCTCTACGACCGCTTCGCGACGCCGGTGTCGGGCGACTTCGGTCCGCTCGCCGGCGTGTACATCCATGCGAACGTGCTCGACATGCTGACGACCGGCAGCGCGATCCTGCCTGCGTCGCGTGCCGGACTCTTCGCCGCATCGCTGCTGCCGCTCGCCGTGCTGCTGGGCGGCTTCCTGATGCTGTCGCCATGGCGTGCGCTGCTGCTGACGCTGAGCCTGGCCGCGCTGGCCGTCGTCGCGAGCCTGGCGCTGCTGTTCGAGGCGCGCATGTGGCTGTCGCCCGCGCCGGCCATCTTCGGGCTGGTCGCCGTCTACCCGATCTGGAACTGGCGGCGCCTGGAAATGACGATGTCGTACCTGCGCCGCGAGCTGCAGCGGCTCGCCGACGAGCCGCACCTGCTGCCCGAGGCGCCGCGCACGCGCAGCGTCGGCGGCGACGTGCTCGAACGGCAGATGGCGCTGATGGCGCAGGCCGCGCAGCGCGTGCAGGACATGAAGCGTTTCGTGTGGGACAGCCTCGACAGCATGCCGGAGCCGATCTTCGTCACCGACCTGGCCGGCACCGTGCTGATCGCGAACCATGCGGCGAAGCGCTACGGTTCGCGGCTCGCGCTGCCGGTGCCGGAAGGGCGGCCGCTGCGCGCCGCGCTCGGCGAGCTGACCTTCATGAAGACCGTCGACGGCAACGCCGAACACGACGTCACGATCCGCGCACACTGGCCGGCCGCGCTCGATCCGACGCTCGGGGCTGAAGACGAAGCGATGGCGCGCGGCATCGAGGTGCGCGATCGCGACGGGCTCGACCATCTGTTACGCTACGCCCCGTGTACGAACGCGCAGGGCCGCGTGACGGGCTGGATCGCCGGTCTCGTCGACGTGACCGAGCTGCACGCGGCCGAGCGGCAGCGCGAGGAGGCGCTGCACCTGCTGTCGCACGACATGCGCTCGCCGCAGTCGTCGATCCTCGCGCTCGTCGAGATCGAGCGCGATCGCGTCGAAACCGACGCGATGCGCGGGCTGCTCGCGCGGATCGAGCGCTATGCGCACCGTGCGCTGTCGCTCGCCGACGAGTTCGTGCAGCTGGCGCGCGCGGAGTCGCAGGCTTACCAGCTCGAACCGACGAGCCTGGTCGACGTGCTGATCGACGCGAGCGACGAAGTCTGGCCGCAGGCGCAGGCAAAGCGCATCCGCATCGAGACCGACGTCGGGACCGACATGTGCTGGACGCGCGCCGACCGCTCACTGATCACGCGCGCGTTCGTCAACCTGCTGAACAACGCAGTCAAATACAGTCCGTCCGACACGGTGATCGCGTGTACGCTGACGGTCGAGCATGCATCGAAGCGGATCTTCTGTACGATTCGCGATCAGGGGTACGGCATCGCGCCGGAAGATCTGCAGCATCTGTTCGAGCGTTTCAAGCGGTTCCATGCCGGCGAGCGGCCCGAAATCTCGGGTTCCGGGCTCGGCATGGCATTCGTGAAGACGGTCGTCACGCGCCACGGCGGCAGCGTGACGGTCGACAGCGAAGTGGGTGTCGGCACCGCGGTGACGGTGTCGCTGCCCGCGATCGACGAGCCGTCCGCCTGACAGGGCCGGGCACGACGGCAGGCATTTGGGGGAAGTCATGAGAAAGGAATGGGCAGCGGCCGCGCTGGCGGCGTCGCTGTTGACGGGTTGCGCCGGCGTCACGACCGGCGTGAGCGCGCTCGGGCAGCCGAATGCGTTCGCATCCGGTGCGCACGGCTACGATTTCGTTCGCACGGCCGCTCAGGTCGACGATGCCGAATACCGGCAGATCGAGACGCTCGTGCGCGACGAGCTCGCGCATCGCGGCTTCGACGCGCAGCCTGGCCAGGCCGCGCGCTACCGGCTGTCGATCGCGTATGCGACGCAGCCGGCGTCGGTCGCGGCGACGGCCGACCGGTGCGGCGCGGCAAGCAGCGCGTGCGTGACCGTCGACGGACCGGCGCCGTTCGCACTGCCGTTCGCGGGCAAGGTGTACCGCCACGTGCTGACGCTGCGTTTCGTCGATGCGACGACGGGCGCCGACGTCTATCGCGTGTCGGCGTCGCTGCGCGATCGCGATGCGCTCACGCAGCAGGCCGCGCCGACGCTCGTGAAGAGCGCGCTCGCGAAGCTGCCGTTCGAGCAGGGCGACGGCTGGCTCGTGAAGACGAAAAAAGACGACGCGGGCGCAATGCCGGGCGTCGTCTCGGTGAAGCCGGCCGCTACGCGCTGACGCGCCGGCCGTGAGGCGAGGGCGGCCCGCCGGGGAGGCGAGGCCGGCCCGTGCCGCGTTCAGGCAGCCGGTTGCCCGTTGCCGCGCGCACGCAGGTATGCGTCGAACTCGGTGCCGACTTCCGGGTGGCGCAGCGCGAACTCGACCGTCGCCTTCAGGTAGCCGAGCTTGCTGCCGCAGTCATAGCGCGTGCCCTGGTACTTGTAGGCCAGCACCTGTTCGTCGGCGAGCAGCGCCTGGATCGCGTCGGTGAGCTGCAACTCGCCGCCCGCGCCCGGCTTCAGCGCACGCAGGTGTTCGAAGATCCGCGGCTTCAGGATGTAGCGGCCGACCACGCCGAGGTTCGACGGTGCGACTTCCGGCTCCGGTTTCTCGACGATCGCCGACATCTTGACGATCGACTCTTCCCACTCCTTGCCGTCGACGATGCCGTACGACTTCGTCTCCGACGGCGGGATCTCTTCCACGCCGATCACCGAGCTGTGATAGTGATCGAACACGTCGACCATCTGCTTCATCACGGGCGGGTTGCCGTCGAGCAGGTCGTCGGCGAGGATCACCGCGAACGGGTTGTCGGCGACGAGCTTCTCCGCGCACAGCACCGCATGGCCGAGGCCGAGCGCTTCCGGCTGGCGCACGTAGAAGCAGTCGACATGGCTCGGCTTGATGCTGCGCACGAGCTCGAGCAGCTTTTCCTTGCCGCGCGCCTCGAGTTCGGCCTCGACCTCGTACGACTTGTCGAAGTGATCCTCGATCGCGCGCTTGCTGCGCCCGGTCACGAAGATCATCTCGGTGATGCCCGCGGCGATCGCTTCCTCGACTGCGTACTGGATCAGCGGCTTGTCGACGACGGGCAGCATTTCCTTCGGGCTCGCCTTCGTTGCCGGGAGGAACCGCGTGCCGAGACCGGCAACGGGGAATACCGCCTTGGTGACTTTCAACATGATCGAACCTTTATTTCTGTAATCGACTTGTCAGACAGCCTATGTTCACGTTCCGATTATAGTGAACGCAAACGACCTTACCGTTTGTTACGCAGGCAACCGATCGAGCTGAGCGCGCAGTTTTTCCAGCGTGCTCTGGAATTCGGCGACGCGCTTCTGCTCCTGCTCGACCACGGCCGGCGGGGCTTTCGCGACGAACGCCTCGTTGCCGAGCTTCGCATTGCACTTCGCGATCTCGCCCGTCAGGCGCGCGATTTCCTTCGACAGGCGCTCGCGTTCGGCCGCGACGTCGATTTCCACCTTCAGCACCAGCTTGTTCGGGCCCACGATCGCGATCGGCGCGCCGTGCGCTTCCTTGTCGAGGGTCGCTTCGTCGGCCAGGATCTGCACTTCCGACAGGCGCGCGAGCGCCTGCACGTACGGGGCGAACGAGCGCAGGCGCTCGACATCGCCGGCCGCGAGCAGCGGCACCTTGGTCGCCGGCGACAGGTTCATCTCGCCGCGCAGGTTGCGGCACGCGTCGACGATCGCCTTCAGGTCGGCCGCCCATTGTTCGGACGCCTCGTCGATCTTCTGCAGGTTCGCGACCGGATACGCCTGCGTCATCAGCGACGCTTCGCCCTCGGCCTTGCCTTGCGGATAACGGCCGGCGAGCGGCGCGACCTTCTGCCAGAGCGCTTCGGTGATGAACGGGATGATCGGGTGCGCGAGGCGCAGCACCGTTTCCAGCACGCGCAGCAGCGTGCGGCGCGTCGCGCGCTGCTGTTCCGGCGTGCCGTTCTGGATCTGCACCTTCGCGAGTTCGAGGTACCAGTCGCAGTACTCGTCCCACACGAACTTGTAGATGCTGGTCGCGATGTTGTCGAAGCGGTAATCGGCGAAGCCCTTCGCGATGTCGGCCTCGGTGCGCTGCAGGAGCGACACGATCCAGCGGTCGGCCGCCGAGAAGTCGAGGTAGCCGCCGGGGCCGCAGTCGCCCGCGCCGCACACTTCCGGCTTGTCGGTGCCGCAGTCGTGGCCTTCGCAGTTCATCAGCACGAAGCGCGTCGCGTTCCACAGCTTGTTGCAGAAGTTGCGATAGCCTTCGCAGCGCGCGAGGTCGAAGTTCACGTTGCGGCCGAGCGTCGCCATCGACGCCATCGTGAAGCGCAGCGCGTCGGTGCCGAACGCGGCGATGCCGTCCGGGAATTCCTTGCGCGTCTTCTTCTCGATTGTCGCGGCCTGCTTCGGGTTCATCAGGCCGGTCGTGCGCTTCGCGACCAGCGTTTCGAGGTCGATGCCGTCGACGATGTCGATCGGGTCGAGCGTGTTGCCCTTGCTCTTCGACATCTTCTGGCCTTCCGCGTCGCGCACGAGGCCGTGCACGTAGACGGTGTGGAACGGCACCTTGCCGGTGAAGTGCGTCGTCATCATCACCATCCGGGCGACCCAGAAGAAGATGATGTCGAAGCCGGTGACGAGCACCGACGACGGCAGGAAGTGCTGGAGTTCAGGCGTTTCGTTCGGCCAGCCGAGCGACGAGAACGGCACGAGCGCCGACGAGAACCACGTGTCGAGCACGTCCTCGTCGCGCTTCAGCGCGCCGGTGTAGCCCTTCGCGGCGGCCTGCGCGCGCGCCTCTTGCTCGTCGCGCGCGACGAACACCTCGCCGTTCTCGCCGTACCAGGCGGGAATCTGGTGGCCCCACCAGAGCTGGCGCGAGATGCACCAGTCCTGGATGTTCTCGAGCCACTGGTAGTAGGTGGTCGTCCAGTTTTCCGGCACGAACTTGATCTGGCCGCTGCGCACGACGTCGAGCGACGTTTCGGTGATCGACTTGCCCGGGTTGAACGTGCCTTCCGGCGCCGGCTTCGTCATCGCGACGAACCACTGGTCGGTCAGCATCGGCTCGATCACGACGCCCGTGCGGTCGCCGCGCGGCACCATCAGCTTGTGCGGCTTCACGGAGTCGAGGAAGCCCTCCGCATCGAGGTCGGCGACGATCGCACGGCGCGCGTCGAAGCGGTCGAGGCCGCGATACTGCTCGGGGCCGTTGTCATTGATCTTCGCGTCGAGCGTCAGGATCTCGATCGGCGCGAGGTTGTGGCGCAGGCCGACCTGGTAGTCGTTGAAGTCGTGCGCGGGCGTGACCTTCACGACGCCCGTGCCGAACTCGCGGTCGACGTAGTCGTCGGCGATCACCGGGATCTCGCGGCCCGTCAGCGGCAGCGTGACGAGCTTGCCGATCAGGTGCGCGTAGCGCTCGTCTTCCGGGTGGACCATCAGCGCGACGTCGCCGAGCATCGTTTCCGGACGCGTGGTCGCGACGGTCAGCGAGCCCGAACCGTCGACGAGCGGGTAGCGGATGTGCCACAGGTGGCCGTTTTCCTCCTCGCTCGCGACTTCGAGATCCGACACCGCGGTGAGCAGCACCGGATCCCAGTTCACGAGGCGCTTGCCGCGGTAGATCAGGCCCTGTTCGTAGAGCGTGACGAACACGTCGCGCACGGCGGCCGACATCTTGTCGTCCATCGTGAAATATTCGCGCGACCAGTCGGTCGACGCGCCGAGGCGGCGCACCTGGCCCGTGATCGTCGAGCCGGACTGCTGCTTCCACTCCCACACGCGCTCGACGAACTTCTCGCGGCCGAGGTCATGGCGCGATACGCCCTGCGCGTCGAGCTGGCGCTCGACGACGATCTGGGTCGCGATCCCCGCGTGGTCGGTGCCGGGCACCCACAGCGTGTTCTCGCCGAGCATCCGGTGGTAGCGGGCGAGGCCGTCCATGATCGTCTGGTTGAACGCGTGGCCCATGTGCAGCGTGCCGGTGACGTTCGGCGGCGGCAGCTGGATCGCGAAATCGGGACGCGCCGGGTCGAATGCCGGGGCGGCATAGCCGCGTTTTTCCCACTCCGGCCCCCATTGGGACTCGATGGTGTGGGGCTCGAAACTCTTCGCAAGCGTGCTGTCGCTCATGGTTGGAAATCTGCCGAAAAATGCGTGAATTGGATGCCGAATCTGACAATTATAAATGGATGCACATCGGCCAGCCATCGCTTGCCCGCGCGGGCGGGTCGCAAGGGGCGTGCAGCACGGGCGACGGCCCGCGGCACAACGGATCGGAAACGGCACCGCGCGGCCGACTTATAATGGCGGGTCCGCATTTTTCTCGCACGTCCGCTGCCGCTCCATGCCCGATCTGCTCGCCAATCTGAACCCTGAACAATACGCCGCCGTCACGCTGCCGAACGAACCGGCGCTGATCCTCGCGGGGGCGGGCAGCGGCAAGACCCGCGTGCTGATCACGCGTATCGCGTGGCTGATCCAGCAGGGCTACGCATCGCCGGCCACCGTGCTCGCCGTCACCTTCACGAACAAGGCCGCGCGCGAGATGATGGCGCGGCTGTCGGCGATGATGCCGATCGACACGCGCGGGATGTGGATCGGCACGTTCCACGGGCTGTGCAACCGGATGCTGCGCACGCACTGGCGCGACGCCGGCCTGCCGCAGACCTTCCAGATCCTCGACACGGCCGACCAGCTGTCGGCGATCAAGCGGCTGATGAAGGCGGCGAACGTCGACGACGAGAAATACCCGCCGAAGAACGTCCAGTACTTCATCAACAACGCGAAGGAGCAGGGGCTGCGGCCCGACAAGGTCGACGCGTCCGACAACTTCAACCGCAAGTTCGTCGAGCTGTACCAGGCGTACGACCAGCAGTGCCAGCGCGAGGGCGTCGTCGATTTCCCCGAGCTGCTGCTGCGCTGCTACGAGCTGCTCGCGTACAACGCGCCGCTGCGCGCGCACTACCAGGCGCGTTTCAGGCACATCCTCGTCGACGAGTTCCAGGACACCAACAAGCTGCAGTACGCGTGGCTCAAGATGCTCGCGGGCGGCGAGAACGCGATCTTCGCGGTCGGCGACGACGACCAGTCGATCTACGCGTTCCGCGGCGCGAACGTCGGCAACATGCGCGACTTCGAAGACGAATTCCGCGTGCGCAACCTGATCAAGCTCGAGCAGAACTACCGGTCGCACGGCAACATCCTCGATGCGGCGAACCAGCTGATCTCGAACAACGCGCATCGCCTCGGCAAGAACCTGCGCACCGACGCCGGCCATGGCGAGCCCGTGCGCGTGTACGAGGCGAGCACCGATGCGCAGGAAGCCGGCTGGATCGTCGAGGAGATCCGCTCGCTGATCAACACCGGGATGTCGCGCAGCGAGGTGGCCGTCCTGTATCGCAGCAACGCGCAGTCGCGCGCGATCGAGCACACGCTGATGACGTCGGGCATTCCGTATCGCGTGTACGGCGGCCTGCGCTTCTTCGAGCGCCAGGAAGTGAAGCACGCGCTCGCGTACCTGCGGCTGATCGACAATCCGAACGACGACACCGCGTTCGTGCGCGTCGTGAATTTCCCGACGCGCGGGATCGGCGCGCGCTCGATCGAGCAGCTCGCGGACGCCGCGCGCCTGTACGACTGCTCGATGGCCGCCGCGATTCCGTACGTGACCGGCAAGGCCGGCACGAGCCTCGGCGCGTTCGCAACGCTGATCGCGAAGATGCGCGCCGAGACGCAGCAGATGAGCCTGCCTGAGACGGTCGAATACGTCGTGCGCGCGAGCGGCCTCGCCGATTTCTACCAGGGCGAGCGCGAAGGCCAGGACCGCCTCGAGAACCTGCAGGAACTGGTGAACGCGGCCACCGCGTTCGTCAGCGAGGAAGGCTACGGGCTCGACGCACCGGCCCGCTCGATTCCGCTGCGCGCGGGTGCGATCGCGGCGCCGGAGCTCGGCGTGGACGCAGGCGATCCGTCGGTCGACGTGCTCGACCCGGCGCCGCTCGGCGACCCCGCGCAGAATCCCGACACGATGACGCCGCTCGCGGGTTTCCTGTCGCACGCATCGCTGGAGGCCGGCGACAACCAGGCACAGGCCGGTCAGGACGCGGTGCAGCTGATGACGGTGCACGCGGCGAAGGGCCTCGAATTCTCGGCCGTGTTCATCACCGGCCTCGAGGAAGGGCTGTTCCCGCACGAGAACAGCGTGCTCGAATCGGACGGCCTCGAGGAAGAGCGCCGGCTGATGTACGTCGCGATCACGCGCGCGAAGGAGCGGCTCTACCTGTCGTTCGCGCAGAGCCGGATGCTGCACGGCCAGACGCGCTACAACGTGCGCTCGCGCTTCTTCGACGAACTGCCGGAGCACGTGCTGAAGTGGCTCACGCCGAAGGTCGAGGCCGGCTCGCGCTGGGGCGGCCGCTCGGACAACGCCGGCTGGGGGCGCGACTGGTTCGCGCGGCCGGGCGGCGGCAGCCGCGAGCAGGTGGTCGACGCGGCGGTCACCGCGCCGCTGCCGGCCTTCGCGAACAAGCAGCGCGCGGCCGACACCGGGTTCCGCGTCGGCCAGCAGGTCTTCCATACCAAGTTCGGCGAGGGCACGGTCACCGCGCTCGAAGGCAACGGCGCCGATGCGAAGGCGCAGGTGAAGTTCAAGCGGCACGGCGAGAAGTGGCTCGCGCTGGCGGTCGCGAAACTGCAGGCGGTGGAATGATGAGCATCGACATGGTTGAAACGGTATCGACGCGTCCGCTCGGCATTCTGGCCGCGCTGCCCGAGGAGCTCGGCGACCTGATCGCCGCGATGCGCGCCGACGGCGTGATGAAGACGATCACGCTCGGCCGCCGCGATTACCACGTCGGCACCGTGCACGGCGCGGCCTGCGTCGTCACGCTCGCGCGGGTCGGCAAGGTCGCGGCCTCCGCCACCGTCAGTGCGCTGATCCATGTGTTCGGCGTGTCCGGCGTCGTGTTCACCGGTGTCGCCGGTGGCGTGTCGCGCACGGTGCGTATCGGCGACGTCGTCGTCGCCGATACGCTGCTGCAGCACGATCTCGATGCGTCGCCGCTGTTTCCGCGCTACGAGGTGCCGCTGCTCGGCATCACGCGGTTCACGACCGACGCGGCGCTGACGGCCCGCCTGAAGGCCGCGTGCACGCTGTTCGTCGCCGAGGAGGGCGCGCAGTTCGCCGCGCGTTTCGGGCTCGCCGGCGGGACGCTGCATGGCGGGCTGATCATCAGCGGCGACCGCTTCGTGTCGAGCGAGCGGGAAGTCGTCGCGCTGCGCGACGCGCTGCCGGACGCGCTCGCGGTCGAGATGGAAGGCGCGGCGATCGCGCAGGTATGCGCCGAACACGACGTGCCGTTCGCCATCGTGCGCACGATCTCCGATACGGCCGACGATCACGCGACGCAGTCGTTCTCGCACTTCCTGTCGGCGATCGCGAGCAGCTATTCGTCCGGCATCCTCAAGCGGTTCCTGACGTTGCATGCGACGGAGAATGGTGCAGCCATCGTGTAGCCAAGTATGTCGGGCACGGGCACTGCGATGACGACGAGGCCGTGATGGCTTGAGCTTTCGCGGCTGCCGGGGTGTCGTAGCAGCGGGGACGACAGCGTGCTGCACGCAGTCGTATCAAAAAATAACGAAAATGAGAGGCCCCGAATGCCTGTCGACCCAATTCAATGCGCTTCGCAGGTTCCTGAAGTCGCAGAGCGGCGGCACGATTCCGGGCACCGGGATGAAGTACTACGGTCGAGTGATCGTCCAATGAAAGTGCTTGTCCGCCTGCTTGCAGCGATCGTCTTGACGATCCCGGTCTATCTCGGCCTGGCGAATTCCCCGCTGGATGAATGGTTTCAAAGCGGGGCGGGGTGGCGAGCGTTCGAGCCGCTGTTCCGCGTGTTCGAAACGCTCGGTGTTCACGGCCAGGGCGACATCCTGATCAGCACCATGCTCGGCGTCAGCTTCGTGATCGCGATCGCGCTCGTCTGGCTGGGTGCGCGAATGTTCGGTCGCGGCACACGAGAACCCCGGCACTGATAACCGCTCGACGAAACGTTTCGCAAAGTTGTTGAGCCAACGGCCGCGGCACCCAAGCCGCGGCCGTTTCGTCACGCCTTCTTGCGCCGGCTGCTTTCGAGGTTCGGCAGGAACACCGTCAGCACGCCGATCAGCGGCAGGAACGAGCACACCTTGTAGACGAACGTGATGCTCGTCGCGTCGGCGAGCTGGCCGAGCACGGCGGCGCCCACGCCGCCCAGGCCGAACGCGAAGCCGAAGAACAGACCCGCGACCATCCCGACCTTGCCGGGCATCAGCTCCGTCGCATAGACGAGGATCGCGGCGAACGCCGACGCCAGCACGACGCCGATGATCACGCTCAGCACGCTCGTCCAGAACAGGTTCGCGTACGGCAGCAGCAGCGTGAACGGCGCGACGCCGAGGATCGACACCCAGATCACGTACTTGCGGCCGATCCGGTCGCCGACCGGCCCGCCGATCAGCGTGCCGGCCGCGACCGCCGCGAGGAACACGAACAGGTGGATCTGCGCGGCCTGCACCGACAGGTGGAACTTGTCGATCAGGTAGAACGTGAAATAGCTGTTGATGCTCGCGAGATAGAAGTACTTCGAGAACACCAGCAGCACCAGCACGCCGATCGCGGCGAGCACGCGGCCCGGCGACAGCGTCGGATGGCCGGCCGGCGCCGCCTTCTTCTTCATCGACGGATGCTTCTTGTACCAGTGGCCGATCTGCGTGAGCACGACCATCGCGACGAGCGCGGCCGCCGAGAACCACGCGATGCTGTGCTGGCCGTGCGGGATGATCACGAGCGCGGCGAGCAGCGGCCCGAGTGCCGAACCGGCGTTGCCGCCGACCTGGAACAGCGACTGCGCGAGCCCGTGCTGGCCGCCCGACGCCATCCGCGCGACGCGCGACGATTCCGGATGGAACACCGACGAGCCGCAGCCGACCAGCGCCGCCGCCGCCAGCAGCGTCGCGAAGTTCGGCGCGGCCGACATCAGCAGCAGCCCCGCGAGCGTGAAGCCCATCCCGACCGGCAGCGAATACGGCTTCGGCCGCTTGTCCGTATACAGGCCGACGAGCGGCTGCAGCAGCGACGCGGTGATCTGGTAGGTCAGCGTGATCAGGCCGATCTGCGCGAACGACAGCGCGAACTGGCTCTTGAGCATCGGATAGATCGCGAGGATCAACGACTGGATCATGTCGTTGAGCATGTGCGAGAAGCTGATCGCGCCGAGCACCGGGTAGACGGTACGCGGGGCGCGTGGAGCAGACGGCTGGGCGGCGGCGGTGCCGGCGCCCGTATCGAGGCTGGTTTCCATGTGAGCTGAGCGAGTTGAGGTGACGGGACGCGCTCTGATGGGGATCGGCGCGTTCGAATCGTTGTTGCGTCAAAGAAGTCTAATGTGGCGTATCGAGAATGTCCGGCCAAGTTTTGTCGCGATTCGGACATTGCTACGACGATTCGACCCATTGCCCCCTTTTTTGGCCGGGTATAACGCTGCGGCGTGTCCGCCTTTCGTCGCGCCGCGCGGGACCGGATCGGTGTTTGTCCGGACTCAAGGCGTGCCGATCGAGGCCGTAGAAGACGCAACGACAACACAGGCGCGCCGCGCCCGGCACCGGCCACGAGCCGGACGGGTGCAGGACGCGCGGCATGACGGGCCATTGCGGGAATGCCGGCCGCCGGAACCGACCTTTCCGGCGGCACGATCAATACGGGGAAATATCGATGAAAGCAGCTTCATTGCATCCGCGGCCGGTTGCGGCCACAGCCGCGGCCGACGCAGCCGCCAGGCCCGCCTCGCGGCACGCGCGCGCAGCCCGGCGCGAACGCCGGACGTGGACCGTCAAGGCGACGCTGCGCGCCGCGTTCGCGATCCTGCTGGCCGGCACGCTCGCGATCGGCGTGTTCTCGCTGTGGCAGATCAGCCGGCTGAACGCGTCGATTGCGTCGGTCTACGAGCAGGGGCACGTCGCGAGCCGGGCGGCGGAGGAAGTGCGCGCCGAGGTGCTGCGCGCGAGCCGCGCGCAGAAGATGCTGCTGACCGCCACCACTGCGAAGGAACGCGACGACCTGGGCGCCGAAGTCGGCGCGGGGCTCGCGTCGATCGGCCAGGCGCTCGCGACGCTGCAGCATTACGCGGATCCGGCCGATGCGGACGATTCCGCGCGACTGCGCGCATTCTCGCTGGCGGTCGGCACGTGGAGCGGCCATCTGCGCGATTTCGTCGCGCTCGTGCAGGCGCAGCCGCTCGACCTGTCGCAGATGAACTGGCAGGTCGGCACGCAGGACGTGTCGCTGCTGGTCGAGACCGGCAAGCTCGAGAAGCTCGTCGCGATGCTCGTGAAGACGCGCGGCGCGAAGTCGAAGGCGACGCTCGATGCATCCGCAACGATCTTCTCGTCGTCGTTCGCGATGATCGCGGCGATGACGGCCGCGCTGATCGTGCTGGCGATCGCGATCGCCGAGCGGGTCGTGCGCCGCCTCGCGTCGCAGCTCGGCGGCGAGCCCGCGGAGGCGAAGGCGATCGCCGCCGACATCGCGCGCGGCGACCTGACGCGGCCGATTCCGCTCGGCCGGCACGACCGCGACAGCATGGTGCGCGCGCTGTCCGACATGCAGTCCGGGCTTGCGGCGACCGTCGGCGAGATCGCCGTCAGCGCCGAGGCGATCGCTGCCGCATCCGGCGAGATCTCGACCGGCAACCTCGACCTGTCGCGGCGCACCGAGCAGCAGGCCGTCGCGCTCGAGCGCACCGCGGCCAGCATGGAAGAGCTCACGTCGACCGTGCGGCAGAACGCCGAGAACGCGCGTCAGGCGAGCGCGCTCGCGGCCAATGCGTCGGCCGTCGCGGAGGCGGGCGGCGAAGTCGTCGGTCGCGTGGTCGCGACGATGAGCGAGATCGACGACAGCGCGAAGAACATTCGCGACATCATCGGCACGATCGAGGGGATCGCGTTCCAGACCAACATTCTCGCGTTGAACGCGGCGGTCGAGGCGGCGCGCGCGGGTGAGCAGGGGCGCGGTTTTTCGGTGGTCGCGGGCGAGGTGCGGCTGCTCGCGCAGCGCGCGGCGACCGCGGCGAAGGAGATCCGTACGCTGATCGGCGCGTCGGTCGAGCGCGTCGCGAACGGCGCGGCGCTCGCGCACGATGCGGGCCGCACGATGGACGACGTGGTGCGGGCGGTCAAGCGCGTGACCGACATCATCGGCGAGATCTCGGCGGCGTCGGACGAGCAGAGCGCCGGGATCGACGAGATCGGCCGCGCGGTCACGCAGATGGATGCCGGCACGCAGCAGAACGCCGCGCTCGTCGAGCAGGCGGCCGCCGCGGCGAATGCGCTCGACGAACAGGCGCAGGCGCTCAAGTCGCTGGTCGGACGCTTTCGCATCGCGGCGTAGGCGTCCGGCCGTCGGCGCTTACGACTTCTTCCGCTGGTCCGGATCGATGATGACCGTGCAGGTCGTGCCCGCCGACAGCACCACGTCGGCCGGCACCTCGTCGATGCGGATGCGCACCGGCACGCGCTGCGCGAGGCGCACCCAGTTGAAGGTCGGGTTCACGTCCGCGACGAGGTCGCGGCTTTGCGGGTTGTCGCGATCGTAGATGCCGCGCGAAATGCTCTCGACGTGGCCCTTCATCACGCCGCCGCTCATCAGCCGCATCTCGGCCGGCGCGCCGACCTTCACGCGCGGCAGCTTGGTTTCCTCGAAGTAGCCGTAGACCCAGAACGAATGGCTGTCGACGATCGCGAGCTTCGCCTGGCCGGCCACCGCGTAGTTGCCCTTGAACGTCTGCAGGTTCGTGATGTAGCCGTCGACCGGTGCGACCACGCGCGTGCGTTCGAGGTTGAGCTTCGCGGCGTCGAGCGCGGCGATCGCCTGCTGGTACTGCGCATCGGCGCTCGACGCGCTGTGCGCCGCGTTCTCGCGGTTTTCCTTCGACACGACGAGCGCGTCGAGGTCGGCACGACGGGCCGCGTCGTCGCGGCGCATCTGCAGTTCCGCGCGGCGGGCGGCGACGGCCGCCTGCGCCTGCTCGACCGCGATCTGGTAGTGCGACGGGTCGATCTGCATGATCAGGTCGCCCTTTTTCACGAGCTGGTTGTCATGCACGGGCAGCTCGACGATCGCGCCCGACACGTCCGGTGCGACGTTGACGATTTCGGCACGGACGCGCCCGTCGCGCGTCCAGGGATCGTCCATGTAGTGCACCCACAGCGAGCGCCCGATCAGGATCGCGACGAGAAGGATAATGGCGGTCGCGACGAAGCCGAAGAGTTTTCTGAGAATCATGATGGTTCGGAATCAACGGTAAACGGCAAGACTCAGTCCGCCGCAAATGCAGACGAGAAGGCACGCGCGGAACAGCGACGGGTGCCAGACGAGACGGTAGAGGCCCGTGTAGGCGAGCAGGCGGTCGACGGCCCAGGTCGCAAGCGCGCCCAGGACGAACATCAGGACCACCGTGGGCATGTAGGCATCGAGAATGGCGATTTCACGCGGCATCATGACGAGGCTCCTTGTTGGGGACGCACGGGGCGGTTGCGGTTGAGCGGCTCGAGCGGCGATTCCGGATCGAGCAGCGCCGTGCGTACGAAATGCAGATGGCTCAGGATGCGCTGCAGCCGGTGGCGCTCCTCGCGCGACGGCGTGAACGCATCGAGCGTTTGCCGGGTCGCGTCGATCGCGGCGTTGACCGCGGCGAGCGCCGCGTCGAAGCGCGCCGCGTCCGGCTTGCGGAACAGCGCGGACAGCGCGGCGCGCAGCGTCTCGATCGCGCGGCGCCACGGTGTCGTCGGCGCATAGCGCGGGTCGGACGGCAGCGTCGCCAGCTCCGCGCGCAGGTCGAGCGCGGCATTGCCCGTTTCCAGCACCGCGAACATCCAGCGCAGCGCGTCGCGCTGCACGTCGGGCTGGTCGGCCGACAGCGTGTGCGCCTGGTACATCAGGTCGCGCGCGCCGCTCTCGAAGCGCGTGCGCAAGCCGGCGAGCCGTGCGTGGCACGCCGCGACCACCTGGTGGCGCAGGTCGGCGAACAGCCGCTTCTTGTGCCACGGCGCGGTCGGCGGGAACAGCACCGCGAACGCGATCGCCGAGACGAGCATCGACAGCACTAGCGCGAGCGCGTCGTTCATGAAGCTCGTCGGGTCGTAGTGCGTAATGTTGTCGGGGCCGGCGAGGAAGCTGAAGAAGATCAGATAGCCCATCCCGTAGCCGGCGAGCTTCGGCTTCAGCGTCATGAAGATGCCGATCGCGAGCAGCGGCGCGAGGGCCACGCACAGCAGCGGGAAGCCGTCGATGTGCGGGTAGATGCCGAACGTCAGCAGGAAGCCCGTGCAGACGGCCAGCGCGGTGCCCATGCCCATCTGTGCGGACATCGCGGTCGGGCGCGGCGTCGACGACGCGAGCGCGCAGGTGGCCGCCGCCGTCAGCGTCAGCGTCACGCCGCTCGGCCACGCGGTCGCGATCCAGAACGCGCCGAGCACGAGGATCACGGTCGCGGTGCGAATCGCGGCGATCACCATCGCCGTCAGGTTGGTGCGCGGCTCGTAGCGCTCGATCCAGCGCTCGCGCTCGTGCGTCGCGGTCGACAGCGACGCGTAGGTCGCCGCGTATTCGTGCAGGTCCGTGATGAAGCGGTACAGCAGCTCGGTGGCCGTGTCGAAGTCGAGCAGCGGGAAATCCGGCTGCGTCTCGAGCGCGGCGCGCGTCGCGCGGATGCGGCGCGGCAGCGCGTCGCGCCACGCGAGCAACTGTTCGGCGGCGAGCGCGGCGTCGGCCGACGAGCGCACCGGCTCGCCGTTGCGCGTCAGAAGCGGCGCGATTTCGCGGAAGTACGGCTCGATCGCATCGATCGCGGCCTGCGCGCCGGCCGCGCGCAGTCGGTTCATCAACTGGTGCAGCGCGTGGAAGCGGCTCGATACGCTCATGAACTCGCTGTTCAGGCGCGCGAGACGGCCGCTGCGCATCCGCGTGTCCGGATCCTCGAACACGGCCATGCTGCGCGCCGCTTCGAAGCCGACCACGTCCGCGACGAAGCGCGTATGGATGGTTTCGATGTGCGCGCGGTCGAGCTGGCCCGACAGTGCCGCCGCGACGTAGTCGACGAAGCTGCTGAAGCGCTTGCGCACCGTCGTGCGCATCTGCTCGCCGGTGTACTGCGGAAACACCAGCGCGCTGACGACGCCTGCCGACACGATCCCGACCATGATCTCGGCGACCCGCGTCATCGCGCTCATGAACGCGCCGTCGGGGTGTTGCGATGCCGGCAGCCCGATCAGCGCGGTCGTGTAACCGGCGAGCAGGAAGCCGTAGCTGCGGAAATTGCGGTTGCGCGCGGCGCCGGCCGTGCACAGCGCGACCCACAGCGCGACGGCCAAGAGGAACAGCTGCGGCTGCTGCGGGAACAGCCCGACGAACGTGAGCGTCGCGATCAGCCCGAAGATCGTGCCGGCGACCCGGTAGAAGCTCTTCGCGAGCACCGCGCCGCTTTGCGGCTGCATCACGATGAACACCGTGGTCATCGCCGTCTTCGGGGCCGGCAGGTCGAGCCGCATCGACACGCCGGTCGCGATGAACGCGGCGAGCAGCGCCTTGAACAGGTAGAGCCACGCGGCGCCGTCGCTGCGGGCCCAGTCGCCGAAGGCGGCGTACCAGGCCGCGAGCGCGCCGCCGGCGTGCGTGGAAGCGGGGGAGGAGGCTGACATGACGGTCGCTCCGCGTTACCGTGCGGCCGGCGTGGCGGCTGCACCCGCCGAACCGGCCGTCGCGACCTGCGCGGGGCGGGCGACGGCCGCGGCGGGCTTCGCGCCCGATGCGGCTGCCGGCGCGGCGGCACCCGCGGCGGACGCGTCGCGCGGCGGATGGCCGCCCCGCACGTCCGCATCCGTCTGCGTCTCCGTCTCGACGCCGCCGCCGAGCGCGGCCATCAACTGCGCGTGTGCGGCGAGGCGTTCCGCGTCGATGCGGGCCGCCGTTTCCTGTGCGCGCAGCAGCTGCTGTTGCGCGACCAGCACGTTCACGTAATCGGTCAGCCCGCGGCGGAAGCCTTCGCGCGACAGCTGGTAACTGCGGTCGTTGGCGGCCACCGAGCGCGCGGCGTCCTTCTTCTGCGTGTCGAGCGAGCGGATCCGCACGACCTGGTCGGCGATGTCCTTGAGCGCGCCGACGACCGTCTGGTTGTAGCGTTCGACCGCCTGGTCGTAGCCGGCGTCGGCCGCGCCGAGTTGCGCGCGCAGCCGGCCGCCTTCGAAGATCGGCAGCGACAGCGCTGGGCCGGCCGTCCAGCCGCCATTCATCGCGCGCAGGAAGTCGGTGAACGGCGCGGTCACGCCGAAGCCGCCGACCGTCGCGAGCAGATCGATATTCGGGTAGAACGCGGCTTTCGCGACATCGATGCCGCGAGCCTGCGCGTCGACCGTCCAGCGGGCCGCGACGACGTCCGGGCGGCGCCCGAGCAGGTCGGCCGGCAGCGCGGACGGCAGGCCGGCCGGCGCATCGAGCGACAGGCTCGGCCGCTTGATCGCGTCGCCGGCGCCCGGGCCCTTGCCCGCGAGCGCGGCGAGCTGGTGGCGCGCGAGCTGGATCGCTTCTTCGTAGCTGTCGATCTGGCGCTCGTAGTCGGGCAGCGTCGATTCGGCCTGGCTGACTTCGAGCTGCGTGCCGAGGCCGGCCTGCAGGCGCTTGCGCGCGAGATCGGCCAGCGAGCGCTGGCGTTCGAACGTTTCGTGCGCAAGGTCGAGCAGCGCGTAGTTCATCGACATGCCGACATACGCGCGCACGACGTTGACCTCGAGCTCGAGCTTCGCCGCCCGTGCGTCGGCCGCGGTCGCATGCGCGGTGTCGAGCGCGCGCTCGGTCGCGTTCTTGTCCTTGCCCCACAGGTCGAGGTGGTACGACAGGCCGAGCGTGCCGGTGTTGTTCCAGGTGTCGGTATCGGCGAGCGGCCCCGGGCCGTAGTAGACGTTGTCCGGCCAGTGCTGGCGCATCAGCGACAGATTGCCGTTGATCTGCGGCAGTTCCGCCGAGCGCGCCACGCGCGCCATCGCCTGCGCTTCGCGCACGCGCGCCTCGGCGGCCGCCAGGCTCGGGTTGCCGGCCTGCGCGGCGGCAATCCACGCATCGAGCTGCGGATCGCGGTACGCGCGCCACCAGTCGGACGCGGGCCAGCCTGCATCGTGGTCCGCCGCGCGGATCGCGGCGCCGGCGTCGAGCGTGTTCGCTTCGATGCGGGCGGACTGCGGCTTGTTGTCGCCCATGCTCGCGCATCCGGCCATTATTAATGAGACTGCAAGAACCGCCAGTGCCAGCGTCCCTTTTGTTGCCGGAGACCGCACGATTTTCTCCCTTTCGGATATAGATGAGTCGGATGCGATTATATTTTTCAGTGATTCCTGAATAAATGGACAACGGTGCAAGTCATTTTTACGAATCCTGAGATAATATTTGTTGGCCCCTGTGCAACAATCCCTCCGGATTCATACGGGTAATGGGATGGATACGTTACAAAACATGCGGGTCTTCGTCCGCGTGGTCGACGCGGGCAGCTTTACCGCGGCCGCCCAGCAGATGAATTCGACCACCGCCTATGCATCGCGCGCCGTGTCGGATCTCGAGGCGCACCTGCGCACGCGCCTCCTGAACCGGACGACACGCCGGATCGCGCTGACCGAAGCGGGCGAGCGCTACCTGCAGCGCTGCGAGCAGATCCTCGCGTACGTCGACCAGGCCGAAGCCGAAGCGGGCGACGCGCACGCGCGGCCGTCGGGCAAGCTGAAGGTGCATTGCTTCACGAGCCTCGGGCAGCACTACCTCGTGCCGGCCATCGCGCGCTATCGGCAGCGCTATCCGGACGTGCACGTCGAGCTGACGCTCGCGCAGCGGATGCCCGACCTGCTCGACGAGGGGTACGACGTCGCGATCGTGGTCGGCCGCGACCTGCCGGATTCGGGGCTCGTGTCGCAGCGGCTCGGCGAGAGCTACAGCGTCGTGTGCGCGTCGCCGGGCTATATCGACGCTCACGGCGTGCCGCAGACCCCGGCCGATCTCGAGCAGCACGTCTGTCTCGGGATGGTCGCGCCGGGCTTTCACTTCGACGAATGGTCGCTGTCGGGGCCGCGCGGCGACGAGGTGGTTCCGGTCACGGCGCCGCCGTTCCGCGTGAACGTCGCCGAGGCGCTCGCGGTGGCCGTGCGGGAAGGGATGGGAATCGGCGGGTTGCCGCTCTATTCGGCGATCGGCGGGCTGCGCAGCGGACACATCGTGCGCGTGATGCCCGAATACCGGTCGCACGTGATGAACATCTACGCGTTGTATCCGTCGCGCCAGTACCTCGACGCGAAAATCCGCACCTGGGTCGATTTCCTGCGCGACGAGCTGCCGGCCACGCTGGAAGCCGACGAGGCCGCGCTCGCGCAGTTCACGGCTGCGACATGAGCGCGCGGTCGAGTGCAATCTGACGAGATTTGTCCTTCACGCAACATTTTTTTACCAACGGACCGCGGACAGTTTGATACTGTTTCAATCATCGAGATTTGGAACTGCCCACACCCGGAGTCGCAATGGATACGCAACTGATGATCGGCCTTGGAGTTTTGCTTGGTGCGGCTGCTGCCGCCGCGGCGACGCGCGATCTGCTGCGCGCGATGAAGGCGCGGGTGAAGCCGGTGCCGGTGCGGGTGCGCCCGTCGTCGAACGGCTCGCGCCGCGCCGATCGCTGATCGGGCGGCCTTTCAGCTCGGGTAGGGCCGCATCACGCGGCCCGATGGCGTGGCGCTCAGCCGAGCTCGACCACCTTGTCCCACGCAAACGCGGGATTCTCCAGTTCGCCGGTGCGCCGGCGGATATAGCCGCGCGGGTTGCACACCACGCGCGTGCCGCTGTCGGTCACGTAATCGAATGAAGTATGCGTGTGGCCGTGGATCCACAGGTCCACGGGCGGCCGCACGAGTTCCGCCATGTCCGTGACGAATCCCGCCGACGCCAGGTCTTCCGCATAACGCTCCGCCAGCGAGCGCAGGTGCGGCGCATGATGCGTGACGACGATCGTGCGGCCCGCGAACGGTGTCGCGAGCCGTGCTTCCAGCCACGCGCGGCCTTGCCGGTGCAGCGCGATCGCGTCGGCCGGCGTGAAATCCCGCTCCGGGGCTGCCGCCGCATGCACGGACGCATCGTGCGGCCACGTCACCTGGATCAATCCCTTGAAATCGAGCATCACGCGCATGGCCGCGTCGATCGCGCGCGCGACGCTCGCCTGGTCGGCGCCGAACAGCGAGAAATCGGCCCACAGCGTCGTGCCGAGCACGCGAAAGCGCTGCGCCGGATCGACGTACACGCCGTTGTTCAGGTAATGCACGTGGTCGATCGTGTGCGCGGCGTCGCGCATCGCGGTTTCGAGCGCGCCGAATTCCCCGTCGTAGTACTCGTGATTACCCGGCACGTAGATCACCGGCACGTCGGGATCGAACGTCTCCGCGGCCCAGCGCAGGCCTTCCGCGTGATTGTGGATATCGCCGGCTAGCACGACGAGATCCGCGTCGGCATGCGCGATCGTGTCGGGCTGGTTGCATTCGAGATGCAGGTCGGACAGGACGCGGACTCTCATGGGCATCGTTCCGGGACGGGGGCTTCAGTGCAGGACCTTGCCGGGATTCATCAGCCCGCGCGGGTCGAGCGCGGTCTTCAGCGTGCGCATGAGCGCCGTTTCGACCGGCGACTTGTAGCGCTGCGCGTCGTCGATCTTCAGCTGGCCGATCCCGTGCTCCGCGCTGATCGTGCCGTGGTGACGGTGCACGTTGTCGTAGACGATGCGGTTGATCGGCTTCTGGAATGCCGCGAGGAACGCCTTCGGGTCGCCGCCTTCGGGCGTCTGCACGTTGTAGTGCAGGTTGCCGTCGCCGAGATGGCCGAACGTGACCATCCGCGCGCCCGGCGCGGCCTGCTGGATCGCTGCGTCGGTTTCGTCGATGAAGCGCGCGATCGACGAGATCGGCACCGCGATGTCGTGCTTGATGTTGAGACCCTCGTCGGCCTGCGCGAGCGGGATGTGTTCGCGCAGGTCCCAGAACGCGCGCGATTGCGCGAGATTTTCCGCGACGACGGCGTCGACCACGAGCCCGGCCTCGAACGCCTCTTCCATCAGTTTTTCGAACAGCGTGCGCGCATGCGTTTCGCTTTCGTTGTCCGACAGTTCGAGCAGCACCGTCTGCGCATGCGTGCGGTCGAACGGATAGCGCAGTTGCGGATAGTGCTTGCCGACCAGCTGCATGCAGAAGTCGGACATCAGCTCGAAGCCGGTCAGCAGCGGGCCGGCCGCGCGTTGCGCGAGCGCGAGGAAGTCGAGCGCCGCGTGCGGCGACTCGAGCGCGGCCAGCGCCGTGACCTGCGCGGCCGGCAGCGGATGCAGCTTCAGCACGGCGGCCGTGATGATCCCGAGCGTGCCTTCGGCGCCGATGAACAGGTCGCGCAAGTCGTAGCCGGTGTTGTCCTTGCGCAGCCCGCGCAGGCCGTCCCAGATCTCGCCCTGCGGCGTCACGACCTCGAGCCCGAGGCACAGCTCGCGTGCGTTGCCGTAGCGCAGCACCGCGGTGCCGCCCGCGTTGGTCGACAGGTTGCCGCCGATCGTGCAGCTGCCTTCGGCGGCGAGGCTCAGCGCGAACAGCCGGCCGCCTTCGCGGGCGCGCGCCTGCACGTCGGCGAGGATCACGCCGGCGTCGACCGTGATCGTGTTGTTGTGCGGATCGAGGGCCCGCACGCGGTTCAGGCGCGCGAGGCTCAGCACGGCCTGGCTGCCGCTCGCGTCGGGCGTCGCGCCGCCGGCGAGCCCCGTGTTGCCGCCCTGCGGCACGAGCGCGACGCCGTGCGCGTTGGCGAGCCGGACGAGCGCCGCGACTTCCGCCGTATCGGCCGGTTTCAGCACCGCGCACGCGCTGCCCTTGTAGCGGCGGCGCCAGTCGGTCAGGAACGGTTCGGTGTCGTGCGGCTCGGTCAGCACGTAGGTGGCGCCGATCGCGTCTCGGCAGGCGGATACGAAGGCTTCGGAAGAATTCATACGTTCGGTCGCGTAAGGGTCAGGACGCGGCGCGCTGCTGCTTCGCCGCGCGCTTGAACGGCGCGACGTAGGCCAGCGCGGCCACGAAGAAGCCGACGGCGAGCGCGGTCTCGCACCAGCCGAGCGTCGCGGACAATCCGCGGTCGGACATGCCGCGCACGATGCCTTCGGCGAAATAGACGAGGATGAGCATGCTCGCCCACTGCATCGTATAGATGTTACGCCGCCAGACGCCGGGCAGCGCGAGCGCGAGCGGCACGGCCTTGAGCATCAGCGCCGAGCCGCCCGGGCGCAGCGGCGCGAGCCACAGTTCCCACGCGAGCGACAGCGCGATCAGCGCGACGAGGCACGCGGCCGCGGCCAGCGCGTAGCGCGGCCGGGCGGCGACGGGGGGACGGGCGGGGCGGGCAGGCGCGTTCATGCGGCCTCGGCGGCCCGGGCGTCGGCGAGGGCCGCTGCCGCACGCGCGAGCCGCACGCCAAGCGCGGCCGCGAGCGCCTTTTCGTCCGCCGACAGCCCCGCGGGCCCGCTGCGATCGTGCTGCGACACGTGCGACGCGCCGTACGGCGTGCCGCCGGTGCGCGTCGTGCTGAGCGCGGATTCCGTGTACGGGATGCCGACGATCATCATCCCGTGATGCAGCAGCGGCAGCATCATCGACAGCAGCGTCGACTCCTGGCCGCCGTGCAGGCTGCCGGTCGACGTGAACACGCAGGCCGGCTTGCCGGTCAGCGCGCCCGACAGCCATTGCGGCGTCGTGCCGTCGAGGAAATACTTGAGCGAGGCGGCCATGTTGCCGAAGCGGGTCGGCGAGCCGAGCGCGAGGCCCGCGCACTCCTCGAGATCGCGCAACTCCGCATACGGCGGGCCGTCGTCGGGGATATCGGAGGCGGTGGCTTCGCAGACCGTCGAGACGGGCGGCACGGTACGGATGCGGGCCTGCATGCCGGGCACGCTGTCGATGCCGTTCGCGATTGCGAGTGCGAGATCACGCGTGGCGCCGTGGCGGCTGTAATAGAGGACGAGGATGTCTTTCATGGGCGACGGGGCCGCATGCGGCCGCGCGGATGCCCGGTGCAGTCGGCCCCTGCTGGATCGAGCGGCTATTATAGGGGCTGAAGTCGTCGCGCAGCGCGGCGGCGGCGCGCCGTCGGGCGCGCGGCGTCAGCAGAGAAGGAGAAGCCGTTTGCCGAAGTTGAGCGTCGATCTCGACACCCTCAAGCGCCTCGCGCAGTTCGCGGCCCGGCGCAGCGCCGAGGATCGCATCCCGCAAGTGGCGGGCAGCCTCACGTTCACGACGATGCTGGCACTCGTGCCGCTCGTGACGGTCGCGTTTGCGCTGTTTACCGCGTTCCCGATGTTCGCGTCGTTCCAGATCTCGCTGCAGGGGTTCCTCGCGGATCACCTGATGCCCGCGCAGTTCAACGTCCAGATCTTCAAGTACCTGAACCAGTTCGCGTCGAAGGCCAAGGGGCTGACGACGGCCGGCCTGATCGTGCTCGTCGTCACGTCCGTGATGACGATGATGACGATCGAGTCCGCGTTCAACCTGATCTGGCGGGTGCGCAAGCCGCGGCCGTTCGCGCAGCGCGTGCTCGCGTACTGGGCGCTGATCACGCTCGGGCCCTTGCTGTTCGGCGTGAGCCTGTCGATCTCGTCGTACCTGTTTACGCAATCGCTGGCGTTCACCGGCGCCGCGCCGTCGACGTCGATCGTCGAATGGCTGCTCGCGTTCGTGTCGCTGCCGCTGACCGTGCTCGCGTTCACGCTGCTGTACGTGTATCTGCCGAACTGCACGGTCGCATGGCGCGACGCGGTGATCGGCGGGCTGTTCGCGGCCATCGCGTTCGAGCTCGCGAAGCGCGGCTTCGGCTATTACGTGCGGCGCATTCCGACCTATACGGCCGTCTACGGCGCGTTCGCGGCGCTGCCGGTGTTCCTGTTGTGGGTGTATCTGAGCTGGTTCATCGCGCTGCTCGGCGCGATGGTGGCGTCCGCGCTGCCGGCGATCCGCGTCGGCCAGTTCCATCGCATCCACTATGCGGGCAGCGACCTGCTCGACGCGCTCGAATTGCTCGCGCGGCTGGCCGAGGCGCGCGCGGTCGGCAAGGCGGGCTATACGGCGATGCGGCTTGCGGCCATGTTGCGCTGCGACATGGAAACCGCGCAGCGGCTGCTGTCGACGATGGAGGAGCGGGAGTGGATCGCGCGGCTGGACAGCGGCGATCGCGCGCCGTGCTACATCCTGCTGGCGAATCCGGAGCAGCTGACGCTGGCGCAGCTGTTCGACGTCCTTGTGATCGACCGCACCGAACTGACGTACCAGCTGCAGCGACGCAGCAGCCACGTCGAAGGCGCGGCATTGCTCGAGGTGCTGTCGAACGACCGGTTCGAAGTATCGCTTGCGTCGCTGATCGCCGCGCACCGGCTTGCGGGTGCGCCGGCCGCGACCGTGCCCGGGCCGGTGCCCGGCGGGGCGCCCGACCCGCACGCGCGGCCGCCGAAAACGGCGTGACGCGGTGCCGGGCGGGCCTTACAGCGGAATCTTGCCGGTGCAGATGTCCTTGAACATCACCCAGTCGCCCATCAGGCTGTAGATCGGGTGCCGGAACGTGGCGGGGCGGTTCTTCTCGAAGAAGAAGTGTCCGACCCACGCGAATCCGTAGCCGCACACGACCGCCGCCGGCAGCCACGGCCAGTGGCCCGTCGCGATCGCCATCGCGACGCAGCCGATCACGCCGAGCGAGCCGATGAAGTGCAGCCGGCGCGACGTCAGGTTCTGGTGTTCGTTCAGGTAGTACGGGTAGAAATCGGCGAAGCTGGCGAATTGCTCCGTATGCGTATGTGCCATGGCCGTCTCCTCGGGCCGCCGTCCATGGAGTCATTTTGCGGCGGCCGGCCCGGGTCCGCAAGCGGCGGCCGCCGCGCCGCGCGGGGCTGAGCTTTCCTTTTGACAGGCTTTCCGATAGGATCGAAAAAGGTTTTGCATTCAAGCATGAGGGGACTACGATGCGCGTCAGCGATATTCTGAAAGTGAAGGGCAACACGCTGTTTACGGTGACGCCCGATAAGCCGCTGCGCGAAGCGGTCGATACGATGGCCGAACACGATATCGGTTCGCTCGTCGTGATGGAGTACGGTGATCTCGTCGGGATGCTGACGTTCCGCGAGATCATCCTGCGCCTGCACGTGAACGGCGGCGCGATCGGCGACGTGCAGGTGCGCAAGGTGATGGACGAGCCGCTTACGTGCACGCCGGAAACCGACGTCAACGAAGTGCGCCGGATGATGCTCGAGCGCCACGCGCGCTACATGCCGGTGCTCGACAAGAAGGTGCTGATGGGCGTCATTTCGTTCTACGACGTCGCGAAGACGGTCGTCGAGGCGCAGAGCTTCGAGAACCGGATGCTGAAGGCGTACATCCGCGACTGGCCGGAATCGGAAGCCGAAGCGCAGAAGCCGTGAATCGCGTCGCGCCCGGTGCCATGACGCGCGGGCGCTGCCATTCGGCGTACGGCGGCGCAGGTTCAGCCTGCGCCGCCGTTTTTTCGACAACAACCCAAGGTCCGCGCAGCTTCGCCCAGACGATTCGCGCGTATTCCGCATGAGCGATCACACGCAAGTCTCTTCCGCGTCGCGCGGCGATCGGCGCGCCCACGCGTCGCAGTTCGACCTGTTGCGCCAGCGCCGTTTCGCGCCGTTCTTCACGACCCAGTTCCTGGGCGCGCTGAACGACAACGTGTTCAAGATCGGCTTCACGTCGCTCGTCACCTATCACACCGCGCGCTTTTCCGGCGTCGACGCGAAGACGGCCGCGTTCCTGATCTCCGCGATCTTCATCCTGCCGTTCGTGCTGTTCTCGGCCACCTCCGGCCAGATCGCCGACAAATACGACAAGGCGACGCTCACGCGCTTCGTGAAGTCCTTCGAGATCGTGCTGATGCTGGTCGGCGCGGCCGGTTTCGTCACGCACAGCGCGACGCTGCTGTATCTGTGCACGTTCATGATGGGCATGCACTCGACGCTGTTCGGCCCCGTCAAGTATTCGTACCTGCCGCAGCATCTCGGCGACCACGAACTGGTCGGCGGCAACGGCCTCGTCGAGATGGGCACGTTCATCGCGATCCTGATCGGGACGATCATCGGCGGCGCGGCCGCGGGCATCGAAGGCAGCGGCGAGCGCGTGCTCGCGGTGAGCGTCGTCGTCATCGCGCTCGCGGGGCGGCTCGTCGCGCAGCGCGTGCCGTCGACGCCCGCGCCGCAGCCCGATCTCGTGATCAACTGGAATCCGTTCAGCGAAACGTGGCGCAACCTCGGGCTCGCGCGGCAGAACCGCACCGTGTTCCTGAGCCTGCTCGGCATCTCGTGGCTGTGGTTCGTCGGCGCGACGTTCCTCACGTCGTTCTTCAATTTCGCGAAGGACGTGCTGTCCGCGAGCCCCGACGTCGTCACGGTCCTGCTCGCGACGTTCTCGGTCGGGATCGGCCTCGGCTCGCTGCTCTGCGAGCGGCTGTCGCAGCGGCGCGTCGAGATCGGCCTCGTGCCGCTCGGCTCGATCGGCATCAGCGTGTTCGCGATCGAGCTGTATTTCGCGAGCCGCTCGCTGCCATCGCCCGGGCATCTGCTGTCGGTCGGGGAATTCCTGGGCGGCGCGCGTCACTGGCGCATCCTGGCCGACCTGTTCCTGCTCGCGATGTTCGGCGGCTTCTACAGCGTGCCGCTGTATGCGCTGATCCAGAGCCGCAGCGCGCCGACCCACCGTGCGCGGATCATCGCCGCGAACAACATCCTGAACGCGCTGTTCATGATCCTGTCGGCCCTGATGGCGATGGGGCTGACCAAGGCCGGGGTCGACATCCCCGGCCTGTTCCTCGTCACCGCGCTGCTGAACGTCGTGGTCGCGACGTACATCTACCTGCTCGTCCCCGAGTTCCTGCTGCGTTTCGTCGCGTGGGTGCTGGTGCACACGTTCTACCGGATTCGTCTCGTCCATGCGGAGCGGATCCCGGAAGAGGGCGCGGCCGTGCTCGTATGCAACCACGTGAGCTACGTCGATGCGCTCGTGCTGGCGGCTGCGAGCCCGCGGCCGATCCGGTTCGTGATGGATCACCGGATCTTCAAGGCGCGCTTCGCGAGCTGGGTGTTCCGGCATGCGAAGGCGATTCCGATCGCGCCGCGCCACGAGGATCCCGACATGCTCGCGCGCGCGTACGACGCATGCGAGGCCGCGCTGAAGGACGGCGAACTCGTGTGCATCTTCCCCGAGGGCAAGCTGACCAAGACGGGCGACATCAACACCTTCCACCACGGCATCACCGAGATCCTGGGCCGCACGCCGGCGCCCGTGATCCCGATGGCGCTGCGCGGGCTGTGGGGCAGCTATTTCTCCCGTCATGCCGATGCGCGCATGCCGCGGCCCATCAAGCGCGGCGTGATGAGCCGGCTGACGCTCGCGGTCGGCGAGCCGATCGCGGCCTCGGTCGCGACGCCCGAGGCGTTGCAGGCGGCGGTGACCGAGCTGCGCGGCGCGCGGAAGTAGGCAGGGCGGGCCCCGGCGGCTTCGTATCGGGCAGCGGGCGGCTGCAAACCGGCCGGTTCGACCGGAACGGCGCAGGTCGACGATTCTCGCGCCGGGCCGTCTGCGTGGCCGGCCAGTATGGTCTGAACGGTTCACGCGGCCCGCGGGTCCGGGACGGCTGGCATAATAGCGGTTTACCTCTTTTCTCGACCGGCAAACGATCGGCCTGCCAGCGGCCCCGGCAGCGCATCGGTTTGTCCATTTCTCTTTGGGCGGTTCCATCATGTCCGGCAATACCCTCGGCACGCTTTTCACTGTCACGACCTTCGGCGAATCGCACGGTCCCGCGATCGGCTGCGTGATCGACGGCTGCCCGCCGGGAATGGGGCTGACCGAAGCCGACATCCAGGTCGAGCTCGATCGCCGCAAGCCCGGCACGTCGCGGCACGTGACGCAGCGCCAGGAAGCCGACGAGGTCGAGATCCTTTCCGGCGTGTTCGAAGGCGTGACGACCGGCACGCCGATCGCGCTGCTGATCCGCAACACCGACCAGCGCAGCAAGGATTACGGCAACATCGTCGAGACGTTCCGCCCCGGCCACGCCGACTACACCTACTGGCAGAAATACGGCATCCGCGACTACCGTGGCGGTGGCCGCTCGTCCGCGCGCCTGACCGCGCCGCTCGTCGGCGCGGGCGCGGTCGCGAAGAAGTGGCTGCGCGAGCGCTTCGGCGTCGAAGTGCGCGGCTACATGAGCGGTCTCGGCGAGATCGACGTCCCGTTCGTCGACTGGTCGCACGTCCGCGAGAACCCGTTCTTCTCGCCGAACGCGGCGATCGTTCCGGAGCTGGAAGCCTACATGGACGCGCTGCGCAAGGACGGCGATTCGATCGGTGCGCGCATCGACGTCGTCGCGTCGGGCGTGCCGGTCGGCTGGGGTGAACCGGTATTCGACCGGCTCGACGCGGACATCGCGAAGGCGATGATGAGCATCAACGCGGTGAAGGGCGTCGAGATCGGCGCGGGCTTCGACAGCGTCGCGCAGCGCGGCTCGGTGCACGGCGACGAACTGACGCCGGCCGGTTTCGTCGGCAACCATGCAGGCGGCGTGCTCGGCGGGATTTCGACGGGGCAGGACATCACCGTGTCGATCGCGATCAAGCCGACCTCGAGCATCCGCACGCCGCGCCGTTCGATCACGAAGTCCGGTGAAGAAGCGACCGTCGAAACCTTCGGCCGCCACGACCCGTGCGTCGGCATTCGCGCGACGCCGATCGCCGAGTCGATGCTCGCGCTGGTGCTGATCGACCACGCGCTGCGCCATCGCGCACAGTGCGGCGACGTCGAGACGCCGACGCCGAAGATCGCGGGCAGCGCGACCTGATGCAGCGGAGCCGGCACTCGCCGGTTCGACCGATTTGGCCGATTCGATGCGAAACGGGGCGCCTGCGGCGCCCCGTTTTCATTGGGCCGCCGCATCCGGCGGCGCGGCCGATTCGCGTACCCGCAGCTCCGGCAGTACCGCGCAACCGGGCCCGGCTGCGCCGTTTTCGAGTGCGTCGAGCAACGCGCGGGCGGCCTTGCGGCCGATCGCATCGGTGTCGACCCACATCGTCGTCAGCGCCGGCCGGATTTCGCGAGCCAGCGCGACATCGTCGAACCCGGTGATCGACAGCTGCGAAGGCACGTCGAGGCCCAGTGCCTGGGCCTCGAGCAGGGCGCCGAGCGCGAGTGCGTCGTTGCCGCAGATCACGGCCGTCGGGCGCGTCGCGCCGCTGTCGGCAATCGCGCGCAGGCTCGCCCGCCCGAACGCGATCGTGGCCGCGCCCTCGTGCTGGTGGATCGGCCTGACCGCGAGCCCGCGCGCGGCGAGCGTCTCGTGAATGCCGCGCAGGCGGGCCTGCACGCGGTCGTTGTCGGCCGAAGGCTGCATGATGATCGCGAAATCGCGATGCCCGAGCTCGAGCAGGTGCGTGGTCAGTCGCGCGAATGCCGCGCGGTTGTCGAAGCCGATGCAGCAGTGCGGGCTGTCGTCGCGGTAAGCATAGGTGACGACATACGGCACCCGATGCAGGTCGAGCAGTTCGAATACTTCCGGCGGATAGGCTTCGCCGACCAGCGACACCGCTTCGACGCCGCGCGACAGCATCGCGCGCACCTGCGCGAGCGCTTGCGCCGGATCGTAATTCGAGCAGCCCAGGAACAGGGTGATGCCATGCTCGGCCATGACCGCCTGCATGCCCGCTACCTGCGATGCGAACACCTGGTCGTCGAGCGTCGGAATGATCGCCCCGGTGATGTGGGTGCGCGTGGAGGCGAGTGCGCGGCCGGCTGCGTTGGGAATCCAGTTCAGCGCACGTGCCGCGTCGCGCACGCGCTGCTGCACGTCGGCCGAGACCTTGCCGGGATCGTTGTAGACGCGCGAAACGGTCGCGGTCGACACGCCGGCGAGTTTCGCGACGTCGCCGAGCACCGACCGGCCGCTGCCGCGGCGCGCGCGAGCCGCGCCACCGCCGGATGAAGGCGTACTCATCGGTTATCCCCGGGCGCGGCTGCCCTGCAGGCTCCGCGCGTGGTCAAAAACGCCATCGTTTACCCTCGATTCATCGTGGTCCCGCTTGCAATCCCGGTCTCGCCTGTGAGAATGTAAGCGCTATCTTGATGCTACTCCGTATTATGTCAGACACAGATTTCAACCGCATCGTGAAGTTTTCGTCGACGAAGGCCGATCAGGCCATTTTGTACGTCGAAAATGTAAGCGATTACATTCGATGATGATCCACACCAGACCACCCTGGATCGCTGTCGTCGGCAGCGTCAACGTCGACCTCGTCACGCATGCGCCGCGGCTGCCCGTGCCGGGCGAAACGCTGCTCGGCACCACGTTCCAGACCGTTCACGGCGGCAAGGGGGCGAACCAGGCGGTGGCCGCCGCGCGCCTCGGTGCGTCGGTCGCGATGATCGGCTGCGTCGGCAACGATGCGTTCGGCGCACGTCTGCACGACGCGCTGGCGGCGGAGCGCATCGACGTGACGCATCTGCACCGGATCGACGGCGAGGCAACCGGGGTCGCGACGATCACGGTCGATGCGCACGGCGCGAACAGCATCGTCGTCGTGCCCGGTGCAAACGCGCGCCTCGATGCCGAATTGATCGACCGGGCGCGCGACGCGATCGCCGGCGCGGCGCTGATGGTGTGCCAGCTCGAGGTGCCGATCGAGACCGTCGCGCGCGCCATCGGCAATGCGATCGCGCATCGCACGCCGGTGCTGCTCAATCCGGCGCCGGCCCGGCCGCTGTTCGACGCATTGCTGGCCCGCATCGACTATCTCGTCGTCAACGAAACGGAAGCGGAGTCGCTGACCGGCATTGCCGTCGGCGACGACGCGTCGGCGGTGCGGGCCGCCGACGCGCTGCGCGCGAAGGGTGTCGGCAACGTGCTGGTCACGCTGGGCGCGCGCGGCGTCTGCTGGCGCGGAAGTGCAGGGAGCGGCCGCCATCGGGCGATGGCGGTGGTCGCCGTCGATACGACGGCGGCCGGCGATACCTTCGTCGGCGGCTTCGCGGCCGCCCGGGCGAGCGGCGCGTCGATGGACGACGCGATCGCGTTCGGACAGCGTGCGGCCGCGATCAGCGTCACGCGCCACGGCGCGCAGACGTCGATTCCGACACGCGAGGAAGTGGAGCGTGGGGCCGCATAGATTCCGCGAAGACGGAACAGACCGAGGCCCGGAAACCATTCAGGACATGGAGACAAACGCAATGAACGAGAATCATGCTGTTCCGACTGCGCCGCCACGTATCCGGCGCGGACAACGTATTGCGCTCGCGCTGCTGATGGCGAGCGGGATCGTCAACTATCTCGACCGCGGCACGCTGGCCGTCGCGAGTTCGGCAATCCGGGGCGATCTCGGGCTGTCGCTCTCGCAGATGGGCTTGCTGCTGTCGGCGTTCTCGTGGAGCTACGCGCTGTGCCAGTTCCCGGTCGGCGGACTCGTCGATCGCATCGGGCCGCGCCGGCTGCTCGGCATCGGGCTGATCGTCTGGTCGCTCGCGCAGGCATCGGGCGGCATCGTGTCCACCTTCGGCTGGTTCATCGTCGCGCGCATCGTGCTGGGCATCGGCGAGGCGCCGCAGTTCCCGTCGGCGGCGCGGGTGGTGAGCAACTGGTTTCCGTTGCGCGCGCGCGGTACGCCGACCGGGATCTTCAACGCGGCGTCGCCGCTCGGCACCGCACTCGCGCCATTGCTGCTCGCGGTGCTCGTCGCATCGTTCAACTGGCGCTGGGCATTCGTCGTGACGGGTGCGCTCGGCCTCGTCGTCGCCGTCGTCTGGTTTGCGTTGTACCGCGATCCGGCGCGCGCGCAATTGACCGCGGCGGAACGCGCGTATCTCGATACCGATGCGCAGACGGCCGTCGCGATGCCGAAACTGACCTTCGCCGACTGGCGCAGCCTGTTTTCGCACGGCACGACCTGGGGCATGCTGCTCGGATTCTTCGGTTCCGTGTATCTGAACTGGGTCTACCTGACCTGGCTGCCGGGGTACCTGACGATGGAGCGTCACATGAGCCTCGTGCGCACCGGGTTTGCGGCATCCGTGCCGTTCCTGTGCGGGTTCGTCGGTTCGCTCGTTGCCGGCTGGCTCTCGGATCTGGTGACGCGCCGCAGCCGCTCGCCGGTCGTGAGCCGGCGCAACGCGGTGGTCGTCGCGATGCTCGGGATGGTCGCGTTCACGATTCCGGCCGCGCTCGTGCAGAGCAACACGGTCGCGCTCGCATGCATCTCGGTCGTGATCTTTCTCGCCAATGCGGCGTCGGCATGCTCGTGGGCGCTCGCGACGGCGGCCGCCCCGCCGAGCCGTGTCGCATCGCTCGGCGCGATCCAGAATTTCGGCGGTTTCATCGGCGGTGCGCTCGCGCCGATCCTGACGGGGGTCATCGCGCAGAGGTGGTCGTTCGTGCCCGCGCTGCTGACGGCGGCGGCAATCGCATTCGCCGGCGCGATGGCTTACCTGCTGCTGGTGCGCAAACCGATTCCCGAGCAGTCCGCGAGCGCCGCGCCCGGACCGCTGCCGGCCTGAGTCCGTCGGCTACACCCCCGTATTCACTGAAGGAAGGAGAAACAGATGCAACCACATCGGCAATCGAGCGCAACCATCGAGGGGATCGTACCGGTGATGCTGACGCCGTTCGACGACGCCGGCGCGATCGACTACGCGGGCCTCGAGCGACTCGTCGAATGGTATCTGGCGCACGGCTCGGATGCGCTGTTCGCGGTCGCGCAATCGAGCGAGATGCAATTCCTGAGTCTTGCCGAGCGTGCGGAACTCGCGCGTTTCGTGGTCGAGCGGGTGGCCGGGCGCGTGCCCGTCGTCGCGTCCGGGCACATCAGCGACGATCTGGATGCGCAGGTCGCCGAGCTGCGTGCCGCGGCGGAATCGGGGGCGCAGGGCGTCGTGCTCGTGACCAACCGCCTCGATCCGCAGCGCAAGGGCAGCGCGGCGCTTCTCGACCATCTTCACAAGCTGCTCGCCCGGTTGCCGTCGGATCTGCCGCTCGGTTTGTACGAATGTCCGGCGCCTTATCGGCGACTGCTGTCCGATGACGAACTGCGTGCGTGCATCGACACCGGCCGCTTCGTGATGTTGAAGGACGTGAGCTGCGATCTGGAGACGGTGAAGCGACGCGTCGCACTCGCCGCGGGGTCGCCGCTGAAGATCCTCAATGCGAACGCCGCGATCGCATGGGATGCGATGAAGGCGGGTTCGGCCGGTTTCAACGGCGTGTTCACCAACTTCCATCCCGACCTGTACCGATGGTTGCGCACGCAGGGCGGCTCGGATCCGGCGCTGGCCGACGAGTTGTCGACGTTCCTGGTGCTCTCGGCGGTGTCGGAAGCGCTGGGCTACCCGGCGCTTGCGAAGATCTATCACCAACGGATCGGCACGTTCGGATCGATTCGTTGCCGTGCGATCGACTACGACGTGCGCGAGCGCTTCTGGGCGCTCGACGCGGTGCTCGACAAGATCGTGTCCGGTACCGAGCATTTCCGTCGGCGGATCGCGGCGCGTTAGCGCAGCCGATACGGGCGCGGTGCATGAGTCGCGCGCCCGATGGAGAGCCGGGCGGCGTCGAATGTCGAACGTCGAACCGACGAAAAAAAACGCCGCGCGAGGCGGCGTTCTTCGGCAGTTACATGTTCGGATAATTCGGCCCGCCGCCGCCTTCCGGCGTGACCCACACGATGTTCTGCGTCGGGTCCTTGATGTCGCAGGTCTTGCAGTGCACGCAGTTCTGCGCGTTGATCACGAGGCGGTCGCTGCCGTCGTCGTTCTTCACGAACTCGTACACGGCCGCCGGGCAGAAGCGCGCCTCCGGTCCCGCGTAGGTGCGCAGGTTCACGTTCACCGGCACGCTCGCGTCCTTCAGCGTCAGGTGCGCCGGCTGGTTCTCCTCGTGGTTCGTGTTCGAGATGAACACCGACGACAGCCGGTCGAACGTCAGCTTGCCGTCCGGCTTCGGGTACTCGATCGGCGTGCACTGCGATGCCGGCTTCAGCATCTCGTGGTCCGCATGCTTGTGGTGCAGCGTCCACGGCACGTTGCCGCCCATCAACTTCTGCTCGAGCCCGACCATCAGCGTGCCGAGGTAGAGACCCTTCGCCATCCACTGCTTGAAGTTGCGCGCGCGGTACAGCTCCGTGTACAGCCACGATTGCCTGAAGGCGTCCGGATACGCGTTGAGCTCATCGCTCTGGCGACCGGCCTGCAACGCGTCGAACGCGGCGTCCGCCGCCAGCATGCCGGTCTTGATCGCCGCGTGGCTGCCCTTGATCCGCGATGCGTTCAGGAAGCCCGCGTCGTCGCCGAT